>JAFEFZ010000052.1 GCA_018240325.1 Pseudomonadota bacterium
AGTGGGGGTTTGCTGAAGAAGCGCGCCGGCGGTGCCGGCAAAGCCGACGAGGGGGTAGTCGGCGGAGTGAATAAGAATTTGGCTGAACGCAGCCGGCTACCCCCTCGGCGGCTTTGCCTCAACGGTCCAAGAACGCAACGAAGAACAGCAGACGTTCCGAAAGGCAGGACAGGGCCGCAAGCGGCCGCCCGACCGCAGGCGCGTTCCATGTGCCGGGGATCACGCATCGCGCGGTGGAGCAACTCGAGTGCCCGGCAGTGCGGGGGGCGGCGAGAAGCGGCAACGCGCTTACGCCGAACCGGCCGGCGCGGCGCGTGCCGGGCCGATCAGCCCCAGGCTGAGCGCGGTGCCGAACAGCACCACCGCAGTGCCGCCGACCACCGCCGGCGTGATCGCTTCGCCCAGGTACAGCGCGCCCCCGACGATCGCGACCACCGGGTTCAGGAAGGTTACCGAGATCGCGCGCACCGCGCCGATGCGGTTCAGCAGCCGGAAGTACATCAGCATGCCCAGGCCGGAACTCGCCACGCCGAGAAAGACGATCTCGGCCCAGGCGCGCAGGCTCGGCGGCTGAGCCGGCCAGGTGGCCCAGGCCAGCGGCGCCAGCGCCAGGCTGGCCGCCGCCAGGCTGACGACGGTGGTGACCATCGGGTCGACGCTGCCCAGGCGACGGCGCGCGTAGTTGCCGCCGATGCCCCAGGCGGCCGCGGCCAGCAGCACGGCCGCCAGGGCGAGCGCACCGTCGGTGGTCTTCAGCGCCAGGTTGCCGCCCGACACCAGCAGCGCCACGCCGGCGAAGCCGATCGCCAGACCGGCCGCCCGCGTGCGCCCGAGCCGCTCGCGGAAGACGAAGTGGCCGACGATGCCGGCGAACATCGGCGCGGTGGCGTTGAGCACCGCCAGCAGCCCGGCGCCGATGTGCAGCGCGCTCCAGCTCAGCAGCCAGAACGGCAGCGCGGTGAACGCCAGGCCGAGCACCAGCATCTGCCGGGGCCGCTGCGCCATCTGTGCGAGCTTGCCGCGCCAGGCCACGACCGGCAGCACCAGCAGCGCGCCGATGCCCAGCCGCAGCGCCACCAGCGGCGCGGGGCCGAACTCCGGCACCGCAGCGCGGGTGAACAGGAAGGCGCCGCCCCACAGCAGGCTCAGCAGCAGCAGTTCGATCAGGTCTCGGGGTCGCATCGGGCCCAGCTTAGCGGATGCCGGCGCGCTGCCTAGAATGGTCCGTTCCAACCGGCCGCGGCTGCGGCCACCGAATGCGGGAGTACCGGCACCATGCGCGAATACCTGAACTTCTACATCGACGGCCAGTGGGTCGCCCCGGCGGCGCCGAAGACGCTGGACGTGATCAATCCGGCCACCGAGGCCGTGGCCGGCCGCATCTCGATGGGCTCGGCCGCCGACGTCGACCGCGCGGTGCGCGCGGCGCGCAAGGCCTTCGCCGGCTACTCGAAGACGAGCGTGGCCGAGCGCGTGGCGCTGCTCGAGCGCATCATCGACGAGTACAAGAAGCGCTATGCCGACATGGCCGCGGCGATCAGCGAAGAGATGGGCGCGCCGGCAGTGCTGGCGCAGAAGGCGCAGGCGGCGATGGGCATCGGCCACCTGCAGACGGCACTGGCGGTGCTGAAGGACTACCACTTCCAGGAGCAGCGCGGCACGACGCTGATCGTGAAGGAGCCGATCGGCGTGTGCGGCCTGATCACGCCGTGGAACTGGCCGGTCAACCAGATCGCCTGCAAGGTGGCGCCGGCGCTGGCGGTGGGCTGCACGATGGTGCTCAAGCCGTCGGAGATCGCGCCGTTCTCGGCGCAGGTGTGGGCCGAGATCCTGCACGCGGCCGGCGTGCCCGCCGGCGTGTTCAACCTGGTCAACGGCGACGGGCCGACGGTAGGCGCGGCCATCTCGAGTCACCCCGAGGTGGACATGGTGTCCTTCACCGGCTCCACGCGCGCCGGCATCGAGGTGGCGCGCAACGCGGCGCCCACCGTCAAGCGCGTGCACCAGGAACTCGGCGGCAAGTCGCCCAACATCCTGCTGCCCGACCTGGATGCCGCCGGGTTCAAGAAGGCCGTGGTCGGCGGCGTGCGCGGCGTGATGCAGAACTCCGGCCAGTCGTGCAATGCGCCCACGCGCATGCTGGTGCCCAACGCGCGCATGGCCGAGGCGCTGGCCGCCGCCAAGGAGGCGGCCGAGGCCACCACCGTGGGCGCGCCCGACAGCGGCGCGGCGATCGGGCCGGTGGTGTCGGCCGCGCAGTGGGACAAGATCCAGACGCTGATCAACCGCGGCATCGAGGAAGGCGCCAAGGTCGTCGCCGGCGGGCCGGGCAAGCCGGCGGGGCTGGAGGCCGGTTACTACGTGAAGCCCACCGTGCTCGGCCCGGTGCCCAACAGCGCCACCGTCGCGCGCGAGGAGATCTTCGGCCCGGTGCTGGTGGTGGTCGGCTACGACACCGTGGACGAAGCCGTGGCCGCCGCCAACGACACGCCCTACGGCCTGGCGGCCTACGTGTCGGGTGCCGACCTGGAGCACACACGCGCCGTCGCCGCGCGGCTGCGCGCCGGCCAGGTCACGCTCAACGGCGCCGGGGTCGACCTGATGGCGCCCTTCGGCGGCTTCAAGCAGTCGGGCAACGGCCGCGAATGGGGCGACCACGCCTTCGCCGAGTTCCTCGAGACCAAGGCGGTGCTCGGCCACGCGCCCAAGGGCGCCTGAGCCGCGCCTCGCCCGTACCCGAGCCGCACCGCCCCGCAGCCGACCGAACAGGAGACCCCCGACATGGCCGCCATCAACCCCGTCGTCGACCTGAGCCTGGAAGACGGCATCGCGGTGATCACCTCGAACCACCCGCCGGTCAATGCGTTGTCGGCGATCGTGCGCGACGGCCTCGCCGCCGCCTTCGATCAGGCCTTCGCCGACGCGGCGGTGAAGGCGATCGTGCTGACCTGCGCCGGCCGCACCTTCTTCGCCGGTGCCGACATCTCCGAGTTCGGCAAGCCGCCCAAGGGCGCTTCGCTGCACGCACTGTTCGACCGCATCGAGGCCGCCGACAAACCGGTGGTCGCGGCGATCCACGGCACCTCGCTCGGCGGCGGCTTCGAGACGGCGCTGGTGTGCCACTACCGGATCGCGCTGGCTTCGGCCAAGGTCGGCCTGCCCGAGGTCAAGCTCGGCCTGCTGCCGGGCGCGGGCGGCACGCAGCGGCTGCCGCGCATCGTCGGCGCCGCCCGGGCGCTGGAGATGATGACCGGCGGCGCGCCGGTGGGCGGCCGGCAGGCGCTCGAGATGGGGCTGCTCGACGAACTCGTCGCCGAAGGCGCCGAGCTGCGCGCCGCCGGCGTGGCCTTCGCGCGCCGCGTGCTCGCCGAGCAGCGGCCGCTGCGCCGCATCCGCACGCAGGCGGTGGCCGGCGCCACGCCCGAGCTGTTCGCCGATTTCCGCAAGAAGAACGCGAAGGTCTTCCGCGGCTTCGACGCGCCCGAGGCGATCATCCAGTGCGTCGAGGCCGCGGCGAGCCTGCCCTTCGACGAAGGCCAGGCGGCCGAGCGGCGCCTGTTCAAGGGGCTGGTCGAAGGCGTGCAGAGCCAGGCGCAGCGCTACATGTTCTTCGCCGAACGCGCCGCGGCCAAGATCGACGGCCTGCCCGAGGGCACGGCCGCGCGGCCGGTGAAGAAGGTCGGCATCATCGGCGCCGGCACGATGGGCGGCGGCATCGCGATGAACTTCCTGAACCGCGGCATCGCGGTCACGATCGTCGAGACCGCGCAGGCCGCGCTCGACCGCGGCACGGCCACGATCCGGAAGAACTACGACAACAGCGCCGCCAAGGGCCGCATGAGCGCGGCCGATGTCGACCGGCGCATGGGCCTGCTGGCGCCGACGCTCGAGCTGGCGACGCTTGCCGATTGCGACCTGATCATCGAGGCCGTGTTCGAGAACATGGCGGTCAAGAAGGAACTGTTCGCGCGGCTCGACACCATCGCCAGGCCCGGCGCGGTGCTCGCCACCAACACCAGCTACCTCGACGTGAACGAGATCGCGGCGGCGACGCAGCGGCCGCAGGACGTGGTCGGCCTGCACTTCTTCAGCCCGGCCAACGTGATGAAGCTGCTCGAGGTGGTGCGCGGCGCGAAGACCGCACCCGACGTGCTCGCCACCGCGATGGAGGTCGGCAAGGCGATCGGCAAGGTCGCGGTGGTCGCGGGCGTGTGCCACGGCTTCATCGGCAACCGCATGCTGGCGCAGCGCCGCATCCAGGCCGACGCGCTGATCCTCGAAGGCGCGATGCCCTGGGACGTGGACCGCGTGGCCTACGACTTCGGCTGGCCGATGGGCCCGTTCCAGATGAGCGACCTGGCCGGGCTGGACATCGGCTGGTCGAAGGACACGTCCAAGGGCGCGACGATCCGCGAGCGGCTGTGCGAACTGGACCGCCGCGGCCAGAAGACCGGCGCCGGCTACTACGACTACGACGCCCGGCGCAACCGCAGCAACCCCGCGCTGGTGGAGAAGCTGATCCTCGACTTCGCGGCCGAGAAGGGCGTCACGCGGCGCCGGATCGACGACCAGGAAATCCTCGAGCGGCTCGTCTACCCGATGGTCAACGAGGGCGCGAAGATCCTGGCCGAAGGCATCGCGCAACGCGCGAGCGACATCGACGTGGTCTGGATCTACGGCTACGGCTGGCCGGTGTATCGCGGCGGGCCGATGTTCTATGCCGACACCGTGGGCGCGGCCGAGGTCGTGGCCGCACTCGCGAAGCACAAGCCGCGCCTGGGCGATGGTTTCGCGGTCGCGCCGCTGCTCGAGCAGGCGGCCCGCGACGGCAGGCGCCTGACGGCCTGAAGCCCGCGGCGCAGCGGCGCCGCGGGCGTCGGCTGCCGCGCGCGGTCACGGCGACGATGCCGGCCGTGTTCTCGCTTGTGGGATAGACTGCGCCGCGCAAGGCGCCGCGGGCCGCCTTGCGGCCTGGCGCGGCGCGACTGCCGCGCGCCCCGGGCCTGGCTTCCCGCGGCGGAGGATTCGGCGCATGGATACGGGATACGACCTCGTGGTACTCGGCTCGGGCCCGGCGGGCGAGAAGGGCGCGATCCAGGCGGCGGCCCTCGGCAAGCGCGTGGCGCTGGTCGAGAAGGAGGCGGTGTTCGGCGGCGCGGCGGCCCACACCGGCACGCTGCCGTCGAAGACGTTGCGCGAGACGGCGCTGTACCTGTCGGGCCTGCGCCAGCGCGGGCTGCACGGCGTCGACCTCGGCCTGGCGCGCGAAGCGGATCTCGACGACTTCCTGTTCCATGCGGCGGCCGTGTCGCGCGCGGAACACCAGCGCATCGCCGGCGATCTGGCGCGCCATGGCGTGCAGTGCCTGCAAGGCGAAGGCGCGTTCGAGGATCCGCACACGATCGTCGTGCGCGCGCCGACCGGCACCCGGCGCCTGCGGACCGAGCACGTGCTGATCGCCACCGGCAGCTCGCCGCACCGGCCCGAAGGCTTCGTGTTCGACCACGAGCGCGTGTACTGCTCCGACCAGATCGTCGACGTGCACATGCTGCCGCGCACGATGGCGGTGGTCGGCGCCGGCGTGATCGGCTGCGAATACGCGAGCCTGTTCGCGGCGCTCGGCACCCGGGTGCTGCTGATCGACGGGCGCGAGCGCGTGCTGCCGTTCCTCGACGCCGAGGTGTCGACCGCGCTCGCGCGCGAGATGGAGCGCATCGGCGTGCAGATCCGCCTCGGCCAGCAGGTGGCGCGTGCCGCCGCCAAGGATGCGGGCGTCGACATGGAGCTGGCGCCCAGCGGCGAGCACCTGATGGTCGACCTGGTGCTGGTGGCCGCGGGCCGCGTGCCCGGCACCGCGGCGCTGGCGCTCGACAAGGCCGGGCTCGTGCCGGGCCGGCGCGGCGTGCTCGAGGTCGACGCCGACTACCGCAGCGCCGTGCCGCACATCTACGCGGCCGGCGACGTGATCGGCTCGCATGGCCTGGCGTCCACCGCGGCCGAGCAGGGCCGCATCGCCGTCATGCACATGTTCGGCCGCAAGTACCGAAGCGCGCTGCCCGAGGTGCTGCCCTACGGCATCTTCACGATCCCCGAAGTGTCGATGGCCGGCGAGACCGAAGACAGCCTGAAGGCCAAGGGGGTCGATTACGTCGTCGGCCGTGCGCGGCTGGCCGAGAACGCACGCGGGCGCATCATCGGCGAAACCGGCTTCCTGAAGCTGCTGTTCGCGCGCGCCGACCAGAAGCTGCTGGGCGTGCACCTGATGGCCGAGGGCGCGACCGAACTGGTGCACATCGGGCTGGTGGCGCTGCTGATCGGCGCGACGGCCGAGCACTTCCTGCAGGTCTGCTTCAACTACCCGACCATCTCGATGGCCTACCAGACGGCCGCCGAGGACGCGCTGGCGCAGTGCTGAGCGCGGCTGCCGGGGCCGCGCCGGCGCATGCAGGCGCGGTGGACGCCCGCGCGGGCATCCGCGTTCCGAGGCTGCGCTTGCCCTGCGCCGGCGCCGTGCGGGTCCCGCCCGGTGCGGCGCTCAGTGCCGGTGTTCGCCGAGCCGCGGCACCCGCACGGTGCAGACGATGCCCGCGGGGTCGTTCGGCGCCCATTGCACGTCGCCGCCGAGCTGCTTGACGCGCTTGCGCACGCCGCCCAGGCCCAGGCCGTGGGCCCAGGCCTGCGGGTCGCGGCCGATGCCGTCGTCGGCGATCGCCAGGCGCAGGCTGCCGCTCTCGACCGACCCGGTGATCGCGACGTGCGTGGCCGCCGAATGCTGGATCACGTTGCTGACCAGTTCGCGCAGCACGCGCGTCAGCGCCGACCATTGCACGACGCCGAGCTCGAGATCGCGGTCGAGCTGCAGCGACCATTCCAGCTCGATCTGCGCGGCGCCGAGCCGCTGCGCGATGTCGGCCTTCCACTCGGCCGCCGCGTGGGACAGCCGGTGCTCCGAGGCCGCCAGGCCGCGCGTCAGCGTCTTCAGGTCCTTCAGCGTGTGGCGGATGTAGTCCTCGATCTCGGTGCTCGGAGCCCTGTACATCAGCGTCAGCAGCCGTGCGCCGATGTCGTCGTGCAGGTCCTGCGCGATGCGCGCGCGCTCCTCGCTGCGGCCGCGCTCGACCGCATGATCCTGCGCGAGCGCGCGCCGGACCTGCTCGACCACGCCGTCGGCCAGGCGCGCATCGTCCAGACCGAACAGGCGCCGGCCGCGGCCGGAGAAGCGCAGCAGCCACGCAGTGCCTGCCTCGCCGGCTGCCGGGGTCGGCACCAGCAGCGCAGCGCCGGCGGCCAGCACGCGCGCGTGCTCGGCGGGCTGCGTCACCGCCTCCAGCTCGAGCGGGTCGAACAGCTCGCGCAGCAGTGCGGGCACCAGCGTCGGCCAATCCTGCGGCCGCTGCTCGACCGAGCGCACGCCGCGGTACAGCCGCTCGAACAGCCGCCCCGCGCCCAGCGCCTGGTGCTCGGCCGCGGCGTCGAGCAGCAGCCCGCGCGTCAGGCCGTACAGCAGCAGCGCGAGCAGGATCGCCAGCGCCGGCGAGGCGGCCGGGTCGACGCCGAAAGCAGACACGAACAGCAGGTCCAGCGACAGTGCCACCGTGCTGATGCCGGCGAAGATCGCGACCTCGCGCATCAGCATGCCGGCGCGCGACACGAAGGGCAGCAGCAGCAGCAGGCAGGCGAAGAACAAATACCACGCCATCGGCGCGATCGACGCGACCTCGTGCGCGCGGGCGCCCGCGCGGCCGGCGGCGGCCGCGGCCACGGTCAGCAGCGCCAGGCTGCCGGCAGCGGCCAGCGTGATGCGGCGCGACACCAGCGCGAAGGGGTTGGGCTCGATGCGGTAGGACCAGCCGGTGAGCAGCAATGCCGCACCGGCGCCGGCCAGCATCGCCGCCTGCAGCCACCACCACGCGGGGCGCAGGGCGCCGGCAGCCAGCGCCGCGGCGAGCAGTGCCGCAAGGCTCCAGGCTGCGGCGGCCGCCGCGCGCGGATGCGGCACGCGCAGCGGCGGCAGCGTGGACAGGTGCACCGCCAGCGCCGTGCAGACCAGGTCGAGCACGATGTGGCCCGGCAGGCCGTGCGCCACGATGCCGGCCGGCAGCCCGAGTCCGGGCATCGATTCCGCGCCGATCAGCAGCAGCTTCGCGCCCAGCGCCAACGCCAGCGCCAGGTACAGGCCGTTGCGCCAACCGGGCCGCCGCGCGTACAGCGTGGTGCCGGCCAGCAGCAGCGACAGCCAGGCCGCCGCCATCAGCCAGAACAGCGCGCCGATGCCGCCCAGTCCGCGCGGCCGCGGCTGCACCGCGACGCTGCCGCCGTCGTCGAACTGCAGCGCCACCGGCCCGCCCGCCAGCGCCTGCGCGAGCGCCTGCCGCGCTGCCGCCTGGCTCGCGCTGCGGGCGTCGTCGACCGTCCAGCGCGGGGCGCCGGGCGCCGCCAGCGCCGCGCCTTCGATCACGCGGCCGTCGGCGGCGACGATCCGCTGCAGCGTCTGCCCGACCATCGGCTGCAGCGCCGGCAGCGGGCTGGCCACCAGTTCGAGCGCGCCGCGCGGATCGAGCCGCCAGACGGCATCGATCGCAGGGGTTGCGGCCAGCGGGCGCAGCAGGGCCGCCAGCAGCACGACGGCGAGCGCCACCACGGCTGCCTGCGGCCGCAACGACCTGCGCCGCGGCGGGCCGGGCAGGGTGCCCGCGCCGAGCCCGGCGCCGGCGCTCGGGTCGGGCCGCGGTGTCATGGGAGCGCTCGGCGGCGCGCCGGCCGTCAGCGGGCCGGCACCTTCACACCAGCCCCTGCTTGCTCGCGAGCACGGCGGCCTCGGCGCGGCTGGAGACGTTGAGCTTCTTGTAGATCGACTTGATGTGGTCGTTGACGGTGAACCACTTGATGCCCATCAGCGCCGCGATCTCCTTGATCGTGAAGCCCTTGCTCAGGTAGGTCAGCACCTCGTTCTCGCGCGGCGTCAGGCGCTCGTGGTCGGGCGGCCGCTCCAGCGGCACCGGCCGGCTGCTGGGCGGGGCGCCGGCCGATGCCCAGCCGGTGTCGGCCGCGCCCCCTTCGGTGCTGCCGCCGCCGCGGAAATGGTTGAGCAGCCGGCGCGCGATCGCCGGCGACAGCGGCGGCTGGCCGCGCACGATCTTCTGCAGCTCCTCGACCAGCACCTCGAAGCGGTCCTCCTTCAACAGGTAGCCGTCGGCGCCGCATTGCAGCGCCGGAAACAGGTGGTCGTCGTCGGAGTACAGCGTGGTCACGATCTTGGTGGCCGGGTACTGCGCCAACTCGGCGAGCAGCTCCAGGCCGTTGCCGTCGGGCAGCTCGAGGTCGACCAGCAGCAGCTTGAACGGATCGGTGCCGTGCAGGCCGGTCGCGCCGCCGGCCAGATGGATCTGGCGGCGCGCGGCCTCCAGGTCGCCGGCCTCGGTGATCGCGATCGTGTCGCTGAAGCTCTCGCGCACCACGCGGCACAGGAAGCCGCGCGCCACCGGGTTGTCCTCGACGATCAGCACCTTGACCGGCATGGTTGTCGCCCTCCCAACTGGGCACCGATGCTAGCCGACCGCCGGTGCCGGCGTCGAACGGCGTTTCAGCCGTTCACCATCACCACCTTGCCGCGCACCTGGCGCGCCGCCATGCGCGCGAAGGCCTGCGGCAGCTCGCGCATCGGCAGCTTCAGGTCGATCGCCGGCTTGACCAGCCCTTGCGCGTACCACTGCGCGAGCTGCGCCAGGCCGCGTGCACTGGCTTCGGGCTCGCGCCGCACGAACTCGCCCCAGAAGGCGCCGACGATCGACGCGCCCTTCAGCAGCGGCAGGTTCAGCGGCAATGCCGGAATGCCGCCCTGCGCGAAGCCGATCACCAGGTAGCGCCCGCGCCAGGCGATCGAGCGGAAGGCGGGTTCGGCCAGGTCGCCGCCCACCGGGTCGTAGATCACGTCGGCGCCCTTGCCGCCGGTCAAGGCCTTCACGGCCTCGCGCAAATCCTGGGTGCCGTAGTTCAGCGTCTCGTCGGCGCCGAGCGTGCGGCAGAACGCGCACTTGTCGTCGCTGGACGCGGCGGCGATCACGCGTGCGCCCACCGCCTTGGCGACCTGGATCGCCGAGCTGCCCACGCCGCCCGCCGCGCCCAGCACCAGCACCGTCTCGCCGGCGCGCAGCGCGGCGCGATCCACCAGCGCATGGTGCGAGGTGCCGTAGGTCAGCGTGAAGGCGGCGGCGTCCTCGAACGGGAAGCCCGGCGGCAGCGGCACGACCCGGC
Source organism: Pseudomonadota bacterium (assembly GCA_018240325.1). Taxonomy (GTDB): domain Bacteria; phylum Pseudomonadota; class Gammaproteobacteria; order Burkholderiales; family Burkholderiaceae_C; genus Rubrivivax. The sequence continues at coordinate 10,255 of JAFEFZ010000052.1, forward strand.
CGGCCGCGACGATGCCGTGGGTGGCGAAGCCGCCCATCGTGCCCAGCGCCGCCACCGCGTCGCCGGGCGCGAGGCCTTTGACGCCCGTGCCGACCGCGTCGATCACGCCGGCGTATTCCGAACCGGGTACGAAGGGCAGCGCCGGTTTGGCCTGGTACTTGCCCTGGACGATCAGGATGTCGGGGAAGTTCAGGCTCGCGGCGCGGATCGCGATCCGCACTTCGCCCGGGCCGGGTTCGGGCGTCGGCACTTCCTTCCACACCAGGCCCTCGGGGCCGGACAGGGTTTCGCAAAGCCAGGCTTGCATCGCAGCGCTCCTTCGGGTTGTCGCGCGGCGATGATAGGCAAGCCCCGGGCGGCGGCTGCGGGGCGGGTCGGGCCGCTGCCTACAATGCGCCGATGCGCATCCTGATCGCCAACGACGATGGTTTCCTCGCGCCCGGGATCGCGGCGCTGGTGCGGGCCTGCGAGGGGCTCGGCGAGATCGACGTGGTCGCGCCCGAGCAGAACGCCAGCGGCACCTCGAACGCGCTGTCGCTGAACCGGCCGCTGAACGTGTTCGTGGCCAACGGCGAGCCGGTGCAGGGCTTCCGGGTGGTCAACGGCACGCCGTCGGATTGCGTGCACGTGGCGCTGACCGGGCTGCTGCCGCACCGGCCCGACCTGGTGCTGTCGGGCATCAACAACGGCGCCAACATGGGCGACGACACGCTGTATTCGGGCACGGTGGCCGCGGCGATGGAAGGCTTCCTGTTCGGCATCCGCTCGATCGCCTTTTCGCAGGTCGACAAGGGCTGGAAGAACCTGGATGCCGCCGCGCAGGCCGCGCGCGCGATCGTCGAGCAGGTGCTGGCCGGCGGCATGCCCGCGGGCCCGTGGCTGCTGAACGTGAACATCCCGAACCGACCCGACGCGGCGGCGCTGCCGCGCCAGATCACGCGGCTGGGCCGGCGCCATGCCAGCCAGCCGGTGGTGCGCCAGACCAACCCGCGCGGCGAGCCGATCTACTGGATCGGCCCGGCCGGCGACGCGCGCGATGCCGGCGAAGGCACCGATTTCCACGCGACTGCGCAAGGGCGCGTGTCGATCACGCCGCTGCAGGTGGACTTGACCGACCACGCGTCGCTGGCGCGCTGGGGCGTGCTCGCCTGAGCGCCAGTGGCGCGCGCCGCAATGCAATCCGGCCAGGAGCGCGGGCGATGACGCGCAAGCCGGCGCCGCCGCCCGCACGCTTCCCGGTGGTGCTCGACCGCGTCGCGCAGGCGCAGCCGGGCACGGCGACGCTGCGGCCGCAGCGGCCGCTGCACGAGGCGGCGCGCGACGCCCGCCGGCAGCACCAGCCCAGCGGCGTCGGGCTCGATTCGCAGGCGGTGCGCGCCCGGCTGGTCGAGCGCTTGCGCCGCGAGCTCGGCGCGCACGACGCGGTGTGCCGCGCGATGCTCGCGGTGCCGCGCCACCACTTCGTCGACTCCGCGCTCGTGACCCAGGCCTACGAGGACACCAGCCTGCCGATCGGGCTGCAGCAGACGATCTCCAAGCCTTCGGTGGTGGCGCGCATGCTCGGCCTGCTGATCGACGGTGCGACCGCCCGCGCCGCCGGCAGGCTGGGCCGGGTGCTGGAGATCGGCACCGGTTGCGGCTACCAGACCGCGTTGCTGGCGCAGCTGGGCACGCGCGTGGTGTCGGTCGAGCGGCTGCAGGCGCTGCACGCCAAGGCACGCGCGCACCTCGATGCGCTCGGTTGCCGCGACGTGCGTCTGGTGTGGGGCGATGGCCGGCTCGGCCACGCGCCCAATTCGCCTTACGACAGCATCGTCGCCGCCGCCGGCGGCGACGACGTGCCCGCCGCCTGGATCGATCAGCTGGCCGACGGCGGCCGCCTGGTGGCGCCGGTGCAGCGGCCGGGCGGCGGCCAGGCCTTGCTGGTCGTCGACCGGCGCGGCGACGACTGCCGGCGCACGCTGCACGAGGCGGTGCATTTCGTCCCCCTAAAATCCGGCCTCGGTTAGGCCTAGGGCGGGGGGGGAAGTTTGCGAGCATCGAAGGGCGGCGTGCGCCGCGTGTGGGTCTTGGCCTCGTGGGCTGCGGCCGCGGCGGTGCTCGCGGGTTGTGCCGCTCCGAAGAAGCCGGCGCCGGTCGTTGACCGCAGCACCAGTGCGGTGGCCGCGCCGGCCGAGCCGCCCAAGCCCTTGCCCGGCGCCGAGAACGCCGGCAAGCCCGGCTACTACACGGTCAAGCAGGGCGACACCGTGAGGCGCATCGCGCTCGAACACAACCAGAACTGGCGCGACATCGCCCGCTGGAATTCGCTCGAGAACGTGAACCAGATCGAAGTCGGCCAGGTGCTGCGCGTGGTGCCGCCGGCTCCCGCCGCGCCGGCCGCTGCGGTTGCCGAACCACGGCCGGTGGCGCCTGCCGGCCGGGTCGACAGCAAACCGCTGGAGGCGCGGCCTGCGGGCGGCGCCGACGCGCAGGCCGGCCTGCCGGCGAGCGCGGCTGCCGCGACATCTGCACCCGTACCTGTGCCCGCACCTGCACCTGCATCCGGCACGGCGGCAGCGTCGGCCCCTGCACCGGCGGCGGCTGCCGCGCCGGGTGCGGCCGATGAAGAGATCGTGTGGGCGTGGCCGGCGGCCGGCCCGGTGCTGGCGGACTTCAACGACGCGAGCAACAAGGGCATCACGATCGGCGGCAAGGCCGGCGACCCGGTGCTGGCGGCGGCCGACGGCCGCGTGGTCTATGCCGGCTCGTCGCTGCGCGGCTACGGCAATCTGGTGATCGTCAAGCACAACAACACCTACCTCAGCGCCTACGCCCACAACCAGGCGCTGCTGGTCAAGGAGGATCAGGTGGTGCGGCGCGGCCAGCGCATCGCCGAGATGGGTTCGAGCGACGCCGATCGCGTGCAGCTGCACTTCGAGATCCGGCGCCAGGGCAAGCCGGTCGACCCGTCCAGGCTGCTCCCGCCGCGCTGACGCGCCCGGCGCTCGGCCGGTCGCGTCAGCGACACCGGCTGTTCGCGTTTTCCTCGAGGACGCCGGCCGGCCATCGCCGCTAGCATCGCGCCTCGCTTTTCGTGCCGCGGCGCCGCTCCTCCTTGCAACTCCTCCAACTGCTCGTCAGCGGCCTCGCGCAGGGCTGCATCTACGGCCTGATCGCGCTGGGCTTCGTGCTGATCTACAAGGCCACGGAGACGGTGAGCTTCGCGCAGGGCGACCTGATGATGCTCGGCGCCTTCATCGGCCTGGTGCTGATGACCTGGCTGGGCTTCCCGTACTGGATCGCGGTGCCCTGCGCGATCGTGGCGATGGCGCTGTTCGGGATGTTCGTCGAGCGCATCGTGGTCCGGCCGGTGCTGGGCCAGCCGGCCTTCTCGATCGTGATGCTGACCATCGGGCTGGCCTACATCCTGCGCGGCCTGGTCACGATGGTGCCGGTGATCGGCACCGAGACGCACACGCTGCCGGTGCCCTACCGGGACCAGACGCTGCAGTTCGGCACCGTGGTGCTGGCCGACGAGCAACTGGTGGTGATCGGTGCGACCGCGCTGCTGTGCGCACTGCTGTTCGCGATGTTCCGCTTCACCAAGCTCGGCATCGCGATGCAGGCGGCGTCGCAGAACCAGCTGGCCGCCTACTACATGGGCATCCCGGTGCAGCGGCTGAACAGCCTGGTGTGGGGCCTGGCGGCGGGCGTGGCGGCGATCGCCGGGCTGCTGCTCGCGCCGATCACCTTCGTGCACGCGAACATGGGCTACATCGGGCTGAAGGCCTTCCCCGCCGCGGTGGTGGGCGGCTTCAGCAGCCTGCCCGGCGCGATCGTCGGCGGCGCGATCATCGGCGTGGTCGAAAGCCTGGCCGGCTTCTACCTGCCCGAGGGCTTCAAGGACATCGCGCCGTACCTCGTGGTGCTGCTGATGCTGATGGTCAAGCCGAACGGCCTGTTCGGCGAGAAGCTGCGCAAGAAGGTCTGAATGGCTCCCCACATGCGCGCTTCGCATCCACGGCAAGGCTTGCAGGCCCGGCCGCAGCGCTTCGGCCCGGGGAAGGGCTGACATGCGCTTTCTCTTCAAGACGGCCTACGAACAGGACATCCGGCTCGTCAAGCACGGCGGCCAGGCCTTCTGGTACGGCGTCCTCGGATTGGTGCTGCTGGCGGCGCCCTGGCTGCTGAGCGAATACCTGCTCGCGCAGTTGATCTTCGTGCTGATCTACGCGGTGGTCGGGCTGGGGCTGATGCTGCTGGCCGGCTTCACCGGGCAGTTCTCGATCGGCCATGCGGCCTTCCTCGGCGTGGGCGCGTACACCCAGGCGGTGCTGGTCGGCGCCGGCTGGCCGTTCCTGGTGTCGCTGGCCTGCGCGGCGCTGCTGTCGGCGGCGGTGGGCATCGTGATCGGCCTGCCGTCGCTGCGCGTCAAGGGCATCTACCTGGGCATCGCGACGCTCGCCTTCGGCTTCATCGTCGAGGAAGGGCTGGCGCGCTGGGAATCGGTGACCGGCGGCAATGCCGGCATGCACGTGAAGGCGCCGTCGCTGCTGGGCTGGACGCTGAGCTCGAACGAGCAGTTCTACTTCGTGTGCCTGGCGGTCACGGTGCTGTGCACCTTCGGCATGCTGAACCTGCTGCGCTCGCCGACCGGCCGCGCCTTCGTCGCGATCCGCGATTCGGAGATCTCGGCGCAGAGCATGGGCATCCACCTCGCGCGCTGCAAGACGACGTCGTTCGCGCTGTCGGCGGCGCTGGCGGGCATCGGCGGCGCGCTGTACGCGCACCAGATCAAGTTCCTGTCGCCCGACCAGTTCAGCATCATCCAGTCGATCGACTTGCTGCTGATGGTGGTCGTCGGCGGGCTCGGGTCGGTGCACGGCGTGTTCTTCGGTGCGCTGTTCCTGATCGCGATGCCGCAGTTGATCGCGGTCGGCAAGGATTGGCTGCCCGAATCGGTGGGCCAGTCGCCGGGGCTGCAGGCGGTGGTCTACGGCGTGGTGCTGGTGGCCTTCGTGATGTTCGAGCCGATGGGGCTCTATGGGCGCTGGTTGAAGATCCGCACCTACCTGCAGCTGTTTCCGTTCTACCGCGCGGGCATGTTCCGGCGGCAGAAGTCCTTCCAGAAGTCGGATCGGTTGAAATGAAGCCTGGCCCCGCGTTGTCGGCTTTCGGCTCGTTGCGGTCCTTCGCCGCTGCGCCGAAAGCAGTCCTCGTTCGGCTGCGAAAACGTGGCGCACGGGGCCGCCGGCGGGGTGGCCAACTCCGTTCAGCCAAATTCTTATTCACTCCGTTGGCCACCCCGCCGTCGGCCCGGACGGTGGTACGCCCAGACCGCTGTTCGCGCGCTGCTCGACGCAGTGGGTGTTTGCTGAAGAAGCGCGCTGGCGGTGCCGGCAAAGCCGACGAGGGGGTGGCCG
>JAFEFZ010000053.1 GCA_018240325.1 Pseudomonadota bacterium
CTCGACGCGGCCTGGGCGCGCTGGTCGCGGCCCTGGACCACGGTGGCCTGGATGTTTCTGACGCTGGGCATCGCGCTGGGCAGCTTCTGGGCCTATTACGAGCTCGGCTGGGGCGGCTGGTGGTTCTGGGATCCGGTGGAGAACGCCTCCTTCATGCCCTGGCTGGTGGGCACCGCGCTGATCCATTCGCTCGCCGTGACCGAAAAGCGCGGTGCCTTCCGGCTGTGGACCGCACTGCTCGCGATCCTGGCGTTTTCGCTGTCGCTGCTGGGCACCTTCATCGTGCGCTCGGGTGTGCTGACCTCGGTGCACGCCTTCGCGTCCGACCCGGCGCGCGGCATCTTCATCCTCGGCTTCCTTGCGCTCGTGGTCGGCGGCTCGCTGCTGCTGTTCGCATGGCGCGCGCCCAAGGTGGCCGGCGGCGGCGCCTTCGAACTGGTGTCGCGCGAATCGATGCTGCTGGCCAACAACGTGCTGCTGCTGGTGGCCGCCGCCGCGGTGCTGCTGGGCACGCTGTACCCGCTGGTGCTGGACGCGCTGAACCTCGGCAAGATCTCGGTCGGCCCGCCCTACTTCGAGGCCGTGTTCGTGCCGCTGATGGCGCCGGCGCTGTTCCTGATGGGCGTGGGGCCGCTGGCGCGCTGGCGCAGCGAGCGTCTCGGCGGCCTGGCGCGGATGCTGCGCTGGTCGGCGGCGGTCAGCCTGCTCAGCGCGGTGCTCGCGCCCTTCGTGCTCGGCCACTGGACGCCGCTGATCGGCTTCGGCCTGCTGCTGGGCGTGTGGATCATGGCCACCGCGGTGCAGGCGGTGGTGCAGCGGCTGCGCGCCAACGCATCGGCCGGCCTCGCGCGCCGCATCGCCGCGCAGCCGGGCAGCTTCTGGGGCATGGTGCTCGCGCACGTCGGCGTGGCAGTGTTCGTGTTCGGCGTCACCGTGGTCGGCGGCTTCCAGGTCGAGCAGGACCTGCGCATGGAGCCCGGCAGCCGCACCACGATCGCCGGCCATGAGGTGCGCTTCGTCGGCGTCGCCGACCGCCAGGGCCCGAACTACCAGGCCGCGCGCGGCACGCTCGAGATCACGCGCGACGGCCGCAGCGTCGCCGTGCTGCACCCCGAGCGGCGCGTGTACACCGTCACGCGCATGCCGATGACCGAGACCGCGATCGACCGCGGCTTCACCCGCGACCTGTACGTATCGCTGGGCGAGCCGCTGGGCCAGGGTGCGTGGAGCGTGCGCGTGTACTACAAGCCGCTGGTCGGCTGGATCTGGGGCGGCTGCGTGCTGATGGCGATCGGCGGGCTGCTCGCGGTGCTCGACCGGCGCTACCGCGTGCGGCGGCGCGTCGCCGCCGGCGCCGTGCCGCCCGCCGCCGACACGCCGCGCACGCCGGCGCCGGCGGCCGGCGGCGCCGCACGCGCAGGCCTGCACCGATGAAGCGCTACCTGCTGCCGCTGCTGGTGTTCGCGGCGCTGGTCGGCTTCCTGGCCGTGGGCCTGCAGCGTGATCCGAAGATCGTGCCGTCGCCGCTGATCGACAAGCCGGCGCCGGCCTTCAGCCTGCCGCGGCTGGACGACCCGGCGCAGGCGATCGCCAACGCCGACCTGAAGGGCAAGGTCTGGCTGCTCAACGTCTGGGCCTCGTGGTGCGTGGCCTGCCGCATCGAGCATCCGGTGCTGGTCGAGCTGGCCGGCACCGGCGCGGTGCCGATCTACGGCCTGAACTACAAGGACAAGCGCGACGACGCGCGCGCCTGGCTGGCGCAGCACGGCGACCCCTACGTCGCGTCGATCGTCGACGCCAAGGGGCTGGTCGGCATCGATTTCGGCGTCTACGGCGTGCCCGAGACCTTCGTGATCGACCAGGCCGGCGTGATCCGCCTGAAGCACATCGGGCCGGTCACGCAGGAGGTGCTGCGCGACCAGATCCTGCCGCTGGTGAAGAAGCTCAATGGTTGATCGTCTGCTCGCGGCCCTGCTGCTCGCGCTTGCCTGCACCACCGTGCCGGCGCAACAGGCGCGGCCGCTGGCCGACGACCCGGCGCTGGAAGCGCGGGTGCTGCACATCGCCGAGGAACTGCGCTGCCTGGTGTGCCAGAACGAGAGCATCGCCGCGTCGCAGGCCGACCTCGCCGTGGATCTGCGCCAGCAGATCCGCGGCCAGCTGCAGCAGGGCCGCAGCGACGCGCAGATCGTCGACTACATGGTGCAGCGCTATGGCGACTTCGTGCTGTACCGGCCGCCGGTGCGGGCCTCCACCTGGCTGCTGTGGGGCGGCCCCTTCGTGCTGCTGGCCGCAGGCGCCGCGGCGCTGGTGCTCGCGATCCGCCGGCAGCGGCGCGGCGCGCGCACGCCTGCGCCGCTGTCGCAGGCCGAGTCGGAGCGGCTCGAACGCCTGCTGCAGGACGGGCCCGCACCATGACCGCCTTTGTCATCGGCGCCGCGGTGCTGGCCGCCGCGGCGGTCTGGATCGTGCTGGCCGGGTTGCGGCCGCGCGCGGCTGCAAGCCGCGGCGCCGACGCGGCGCGCGTCAACCGCGACGCGCTGAAGGCCCAGCTGCAGCAGCTCGACCAGGATCTGGCTGCAGGCACGCTCGACGCCGACGCGCACGCGCGCCTGCGCACCGAGCTGGCGCGCCGCCTGCTCGAAGCGCCGGCCGAGGAAGCCCTGCACGACGCAAGGGTCGGGACGCGCACCCGCTGGGCGCTGCTGCTGGCGGTGCCGCTGCTGGCGGCGGCGCTGTACGCGGCGGTGGGCAACCCGCAGGCACTGAAGCCCGGCGCAGCGGCTGCGCAGCGCGAGCTGACCCAGCAGGACGTGGAGGCGATGGTGGCCAAGCTCGCCGAGCGCCTGGACAAGCAGCCGCCCGGCCGCGTCGAGGACCTGGAAGCCTGGACGATGCTCGGCCGCAGCTACGCGGTGATGCAGCGCTTCGCCGAGGCCAGCCGAGCTTACGGGCGTGCGCTGCAGCTCGCGCCCGACGATCCGCAACTGCTGGCCGACCAGGCCGACGTGATGGCGATGCTGCAGGGCCAGTCGCTCGAAGGCGAGCCGCTGAAGCTGATCGAACATGCGTTGCGCCTCGACCCGTCCCAGCCCAAGGCGCTGGCGCTGGCCGGCAGCGCCGCCTTCGACCGCAAGGACTACGCGGCGGCAGCGGCCTACTGGGAGCGCGCGCTCGCGCCTGCCCCCGCAGACAGCGAGTTCGCGCAAGGCCTCGCGCGCGGCATCGCCGAGGCGCGCAAGCTGGCCGGCACTGCCGCGCCCGCAACCCCGGGGCGCGGCAGCGCCGACGCCAAGACCGCCGCCGGGCCCGACGGCGCCGGCGAGGCGCCGGCGGCGGCGATCCGCGGCCGCGTCAGCGTGGCGCCGGCGCTGGCGGCGCGCATCGCACCGGGCGACACGGTCTTCGTGTTCGCACGCGCGGCGTCGGGGCCGCGCGCGCCGCTGGCGATCCTGAAGCGGCCGGCCTCGGCGCTGCCCTTCGACTTCACGCTCGACGACACCCAGTCGATGGCGCCGCAGCTGCGGCTGTCGGCCTTCCCGCAGGTGATCGTCGGCGTGCGCGTGTCCAAGAGCGGCGATGCACTGCCCGCCAGCGGCGACCTCGAAGGCGAAGCCGGCCCGCTGCCGCACCGGCGCGACGGCGTCGACCTGACGATCGACCGCGTGCGGCCCTGAGTCAACCCGCGCCGGCCTGCCCTCGGGGCGCCGCGGCGGCCAGCCGCTGGCTCAGCGTGCGGTAGCGCTGCCGGATCTGATCGTCGAACAGTGGGTCGGGCCCGGCCGGCAGCGCATCGGCCACCTTGCGCCAGTCGGCCGGCGCGAGCATCACGGCGGCGCGCGGCAGGACGTCGCGCTCCTCGGTCTCGAGGTGGCGCCGGTAGTAGGCGAGATAGGTCGCCGCGGCGGCCTCGACCGCGTCGCGCGCGACGATCGCATCGCTTCCCACCTCGCCCAGCAGTTCCAGCAGCCGGCTGCCCGTCTGGCCGATCACGCGATGCTCCTGCAGCAGCCGGTAGATCTTCGGCTTCAGGTCGGGCTCGTGGCGCAACATCGCGGCGTAGGCCAGATCCTCGCGCGGGTGGTGATACCGATCGGCGTAGTCGTGCAGGTAGTGCACGATGTCGAGCATCAGCCCGTAGTCGGGGCTGCCCTGCTCGTGGAACTCGGCCAGTTGCGCCTCGAACAGGTCGAGCAGGCGCGCAAAGCGCTGGTGCTCGCGGTGCCACGCGTCGACGATGTCGATCATGCTGCCCTCCACTGCTGCTTGCCGCTGCGGTGCTGGACAGTCTAGCCCGGTTGTTTCATCACGCGCCGCAGAATGCGGACGCTGCCGCCCCCGGGGAAATCGCCGCGACGGCACCCGGGGCACGATGCGCGCCGCAAGCGCCGCTGTTGCCGACGCATTAGCATCGCCGGTCCGCCGCCGCAGGCCTGCGCCCTGTACTGAACACCCGAACCCGATGCCGCCGATGATTGCCGAGGCCGAGCGCCCGTCCGCGCCGATGTCGCTGCAGCGCGTGCTGTGGTGCGGCGCCGCAGTGGTCACGCTGTCGATGGGTATCCGCCACGGCTTCGGCCTGTGGCTGCAGCCGATCACGCTGGAGCGCGGCTGGACGCGCGAGACCTTCGCCTTCGCGATGGCGGTGCAGAACCTGGCCTGGGGCGTGGCCGGGCCGCTGGCCGGCATGGTGGCCGACCGCTTCGGCGCGATGCGCGTGCTGCTGGCCGGCGGCCTGCTGTACGCGGCCGGGCTGGCGTTGATGGCGCTGGCCTCCACCGGCGCCGGTTTTGCCGCGAGTGCCGGGGTGGTGCTGGGCGTCGCTCAAGCCGGCACCACCTATGCGGTGATCTACGGCGTCATCGCGCGCCAGGTCGATCCGGCGCGGCGCTCGTGGGCGATGGGCGTCACCGCGGCGGCGGGCTCTTTCGGCCAGTTCGTGATGGTGCCGGTATCGAGCGCGCTGATCGGCACGCTGGGCTGGCAGGCGGCGCTGTTCGTGCTGGGCGCCGCCGCGCTGCTGATCCTGCCGCTGGCCCGGCTGCTGCGCGAGCCGCCGGCACCGGCCGCGCGCCACGCGCAGCACCAGAGCATCGGCGCGGCGCTGCGCGAGGCCTTCGGCTGGCGCAGCTTCCAGCTGCTGATGGCCGGCTACTTCGTCTGCGGCTTCCAGGTGGTGTTCATCGGCGTGCACATGCCCAGCTACCTGAAGGACCACGGCCTAAGCCCGCAGGTGGCCACGGTCGCGCTGATGCTGATCGGGCTGTTCAACGTGTTCGGCACCTACGCGGCCGGGTCGCTCGGGCAGCGGCTGGCCAAGCGCCACATCCTGGCTGCAATCTACCTGCTGCGATCGCTGGCGATCGTCATCTTCCTGTGGGCGCCGCTGACGCCGGCCAGCGTGTACGTCTTCTCCGCGGCGATGGGGCTGCTGTGGCTGTCGACGGTGCCGCCGACCAACGCGGTGGTCGCGCAGATCTTCGGCGTGCAGTACATGAGCATGCTCGGCGGCTTCGTGTTCCTGAGCCACCAGGTCGGCTCGTTCATGGGCGTGTGGCTGGGCGGCGTGCTGTACGACCGCACCGGCAGCTACGACGTGGTGTGGTGGATCGCGGTCGCGCTCGGCGTGTTCGCCGCGATCGTCAACCTGCCGGTGCGCGAAACGCCGATCCCGCGCCCGGCGTTGCGCGCAGCCTGAAGGTGTCGCCGGCATGAAGCCCGAAGCGCGCCGCACCGTGGTCCGCGCGGCGCTGTGGCTGGCCGCCGGCACGGCCCTGGCGGCGGCGGCGCTGGCCTACCTGAACCCGCACCTGGCGGTGGACCTGGCCAACCGGCTGTGGGCCTGCTTCTGACCCGGCCGGCGCCGATGCACGCAGCCGCGTCCGCTGCCCCGTCAGCCTGGGTCTGCCGCTTCGCGGGCCTGCTGCGGCCGGAGGCGCGCGTGCTCGATCTGGCCTGCGGCAGCGGCCGCCACGTGCGCTGGCTGGCGGCGCAGGGATTCGCCGTGACCGCGGTGGACCGCGACGCGCAGGCGCTGGCGCCGCTGGCGGGCATCGCCGAGATCCACGCCGCCGACCTCGAAGGTGCACCCTGGCCGCTGCCGGGGCGGCAGTTCGACGCGGTGGTGGTGACGAACTACCTGTGGCGGCCGCTGGTGCCGGCGCTGCACGCGGCGCTGGCCGACGGCGGCCTGTGGATCCATGAGACCTTCGCCGACGGCCAGCAGACGATCGGGCGGCCGGCGCGCGCCGAGTTCCTGCTGCGCCACGGCGAGCTGCTCGAGCAGGCGCGCGGCCTGCGCGTGCTGGCCTACGAGGACGGCTTCGAGCCGGGGCCGCCGCCGCGCTACGTGCAGCGCATCGCCGCACTGCGGCCCGACCCGGCGGCCGGCGCGCACCCGCGCCACCGGCTGGCCGGCGGGCCGGGGGCGGCGGCATAAAATCGAGCGAATCCCGAAGGACACCCATGACACCGATAGTTGGCAGCATCGTCGCGCTGGTCACGCCGATGCACGAGGACGGCAGGATCGACTACCCCGGGCTGCGCCGGCTGATCGACTGGCACATCGCCGAAGGCACCGACTGCGTATGCATCGTCGGCACCACCGGCGAATCGCCGACCGTGTCGATCGAGGAGCACTGCGAGATCGTGCGCGCGGCGGTCGGGCACGCGGCCGGCCGCATCCCGATCATGGCCGGCACCGGCGGCAACGCCACCAGCGAGGCGATCGAGCTGACCAAGTACGCGAAGCAGGTGGGCGCAGCCTGCTCGCTGCAGGTGGTGCCCTACTACAACCGGCCGTCGCAGGAAGGGATGTACCAGCACTTCCGCGCGATCGCCGAGTCGGTCGACCTGCCGATGCTGCTGTACAACGTGCCCAGCCGCACGGTGGCCGATCTGCAGCACGACACCGTGCTGCGGCTGGCGCAGATCGACAACGTGGTCGGCATCAAGGAAGCCACCGGCAACATCGAGCGCGCCGCCTGGCTGATCAAGGAAGCGCCGCAGGGCTTCTCGATCTACTCCGGCGACGACGGCAGCGCGGTCGCGCTGATGCTGCTCGGCGGCCACGGCAACATCAGCGTCACCGCCAACGTGGCGCCGCGGCTGATGCACGAGCTGTGCATCGCGGCGACCCAGGGCGAGGTGCGGCGCGCGGCCGAACTGCAGCTGCGGCTGCTGCCGCTGCACCGCGCCCTCTTCTGCGAGCCGAGCCCGGCGCCCACCAAGTGGGCGATGGCGCAACTCGGCCTGTGCGGCGAGGCGGCACGGCTGCCGATCGTGCCGCTGACCGAAGCCGGTCGCCCGACGGTCGCGGCAGCGTTGCGCGCAGCCGGCCTGCAGTGAAGCCGCTGCCCGCGCACCGCCGACGCCGCCCGTTGCCGACGCCCGAACCGCGGCCGCCGAGCGGCCGCCCGGAGAACCCGAACGTGAATCGCATTGCGCACCGCAGCGCATCCGTCGTCGCTGCCCTGGCCGCCTTGCCGGTGCTGCTGGCCGGCTGCTCCAGCCCGATCACCGGCGAGCGGGTCGACTACCGCAGCGGATCGGTCAAGGTCAACCCGCTCGAAGTGCCGCCCGACCTGACGCAGCTCAGCCAGAACAGCCGCTACCAGCAGCAGCAGGGCACCGTGACCGCGAGCACGATGGCGGCCGGCACCACCGCTGCCGCGGCCGGCAGCCGCGTGCCCGTGGTCGCGCCGCTGAGCGTCGGCGACTACCGCGTCGAGCGCGACGGCGACCGCCGCTGGCTGGTGGTGCCGCGCACCCCCGACGAAATCTGGGTCACCGTGCTGCAGTTCTGGGACGAGCTGGGCTTCACCGTCGAGAAGAAGGACGCGGCCTCGGGCACGATCGTCACCAACTGGGCCGAGAACCGCGCGAAGCTGCCCAACGACATGATCCGCGGCACGCTCGGCGGCATCCTGGGCTCGGTGTATTCGACCGGCGAACTGGACCAGTTCCGCACCCGGATCGAGCGCACGCCGGGCGGCAGCGAGATCTTCATCAGCCACAAGGGCATGGTCGAGACCTACACCACGCCGCAGAAGGACTTCACCAAGTGGGAGCCGCGGCCGAGCGACCCCGAGCTCGAGAACGAGATGCTGGCGCGGCTGCTGGTCAAGCTCGGTGCGACAGAAGCCGGCGCGGTCGCCGCGGTGACTGCGGCGGCGCCCGCATCGGCACCGGCGGCAAGCGCAGAGCCGCGCGCGCGCGTGCTCACCGGCAAGCCGGGCGCCGCCTTCGAGATGGACGACAGCCTCGACCGTGCGTGGCGGCGCGTGGGCATCGCGCTCGACCGCTCGGGCTTTACGGTCGAAGATCGCGACCGCGCCGCCGGGCTGTATTTCGTGCGCTACGTGGATCCGAAGACCGCCGGCAAGGAAGCACAGCAAGGCTTCTTCACCAAGCTGTTCGGCGGCAAGGCCGATTCGAGCGCGGCGCCGGTGAAGTACCAGGTCGCCCTGCGGACCGACGGCGGCAAGACGCTGGTGTCGGTGCTGAACTCCCAAGGCGCTCCCGACAACAGCGAGAACAGCCAGCGGATCGTGAGCTTGCTCGTGAACGACCTGAAGTAGCCGTCAGGGCCACCGGGCGTCTCGCCGGCGCCTGAAACGATGAAAGCCGCCCGAGGGCGGCTTTCTCGTTCATCCGGGCCGCGCGTCGCGACGGCCCGGGCTGCAGCAGCTTACTTCTTGACGGCGTCGGCAGCCTTGCCCGCCGCGTCCTTGGCCGCATCGACAGCGCCCTTGGCCGCGTCGGCGGCTTGGCCGGCGGCATCCTTGGCCTCGCCCACGGCAGAGGCGGCGGCAGCGGCAGCGTCGCCGACCGCGGAGGCGGCGGAATCAGCGGCGCCGGCCACGGCCGAAGCAGCCTCGCTCGCGGCACCGGCCACGGCCGACGCCGCGGCTTCGGCTGCGGGGGCAGCAGCGGGTGCGGCTGCCGGCGCGGCCGCTTCTTCCTTCTTGCCGCAAGCGGCCAGCGCGACGGCGGCGACCAGCGAGGCCACGACTAGGGTCTTGTTCATGACGATTCCTCAGGTTTGGAGTGGTGGAAAGACCGGTATTCCGGTAGGCCCCGCATTCGCGGACATCGGCCCCGCCAGACGGCACGGCCCGCAATGCAGCGAGCGACGCACAGACGCAAATTGTAATTGGGCTAGTGGATTTCCCTAGAGCCCGAGGGTCGTCGCCGGCAGCGCCGGCGTGCAACGTTGCAAAAGCGCATCAATCCGGTCGGTCCAGACCCGCGCCTCGGCGGCGGCGTCGTGCCAGTGGCCGCGCCAATGCCGGCGGTCGACCAGCTGCAGCACCGCGGCCGGCTCGATCACCAGCACCGTCGGCAACTCGACAATCTCGGCCGGGTCGGGCGCCACGGCCCGGATCGCGTGCGCGTAGACGCGGTACCACGCCATGAAGCGCGGACGTCCGCGGGCGACGGCGTCGAAGCGCTCGGCCAGCAGCACCAGCTGCCGCTGGGGCAGGCGCAACCAGCGGCCCAGGGCGTCGAGCAGGGCCTCGTCGTCGAGCGGCCATTCGGCAAAGTCGGGATCGACCCACAGCATGCGGCGCGCGGCCGCCGCCAACGCCGCGGCCGGCGCCTGCACCACCGCGGCGGCAAAGGCGGCCTGGCCGTCGATCGCGCTGCGCGTCATCGCCGCGTCACCCCGTGGCCTTGCCGGCCGCATGCAGCCAACCGGCCTCGGCCCACTCGGCGAGCGCCGCGCGCACCGCCGCACTCGCCGTGCCGACTGCGCGCGCGTCCAGCCGGCGCCGGTCGGCCAGCCGCCGCAGCAGCCGCGCGTCGCGCCCGGTCGCGCGGTACGACTCGCCGTTGATGAACACGTGCTGCATGTCGTAGAGCATACGCGTGCGCCGGTCGAGCTCGACGCCGGCGCCGGCAGTGCCCGCCGCACCCGTGTCGAACCACACATGCGGCTTGGGCTCGCTCAATACCTCGCCCAACGCGCGCGGCAGCACCAGCGGATCGCGCAACGCGCGCGCGACGGCGGCGGCGGCCCAGGCCTGCAGCGCCGGCGGCACCTCGGCCGGGGTGGCGCTCGCCGGCTGATGCGGGTCGGCGTAGGGGCGCTCGCCGTCGGCCGTCTCGACCGACTCGGCGATGCGGCCGAGCAACTCGCGCACCAGCTCGCCCGGGGTCGGCGCGCGAAAGCCCACCGATGCCGTCATGCACTCGCCCACCGCCGTGCCGTCGTGCGCCCAGCGCGGCGGCAGGTACAGCAGGTCGCCGGGCTCGACCACCCATTCCTGCTCGGGCTCGAAGCGCCGCAGGATCTTCAGCGGCACCCCGGCCACGAGCTCGGCGTCGCGGCAGCGGCCGATGCGCCAGCGCCGCCGCCCCTGCACCTGGATCAGGAACACGTCGTACGAATCGAGGTGCGGCCCGACGCCGCCGCCGTCGCTGGCCCACGACAGCATCAGGTCGTCGAGCCGCGCTGCCGGCACGAAGGCGAAGCGCTGCAGCAACTCGTGCGCCGCCTGCAGGTGCAGGTCCAGCCCCTGCACCAGCAGCGTCCAGCCGGGCTGGCGCAGCGGCGGCAGCGCGCGCCGCGGCAGCGGGCCGTGGCGCAGCGTCCACGCACGCGCGCCGCGGCCGTGGCGCACGACCAGTCGCGACTCGACCGCGTCGCCCGCCGCCAGCGCGAACAGCGCGGCGCGCGCCAGCGGCGGCTCGACACCGGGCAGCGCCTGGCGCACCAGCAGCGGCTTCTTCTGCCAATGGCGGCGCATGAACTGCGCCGGCGTCAGGCCGCCGAGCAGCGGCAGGGCTTGGTCCGGATCCATGCGCGCATTCTGGCCGGCCGCGGCGCACGGCCATGCGATCATCGCCGCATGGACATCATCGCCCCTTGCGTGGTCAGCCTGACCTGGACGCTCGCCGACGCGCAGGGCGGCCTGATCGACGAGCTGGCCGACCCGGTCGAGTTCTTCTACGGTGGCGACGACCTGCTGCCCAAGGTCGAGGAGGCGCTGGCCGGGCAGGCCGAGGGCTTCGAGGCCCGGCTGCACCTGGAACCCGAGCATGCGTTCGGCGACTACCGCAGCGAGCTGGTGTGCTTCGAGGCGCGCGCGCTGTTCCCGGCCGAAGTCGAGCCGGGCATGCAGTTCGAGGGCCTGCCCGAAGGCGCTGTGACGCCCGACATGCCGGCCGATGCGGTCTACACCGTGACCGAGGTTTATCCCGACCACGTGGTGCTCGACGGCAACCACCCGCTGGCCGGCATCGCGCTGCGGCTCGAGCTGAAGGTGCGCGCGGTGCGCGCCGCCACCGCCGACGAGATCGAGGCCGGCACGCTCGGCAGCAGCGGCCTGGCGGTGCTGGACGGCCAGCCGCCGGACGCGACGATGCACTGATCACGGCCGCGGCCGGCAGCGCGGCGGCGGCGCGGAATCAGTGCTGGCCGGTCGAGCCGAAGCCGCCCTCGCCGCGCTGCGACGCGCCGAAGTCGTCGACGCGCCGGAAGGCCGCCTGCACCACCGGCACGATCACCATCTGCGCGATGCGCTCCAGCGGCTGCACCGTGAAGGGATCGCGCCCGCGGTTCCAGCAGCTGACCATCAGCGGGCCCTGGTAGTCGCTGTCGATCAGCCCGACCAGGTTGCCCAGCACGATGCCGTGCCTGTGGCCCAGGCCCGAGCGCGGCAGCAGCATCGCCGCCAGGCCGGGGTCGCCGATGTGGATCGCCAGGCCGGTGGGGATCAGCGCCGCGTCGCCCGGCGCCAGCACCAGCGGCGCATCGAGGCAGGCGCGCAGGTCCAGCCCGGCGCTGCCCGGCGTCGCGTAGGCCGGCAGCTGCGCGGCCATGCGCGCGTCCAGCACCTTGAGGTCGATCGTGGTCATCGCGCCGGCAGCCTTTGCGCGATCTCGGCCACGAGCGCGCGCGCCAGCGTCAGCTTGTCGGCGCGCGCCAGCTCGCGCTCGCCCTGATCGTCCACCAGCAGCAGCGCGTTGTCGTCGCGGCCGAAGGTCGCCGGCCCGAGGTTGCCGACGATCAGCGGCACCCCCTTGCGCAGCCGCTTCGCGCGCGCGTGCTGCGCCAGATCGTGGCTCTCGGCGGCGAAGCCGACGCAGTACGGCGCGGCTGGCAGCCGCGCCACCGCGGCCAGGATGTCGGGGTTCTCGGTCATCGGGATCGTCGGCACCGCGCCGCTGCCGTCCTTCTTGATCTTCTGCGCACCGCACTCGGCCGGCCGCCAGTCGGCCACCGCGGCGGTGGCCACGAACACGTCGTGCTGCGGCGCCAGCGGCAGCACTGCGTCGTGCATCTGCTGCGCGCTCTTCACGTCCACGCGCGCCACGTGGCGCGGCGTGGGCAGCGCCACCGGCCCGGCGACCAGCGTGACCGAAGCGCCTGCCTCCTGCGCGGCGCGCGCGATCGCGAAGCCCATCTTGCCGCTGGACAGGTTGGTGATGCCGCGCACCGGGTCGATCGCCTCGAAGGTGGGGCCGGCGCTGATCAGCACGCGCCGTCCCGCCAGCCGCTTGGGCTGGAAGTGCGCGATCAGCTCGTCGCACAGCTCGAGCGCTTCCAGCATGCGGCCGTCGCCGACCTCGCCGCAGGCCTGGTCGCCGGCCGCCGGGCCGAGGATCAGCGCGCCGTCGGCCACCACCTGCGCCGCATTGCGCTGCGTGGCCGGGTGCGCCCACATCTCGCGGTTCATCGCCGGCGCCAGCAGCAGCGCGCAGCGTTCGATGGGCCGCGCCAGGCACAGCAGGCTCAGCAGTTCGTCGGCGCGGCCCTGCGCCAGCTTGGCGATGAAGTCGGCGCTGGCCGGCGCCACCAGCACCGCGTCGGCCTCGCGCGTCAGGTTGATGTGCGCCATCGCGTTGGGCTCGCGCGCGTCCCACTGGCTCAGGTACACGCTGCGGTTGCTCAGCGCCTGCATCGTCACCGGCGTGATGAACTGCGCGGCCGCCTCGGTCATCACCACCTGCACGCTCGCGCCATGGCGCACCAGCTCGCGCACCAGCTCGGCCGACTTGTAGCAGGCGATGCCGCCGCTCAGGCCGAGCACGACGTGGCGCCCTTGCAGATCCTGCAGCTCGTTCATGGGGGGTTCCTCAGCTTGCCCTTCCGGCAAACCGCCCGCGCGGCCGCCGTGCGTCTGCGATGCGGCC
>JAFEFZ010000054.1 GCA_018240325.1 Pseudomonadota bacterium
CCAAATTCTTATTCCCTCCGTTGGCCACCCCGTCGTCGTCCCGGGCGGTGGTGTGCCGAGACCGCTGTTCGCGCGCTGCTCGACGCCGTGGGTGTTTGCTGAAGAAGCGCGCCGGCGGTGCCGGCAAAGCCGACGAGGGGGTAGTCGGCGGAGTGAATAAGAATTTGGCTGAACGCAGCCGGCTACCCCCTCGGCGGCTTTGCCTCAACGGTCCCGAAACGCAACGAAGAACAGCAGACGTTTCGAGAGACAGGACAGGACCGACAGCCGACCGAAGGGTGCGCTTCAACTGAGCGCCAACCGGCCGGCGTAGCCGGTCATCTCGAGGTAGCCGCGGCCCAGGCGCCGGCCGGCGGCGTCGCGCAGCTCGCTCAGCCCTTCCCAGTACACGGTGCCGGTGCTGCCGCGGCTGTCCAGCTCCTGTGCGTCGAGCAGCGCCTGCACGCTGAAGCGGCCGGCCGGCGTCGTGATCTGCCACTGCACCGGGTAGGCGGCGCCGGTGGCCGGGCTGCGCCAGATCCGGCCGGGTTCGAAGCGCAGCTCGGCCGGGCCGAAGGCGCGCACCGCGCCGTCGGCCGCGCGCCAGCTGCCGCCGGCCCACAGCGCGCTGCCGTCGGCGCGGCGCAGCTGGAAGGCGGTCAGCGCCGCGCCGTCGTCGAGGTTGATGCCGATCCAGTCCCAACCCACCGCGGCGGCAGGCAGCAGCGCGTCCGACCATTCGTGGTCGAGCCAGCCGCGGCCGCGCACCGCCAGCGTGCGGCCGCCGAGTTGCAGCGTGCCCGCGGCGGCGAGCTGCGGCTCGCTGACGTAGTGGCTGGCCTGGGCCTCGTCGGGGCCCTTGCGCGAGAAGCCGGCGTCGCCTTGCAGCAGCGGCGGCAGCGCGGCGCGCAGCTCCAGCTCCAGGCTGAAACGCTGCGCGCCGGCGTCGTCGCCGAAGCGGGTGCGGTAGACGCTGCCGTGCGCGCCGTCGCTGCGCTGCAGCGTCCAGCCGCCCAGCAGCAGATCGGTGTCGCGGGTCGAGGCGCGCGCGAGCGCCGCATCCTCGGCGCCCGACCAGCGCGCGATGCGTTGCGCGTGGCGGTGGCGGCCGGCGCCCAGGTCGGTCAGCGCAGCGTGGGCGAACAGCAGCTGGCGCGGCACGAAGCGCCCGTCCAGGCCGGCGCCCAGCCCGGTGCGGCTGCGGAAGAACGTGATCTGGAAGCCGAAGGGGCCGGCCGCGCCGCCGCCGGCTGCGGCGGGCGCCGACGCCGCGCGCCCGACCGGCGCCGACCCTGCGGCCGCGCCGGCCGCGGACGCATCGGCCGGCACCGGATGCAGCTCGCCGGTCAAGTACCACCATTCGATCGCCGCACCCAGGTGCGCGCCGTGGTCGCGCGGGAACTGCAGCACCCGGCCGCGGCGCACGCCGTCGTCGCCGGCCGGCGCCTGCATGCCGGTCGAAGGCGCCGGGCCGCGCGGCGTGGCCGGCGATGCGGTCAGGGGCCAGGTGCCCAGGCAGGGCAGCAGCGCCAGCAGCCCACGCCGCCGCAGCCCGGGTGCGGCCGCGGGCGCCGCGCACGAAGGGCCGTTGTCGGGCAGCTCGACCCGCGCGGCGCGCTGGCCCAGCCAAGGCAGGACCGCGGGTGCGCGCTCGAGGAACGAGAGGCCGCTGCCGGGTTCCTTGACCCCCACGGCAGGCGGGCTGGGCGGCAGCCCGGCCTTGGCGGCGCCCGCAAGGAAGCGCCGGGCCGCCCCGCGTTTCCTCGACCGCGCCGATCGGCGGGCTGGGCACAGCCTGTGCCCGCGCGCGCTCACCAATCCTCCTTGACCGACCGCAGCGCCGAGTGCGCCGCCGCGGCGCGCGCGCTCAGGCCTGCAGTGGCGCAGCCGGCGGCGAACACCGCCGCCGCCAGCGCCGCCAGCGGCCACGCCGGCAGCACCAGCTCCATCGTCCAGTGGAAGCTCTGCGGGTTGACCACGTGCACCAGCACCACGCTGACCGCCAGCCCCAGCACCAACCCGATCAGCACGCCGGCCGCGAGCCAGGCTGCGGCTTCGCCGACCACCACGCCCGCCACCTGCCTCCGCGTGAAGCCCAGGTGCGCGAGCAGCCCGAACTCCTTGCGCCGCGCCAGCACCTGCGCCGACAGGCTGGCGGCGACGCCGACCAGGCCGATCACGATCGCCACCGCCTGCAAGTAGGTGGTGACGGCGAAGCTGCGGTCGAAGATCGCCAGCGACACCGCGCGCAGCTCGGCCGTGGTCGCCAGCTCGAGCACGCCGTCGCCGGCGAGCGCGCGCAGCGCGTGCTGCACCGCGGCCAGGTCGGCGCCGGGTGCCAACCAGATCGCCAGGTCGTTGAGGCGATGGTCGCCGCTCAGCGCCGCGTAGGCGTCGCGGTCGATCGCTACCGCGCCGAACTGGCGCGCGTAGTCGCGCCACACGCCGAGCACGCGCACCGGCGCCGCCGCGCCGGCCTCGCCGCCGATCGGCAGCCGGATCAGCTGCCCCGGCTGCCAGCCGTAGAGCGCGGCGGCGGCCTCGCTCAGGTACACGCCGGTCTCGCCGGCGCGCCGCGGCAGCGGCGCGGCCAGCAGCGGCAGGTTCTGGGCCGGCTGCGGCAGCGGCCGCGCCAGCAGCGTCAGCGCCGGCAGATCGGCCCGCAGCGCCAGCGCCCGCACCCGCGACGCGCTGACCCGCTCCACCCCCGGCAGCGCGGCGGCGCGCGCCTCGAAGTCCGCCGGCAGCCAGGCCTGGTCGGCGCTGCCGCTGCCGGCGGCGCTGCGCGCGTACAGGTCGGCCGGCAGCACCTGGCCGAGCCAGTGCGCGACGCCGTGGCGAAAGCTCGCCACCATCACCGTCAGCGCCACCGACAGCGCCAGGCTCGCCACCACGCCGGCCACCATCGCGCCGGCGGTGTGGCGCGCGAAGCCGGCACGGCGCAGCGCCAGCAGCGGCAGCGGCCGCTGCGGCACCGGCAGCAGCGCCAGCAGCGCCTGCACCACCGCCGGGATCAGCGCGACGCCGCCGAACAGCAGCGCCGCCACCGCCGCGTAGGCCGCCAGCGGCAGGCCGTCCAGCGGCGGCGCGAAGGCCAGCGCCGTGCCCAGCGCCAGCAGCGCCAGCCCGGGCCAGGCGCGCGCGCGTGGCGGCTGCGCGTCGCCCAGGCCCTTGAGCACGCGCGCCGGTGCCAGCGCCTCGGCGCGCCGTGCCGGCACCCAGCCGCCGACCAGCGCCGCCGCGGTGCCGAGCAGCCCGAAGCCGGCCGCCGCTGCGCCGCCCCACTGCAGCCGCGGCGCCACGCCCGGGAAGTAGCCGCCGCCCAGGTCGCCGGCCAGCCAGCGCAGCGCGGCCGCGGCCAGTGCTGTGCCGAGCAGCAGCCCGAGCACGCTGCCGGCGGCGCCGATGGCCGCGCATTCGCCCAGCACCAGCGCCCTGCGGCCGCGCGCCGGCAGCCCGAGCACGCCCAGCAGCGCGAAGGCCGGCAGCCGCTGCGCCAGCGACAGCGACACCACCGCATATACGAGGAAGGCGCCGACGAACAGCGCCACCAGCGCCAGCACCGTCAGGTTCACGCGGTACGCGCGCGACAGGTTCGACACGCGCTGCGCGGCGGCGCCGGCGGCCACCGGCTGCAGCTCGGGCGGCAGCCGCAGCGCCGCCAGCAGCGCACCCGGGTCGGCGCCCGGCACCAGCCGCAGGTCGATGCGGTTCAGCCGCCCGGCCAGGCCGAAGCGCACCTGCGCCGCCGCCACGTCGACCACCGCCAGCGGCGGCCCGGCGGCGGCGACGCTGCCGGCGACGCGAAAGCGCTGCCAGCCGGGCCCGCTGCGCAGCGCGATCGCATCGCCGTCGCGCAGGCCCAGGCGCGCGCGCGCGGCGGCGTTCAGGAACACCGCGTCGGGGTCGATCGCCGCCAGCCGCTGCTCGCCCGGTGCCGGCCGCGGCAGCAGCGCCGGCGCCAGCGGCGCGATGCCGAGCGCGTCGATGCCGATCACGCGCAGCGCCACGCGGCCGCCGTCGGGCGCGAGCGCATAGCTGTCCAGCTCGAGCAGCGGGCTCGCCTGGGCCACGCCCGCGGACCGCGCGATGCGCTCGAACCAGGCGTCGTCGACGCCGGCGCGCGCGCTGCGCAGGCTCAGGTCGGGCTCGCCGTTGGCGGCGCGCACCGCCCCGGCGAACTCGGCCAGCGCCGACGCATTGATCAGGTGCACCGACCAGGCCAGCGCCACGCCCAGCGCCACCGCCAGCAGCGCCATGCCGTGGCGCCACGGGTGCTGGCGCCATTCGCGCAGCGCCAGCAGCCGCGCCAGCGCCAGCCGTTGGCGCGCGCCGCCGGCGGGCGGGCGGGGCAGCGGGGTCACGACCGTGCTCATCCGGCTGCCGCGCGCGCGCGGCGGCGTGCGGTGCGCGGCCGGCAGCGATGCGGCTCGGCCATCGTCAGGCGGGATGGATGCCGTCGGCGCCGAGCCGCAGCACGCGGTCGGCGCGCTGCGCGGCGGCGGCCGAATGGGTGGCCAGCAGGCAGCCGGCGCCGGTCTCGCGCACCTGCTGGTGCAGCAGCTCGAGCACGCGCTGCGCGGTGGCCGGGTCGAGGTTGCCGGTGGGCTCGTCGGCCAGGATCAGCGCCGGCGCGTGCACCACCGCGCGCGCGATCGCCACCCGCTGCAGCTGGCCGCCCGACAGCTCGGCCGGCCGGCGCGCGCCGAGCGTGCCTAGACCGACCGCGTCGAGCACCGCCTGCACGCGCGCGGCGTCGGGGCGGCCCAGCAGCAGCAGCGGCAGCGCCACGTTCTCGGCCACGCTCAGGTGCGGCAGCACGTGGAAGGCCTGGAACACGAAGCCCAGGTGCTCGCGCCGCAGCCGCGCGAGCGTGGCCTCGCCGGCGTCGTGGACGGCGATGCCGGCTACCGCGATCGTGCCGGCATCGGCGCGCTCCAGCCCGGCGATGCAGTTCAGCAGCGTCGACTTGCCGACCCCCGATTCGCCGACCAGCGCGACGAACTCGCCGCGCGCCAGCGTGAAGTCCAGCGCGCGCAGCACCGGCACCGCGCCGAACGACTTGGCCAGGCCTTGCACTTGCAGCAGCGGCATCCGGTCGATCATGCCGCAAGCGGCCGCGGCGCGGCCCGAGCCGCGGCCGGCTTCGCTCTCAGCGGCGCAGCCGCGCGCGCGCGGCGGCCAGCACCTGTGCCGGTGCGTCGGGCGCTTCGGCGGCGATGCGCTCGACTGCGTCGGTCTTGCGCAGCCAGGTCAGCTGGCGGCGCGCGAGCTGGCGGGTCGCGGCGATGCCGGCGTCGCGCAATTGACCGAGCCGGCGCGCGTCGAGGCTGCCGGCATCGAGCGCCGCCCAGGCCTGGCGGTAGCCGACGCAGCGCATCGACGGCATCGTCGGCCGCAGCCCGGGGCGCGCGCGCAGCCGCGCCACCTCGTCGACGAAGCCGGCCGCCAGCATCGCGTCGAAGCGCGCGGCGATGCGCGCGTGCAGCCAGGCGCGCGACGCCGGCTCGAGCGCGATCAGCGGCCAGTCGCCGGAGCGCGGACGCGCGCTGCCGGCCTGGCCGTGCAGCTCGGACAGCGGCCGGCCCGCCAGCTGCCGGACCTCGAGCGCGCGCTGGATGCGCTGCGCGTCGTTCGGCGCCAGGCGCGCGGCAGTGGCCGGATCGAGCCGCGCCAGCTCGGCGTGCAGCGCCGGCCAGCCCAGGGCGGCGGCGCGCGCTTCGAGCGCCGCGCGCACCGCCGGGTCGGCCGCGGGCATCGCGTCGAGCCCGGTGCGCAGCGCGTGGAAGTACAGCATCGTGCCGCCCACCAGCAGCGGCACGCGGCCGCGCGCGCGGATCGCCGCGGCCGCGGCTTGCGCGTCGTGCACGAAGCGCGCGGCCGAGTAGGCCTGCTCCGGCTCGAGCAGGTCGATCAGGTGGTGCGGCACGCGCGCGCGCTCGGCAGCGCTGGGCTTGGCGGTGCCGATGTCCAGGCCGCGGTAGACCTGCGCCGAATCGACGCTGACGATCTCGGCGCCGCCCTCGGCCGCCAGCGCCTCGGCCAGGTCCAGCGCGAGCGCGCTCTTGCCGCTGGCCGTGGGGCCCGCCAGGCACAGGCCTTTCATCGGGCGTCGCCGTGGCGCTGCACCAGCGTCCAGGCGACCACGCTGGTGGCCAGCGCCAGCGTGCCGATGGTCAGCACCAGCGGCATCACGGTGCCGTCCATCGTGGCGCCCAGCCAGGCGCCCACCACCACCGCCACGGCGGCCAGGATGAAGCCGGCCAGCGCCGAAGCCGCGCCCGCCTGCTGCGGGAAGGGCGCGACCACCGCCACCTGGCCGCAAGGCTGGTGGATGCCGTGGCCGAAGGCGAACAGCATCTGCGGCAGCACGATCGCCCACGGCGAGCGCACCCCCGCCAGCGCCAGCGCGACCATCACCGCGCCGCCGGCCAGCGTGAACGCCGCGCCGCGCCGCACCGCGCCGGCCAGCCCGTGGCGCAGCAGCAGCCGCCGGCAGCCGATGGTGCCCGCCAGGTAGCTCAGTGAATTGCACGCGATGAACAGGCCGCAGGCCACGCGCGACACGCCGAGCACGTCGATCAGCACGAAGGCCGATCCGGCCAGGAAGGCGAACAGCCCGCCGTAGGTGGCCGCCACCAGCAGCGCCCACGCGCGAAAGCCCGGGTGGCGCGCGATCTGCAGCCAGGTGTGCACCATCGGCGCGAACTGCGTCGCGCGCGGGTTGAGCGCGCGTGCGGTCTCGGGCAGGCGCAGCACCACCAGCGCCAGCGTGGCCGCGCCGAACAGGCCGCAGCCCAGCAGCGCCGCGCGCCAGCCCCACCACGACGCGATCAGGCCGCCCAGCAGCGGGCTGCCCAGCGCGATGATCCCGAGCCCCGACAGCGCCTGCGACATCACGTGCGCGCCCTGCGCCGGCTGGTACAGGTCGCGCACCATCGCGCGCGCGCACACCACCGCGGCGCCGACGCCGATGCCCTGCAGCGCGCGCCACGCCACCAGCGTGGCGATGTCGGGCGCCAGCGCGCCGCCGATGCTGCACACCACGTACAGCGCCAGACCGCCGAGCAGCACCGGCCGGCGGCCGAAGCGGTCGGCGGCCGGGCCGAGCAGCAGCTGGCTGCCGCCGAAGGCGAACAGCAGCGCCGACAGCGTGGCCTGCACCGCGGCCAGCGGCGCGTGCAGGTCGGCCGCCAGCCCGGGCAGCGACGGCAGGTACAGGTCGGTCGTGATCGGCTGCACGCCCAGCAGCAGCGCCAGCAGCGTGACGATCAGGCCGCTGCCCATGCGCTCCGCCAGCGGCGGGGCGGCCGCGTCAGAAGCGCTCGTCGTCACGCAGGTAGCGCCACTGGCCGGGCGGCAGCTTGCCGAGCACCACGCTGCCGATGCGCACGCGCTTGAGCCCGGCGACCGCCAGCCCGACTGCCTCGCACATGCGCCGGATCTGGCGCTTCTTGCCCTGCGTCAGCACGATGCGCAGCTGGTCTTCGTTGGCCCAGCTGACCTTGGCCGGCGCGAGCGGCTCGCCGTCCAGCGCCAGGCCGTGGCGCAGCAGCTGCAGCGCCGATTCGGGCACGCCGTCGGCGAAGCCGTGGGTCACGCGCACCAGGTATTCCTTCTCGACCTGCGAGCGCTCGCCGATCAGGTGCTGCGCGATGCGCCCGTCCTGGGTCAGCACCAGCAGCCCGGTGGAGTCGATGTCCAGCCGGCCGGCCGGCGCCAGCCCGCGCGCGTGGCCCGGGTGGAACGGACGGCGCTCGTCGGCCCAGCGGTTGTCGGCGGTGACCAGCGCGGCCGCGCTCGGGTAGCCGTCCTCGGGCTGGCCGCTGACGTAGCCGACCGGCTTGTGCAGCAGGATCGTCACCCGCCGCGCCTGCTCGCGCCGCGCGGCGGGGTCGATCTCGATGCGCTGGCCGGGCAGCACGCGCTGGCCGAGCACCGCGGGCACGCCGTCGACCTGCACCCAGCCGGTGGCGATCCATTCGTCGGCCTCGCGCCGCGACGCCGCGCCTTCGGCGGCGAGCCGCTTGGACAGGCGCTCGCCGGCATCGGCCGGCGCCTGGCGCGGCGGCGCGATCCCGGGCGCCGCGGCGGTGGGTGCCGGCTCGTGCGGCGGCGGCACTGCGTGAGCGTGGCCCCAGGGCCGGGCTGCGCCCAGCCCGCCGCCAGCGGGGGGCAGGGAAGTCACCGGCTCGGCCGGCGGCAGGCGGCGCTCTTCGCGCGGGCGCCGCGGCGCCTGGGTGCCGGCGGACGGGCGATCGGGCCGGTCGCGGCGGTCGGGTCGGTCGAGGCGGGCACTGCGCCCGGGCCGGTCGGGCCGGTCGGGCCGGTCGGGCCGGTCGGGCCGGTCGGACCGGCTGGGGTGGGCGCTGCGGTCGAATCGGTCGGGCCGGTCAGGGTGAGCGCTGCGGTCGGGCCGAGGGCCTTGGCGCAGCGGCTCGGTGCGCGCGCGGTCGCGCTGCGGTTCGGCTGGCTGATCGCGGCGGCGGTCGCGGCGCGGGTCCGCGTGCGGGCCGGCGCGCGGGCCGAAGCCCGCCGCGCCACTGCCGCGAGCCTCGCTGCCGCGGTGCGGGCCGGTGCCGCCGCGGGCGTGGAAGCTGCCGCGCGTGGCGGCCGGGTCGTCGCGGCCGGTGCCTTTGCGCGCATAGGCGCCGCCGCGGGAGCCCGCGCCGCGGCCGGCACCAGCGCGCGCGTCGGCACTGCCGCGCGGCTCGAAGCCGCCCGACTGCCGGCTGCCGCCCGGGCCGTTGCGCGGGCCGTTGCGCGGGCCGTTGCGCGGGCCGGAGCCCACACGGCCGTGTGCGCCGTGCCGCGTATCGCCCGCAGGGCCGCCGTGCGCAGCACCGCGAGATCGGTCGCGGAAGTCATCGCGCGGGCCATCGCGGGCGTCGCCGCGCCGATCGTCGCCAGGGCCGCTGCGCCGATCGTCGCGAAAGCCGCTGCGCCGATCGCCGCCAGGGCCGCCACGCCGATCGTCGCGCGGCGCGCCGCGGCGGGCGTCGGCCGACGCGCGGTCCGGTCGGCGTTCGGGCGGCGGGCCACGCCGCGGATCGGGGCCTGCCGGCCGGCGCGGGTCGCGCGGATCCTGCGCGCGCCGCGACGGCTCGTGCGGATGGCCGGCGTCCCGGCGCGGCTTGGTGCCGGTGCGCGGCGCCGTGCTGGCGCGCACGCGCGAGCGCTGCGGGTCGCGCGGCGCGGCGCCGGGCTTCAGTTTGAGCTTGGGTCGGTCGGCCATGCCCCGATTGCACCACGCGCCGTCGGGAGGCGCGTTCGTGCGGCGCGCGGCTTCACGGGCCTTCAGGGCAGCGCCGCCAGCATCGCCTCGACCTGCGCGCGCGGGTAGGGCGTGAGCAGCCGTTGCACCGCCGGCCGGGCGCTCAGGCCGAGCCCGTCGGCCAGCGTGACGATCGCCTGCACGGCCGCCATCACGCGATCGACCACGCTCGGATGCATGAGATCCAGGGCGTGTCCCGGCAGCGCCTGCGGGTCGGCCAGCGCACCGAACCACACGACGAACATGTCGGCCTGCGGTGTCGGGTCGAGGTACACCGCAAAGGCCGGTTGGGCCGCGGCGAGCCTGGCGATGAATCGGCGCACGTCGGCGCGCAGCCACACCGGGCCCGGGTCGTCGATGTCGAACACGAGCGCGCAGCGGCCCCACCAGCGGCACAGATCGCGCCGCATCGCGGCCGGCACCGCGCCCGGGTCGAGCGCAGCCAGCTCAGCGAAGTCGGCGCTGTGCAGCTGGGCGGGCTGCACCTCAAGGGTGACCGGCCGGCTGCCCACCTCGGCGAGCCACGCGAAGCGTGCATCCTCGGCCGCACCGGCATCGCGCGGCGCCGCCGGATTGACGCGCGAGGCCAGCACCGCCAGCAGCAGCAGGTCGGTCGCCTGGTCGTCGCTCATCCCCTTGGGCACGATCACCGGGAAGCGGTCGTCGCCCGTCGGCCTGAACACCGTCGGGCGGATCGCCGCATCGGCGATCGATGCCAGGTTGCAGTGCGGGTCGCCGAAGAAGTCGATTGCGCGCCAGCCCCGATCGCAGGCGGCATTGATCGCCGCGAGTGCGCGGGTGTAGATCGGATGGCGCATGCGGTCGTCGGCCTGCAGCACCGAAGCCGAGGTGCCGATGAAAGCGCTGACCGCCTGATTGGCGGCCTGCACCACCTGGTCGGTGTCGGCCGCGTCGTCGTCGTCGACCTCGGGTGTCGGCCGGCGTGCGAGCGCGTCGAGCAGTTCGTCGAAGGCCAGCGGCGGATCCTCGGCGCACAGCGCCAGGCTGGCGATCAACAGGAAGTTGCGGAAGGCACAGCGCTCGCCCAGGCGCGTGCGCGTCAGGTCGTAGGCCAGCCGGTACTCGGGACCGGCCGCCTCGTGGTCGAGCAGCGGCGTCAGCTTGGCGGCGTCGAGCCCCTGCCAGTGGATCTTCTGCTCGGCCACCAGCGCATGCGCTTCGAGCAGATGGCGCACGCTGATGCGGTTGGGACCGCGTTGGTCGAGCCGCGCCAGATGCCGGCCGAGCGTGTCGCGCCGAGCCGGATCGATCCTGCCCTCGATGGCGAGCAGCTTGCGCGGGTCGGCGTCGTCGAGCCAGGCGGCGATCTCGGCGCGCAGCGGCGACAGGCACGCGGCCAGAAGGCGATGGTGCTCGCAGACCCAGCGGTACATGAAGCCCATCGTCGCCAACTGCAGGAAATGCAGCGTCTCGTGGCTGACGGTGTGCATCAACTGGCGCGAGCGTTCGCTGCCGTCCTGCATCACTGCCGGCCATTGGCCCGAGCCCTCGAGGTCGGCGTCGATGAACTGCACGCCGGTCGGCCAATCCATCCAGCCGATGATGCCGGGTGTCGGCCGCTGTACCGCCCAGAGGATGTCTTTCCAGCGTCGGTGGGCCATCGGCGGACCTCCTCAGTCCCGTGGCGGATGCAGCGTGGACACGCTGCGCTCGAGCGTGCCCTCGCGCCAGGTCGCGGTCACGCGCTGCGGCCCGGGCCCGGCCACCGGCAGCCGCGCCTGCAGACGGCCGTGCGCGTCGGCACGTTCGAGTCGCGATGCGGCAGCCGATGCGCCGGCGTCGGCCGGGCGCACGCTGAGCTGCACCACGGCATCGGCGGGCACCGCTGCGAGCACGAGCAACTGCTGCGGATCGGCCGGATCGGCGCGCACCGCGAGCTCGACGTGCGGCGTGCCCGGCGCGATCAACGCCACCAGCAGCGCGAGCACCACGCTGGCGGTCGCCACGCCGGCCCAGCGCTCCGCCGCCTCGAGCTGCCCCGCCTTGTCGCGCGCTGCCCGCGCGTGGACCTGCTCGATCTGAGCCGGCACGCGCGGATCGAACTCGACCGGGATAGGCCGCCGCACGCGCGCCGCCGACCAGTACGCGACGATCAGCAGCGCGCTCGGCAGCGCGAGTGCCAATGCCGCCGGCATCGGTGGGCGCGCGCCGCCGACGCCGAGCACGACGAGCACCGCCGACGAATAGATCGTCCACAGCCAGGCGACCGCGGCTGCCAGCTGCTCGGCCCGCCGCTCGGGCGCACTGACCGCGGCACGGACCAGCTCTTGCGCGTATCCCAGCCAGAAGCGGTCGCCGACGATCAGGTCGGCCAGCGGCTTGGGTTCGCTCATGTCAACCGTCTTGCCTGTCGGCCGGCACCTCGTAGCGGTGCACATGGCCGTTCGGGCAGACCAGGTAGACGCCCACGGTCGCGGATGCCTGCGGCTTGTCGGCCTGGCGCAGAAGGTTGCCGCCCGCAGTGCCGGGCGTCTTCTGCGGCACGTACGCGACCCGGGTGCCGCAACCGGATTCCTTGCATGCGAAGTCCACGACCATCACGACTCCTTGTCGCGCTACTCGGGCGCGCCGCGCAGACTAGCGCAGACCGGTCGTCGCCGCACCGCAGCCGCCGTGCCGGGCGGCGATCAACGCGCCGCTGCGCTCGACGCCTGCGATGCGCCGGCGCGCCGCGCATCGAACTCCAGCGGCTTGCGGCTGGCGTCGTAGCCGCCGGTGGTGTGCAGGCGCAGCGCCAGCACTTCGTCGGGCGGCGTGCCGCGCAGCTCGGCGCTGTAGCGGTGGGTCAGCTCGTA
>JAFEFZ010000055.1 GCA_018240325.1 Pseudomonadota bacterium
CGCCGCCGACCTGGGCATCGTCGAGCAGACGGTCAAGTTCCACCGCGCGCGCATCATGGAGCGCATGCAGGCGCGCACGCTGGCCGAATTGATGCACCAGACGGCGGGCGTGGCCGGGCCGGTGCAGGCCACGCCCGTACCAGCGCAAGGCCGACAGGCCGCACAGGACTGACCGATCCACAGACCCGGCCGACGCGCCCCGACGCGACACGCGCGGCCGGTGCGCCTGTCCACCCCGATCCACCGAGCCTTCAGCCGGCAAACGGGTTCTCGATGCGCAGCGTGCCAACCTTCCGGCCGTGCTGCAGGTCTTCGCTCAGCAGGCGGCGGCAGCCGGCTTCGAGGGCGGCGGCCACGATCAGGCTGTCGTAGAACGAGAAGCCCTGCTTGGCCTGCAGCTGCAACGCGCGTTCGTAGAGGGCCGGGGTCGGGTGCACCTGCCACAGCGGCAGCAGCACGGCGTGCAGCAGCTCGCCGGCATCGGCGGCGGGCAACACCTGGCGCGCCTTGCGCGTCAGCGCCTGCAGGGTCTCCTGCACCACCTGGAAGCTGATGATGCCCGAGCGTTCGGCGAGCGCCGTGGCCACCAGCTGCTGCGCGACCGCCTGCTTCGCCGGGTTGCGCCGGTCCACCAGGTAGACCAGTACGTTGGTGTCCAGGAAGTCAGCGGCGCTCATTGAGCTCGTCGCGCGTGAAGCGGCGGCCACCCAGGTCGACGCGCTGGCTGACGCGCTGCACCACCTCGATGGCCTTGGCCGCGCGGCGCTTCGCGGCGTACTGCGCCAGCCACAGGCGGAACTGCTCGTTCAACGTGCTGCCATCGGCGGCGGCCTGCTCGCGGGCGGCCTCGATCAGCTTCTCGTCGGCGGCGAAGGTGATGTTTTTCATGCGAAGCGCTCCATCGTGCCGTGTGCACGCAGCAGTGTAAGTCACGCAGTGTGATTGGATGCAGTGTGGACGAACAAGTGTCGAGGCGGTCGTCGCTGCCCTGCCGGACGGGGCCGGCCCCGGCACTGGCCGCGCGCGGCCGGCCCGGAGACTGACCCAAAGACCAGTAGCGCTGCGGCGCGCGCGGGTCTAGCGTCGGCGGGTGGAGACCCTGCGTTGCGTGGCCGTGATCGACGACGAGGCGCCGATGCGCACGGCGCTTGGTCGCCTGCTGCGCCTGGCCGACTGCACGGTGTTGTGCTTTGCATCGGGCGAGGAGTTCCTCGCGTCGCTAGGCGCGCGCGTGCCGGACTGCGCGCTGCTCGACATCCACATGCCGGGCCTGAGCGGGCTGCAGGTGCTGCAGCGCCTGCAGGCGTCCGGCACGCGGCTGCCGGTGGTGCTGATCACCGCGAACGACAGCGCCGAACTCGCCCAGCAGGGCAGGGCACTCGGCGCGGTCGGCGTGCTGCTCAAGCCGTTCTCGGCCGAGGCGATGCTGGCCGCGATCGATGCCGCGATCGGCGGACAGCGGCCGGGTTGAAGGCGCGTCCCGGCGGCACGGTGCCCCGTGGCTGATCCAGGCGCTGCTCGCCGCAGTCGGGCTCTGCGGCCCGGACTCCGTGCGCTGCGCTCCGAGCGGGACGACGCGGCGATGCAGGGTCGCGGCCCGAGGGGTCAGCAGGCGCCGACGCTTGCGCCGCCGCCGAACTGGTAGCGCTGCCGCAGCGTGCAGGCCATGCGCCGCAGGCGCTGCCAGCCGGCCCGCCAGGGCGCCGCGCGCTCGTCCAGCAGCACGCGCGCCGGGCCAAGCGCCTCGATCACGATCCGGCCCTGCCCCAGCGCCGCTTCGGCGCCGGCCTGCAGCACGCGATCACCGGCGTCGCTCTCGTCGGTCAGCCACGCCGCACCGCACAGCACCCGCACGCGCCCCGCGCAGTCGCCTCGAATGACCAGCAACTGGTCTTTCGCCAGATCGATCGTCCGCGCCTGTTGCCTCGGCATCCTCATGATCTGCTCCATTCGCCGAACGCATCCATGGTCCGGGCTGACGGTGATTGGAGCGCCCGCAGACCACGGCGACAAACGAAAGGATTGCAGTTGATGGATGCGTGCCGCGCATGTATGGTGCGTGCATGCCACCCGTCCCCGCAGCTGCCGGGCGCAGGCGCCGGCCCATCGGGCTGGCGTCGCTGCGCGGCTTCGAGGCCGCTGCGCGCCACCTGTCGTTCACGCTCGCCGCCGACGAGCTGAACCTGACGCAGTCGTCCGTCAGCCGGCAGATCGCCGCGCTCGAACGCCAGCTCGGCAAGGCGCTGTTCGTGCGGCGCATCCGCGCGCTCGAACTGACCGCCGCCGGAACGCGGCTGCAGCAGGCGGTGCGCCAGGCGCTCGTCGGGATCGACCAATGTGTCGACGAGATCCGCGGCGCAGCGGCCGGGCGGCGCGTGACGATTTCGACCTACCCGTCGTTCGCGTCGCTGTGGCTTGCGCCGCGGCTCGCGCAGTTCCAGCGCGAGCATCCGGGGATCGAGATCAGGCTTGACGCTTCCGACCGCATGGTCGACCTGCAGGTCGAGGACATCGACCTCGCGATCCGCGGCCAGCCCGCAGGGCCGCTGCCGCCCGGCGCGACGCTGCTCGTCGAGGACATCGTCGCGCCGGTGATCAGCCCGCGGCTGCTGCCGGCCAGGCCGCTGCGCAACCCGGCCGAGCTCGCGCACTGGCCGCTGCTCGTGCTCGACCCGAGCGTTCGCGGCGGCCAGGGGCTGAACTGGGACAACTGGTTCGAGTCGGTCGGCGCCGGTCGCGTCGAGCCCGCGGCCGGGCGGCTCGTGTTCTCTTTCGTCGACCAGACGGTGCAGGCGGCGATCCGCGGCCAGGGCGTCGCGCTGGTGCGCTCGCCTTTCCTGCAGGACTGCATCGCGAGCGGCGACCTCGTGATGCCGTTCCCGGCGCTGCGCATGCCCAGCGGCTACTGCCACGTTCTCGTGCGCCACCCGCAGGCCGCGCGCCGGCCGCAGGTGGCGGCTTTCCTCGACTGGCTGATCGAACAGTTCCGCCTCGCGCCGCCACTCTGAACCAGGCGTCGCGGCGGCGCGAAGGGCCGCGCCGCGCACGACGCAACGCGCAGGGCGAGGACGGCGCGGGCTGAGGTTCGTGGCCTATACCAAAGCGTAGTTCCGCGCCTGGCTGCACGGGCCGACACTGCGCGGCAACGGCAGCGCTGCCCGGAGCGGCGCTGCCCATCGGCCGCTCTTCGTCGGCCTGTGTTCGCCGGCCGCTGTTCTGCGGCAGAACCCGGGAGGACCCCGCATGCACGAGCCTGAAGTTGTTGCGGTTGTGCCGTTGACGCGCCGGCGCTGGCTGGCGGCGATCGCACTGTCGATCGCGCTCGCCGCCTGCGCGCCGATGTCCGGCGCGCCGCCCGTCGCCGATCCCCTGTCGTCTTGGAACGAGGGCGCGGCCAAGCAACGCATCGTCGCCTTCGTCAAGGCCGTCAGCACCGAAGGCAGCAAGGACCATGTCGCGCCGGCCGAGCGCATCGCGGTGTTCGACAACGACGGCGCGCTGTGGCTCGAGTACCCGATGTACACGCAGTTCAGGTTCGTCTTCGACCGCATCAAGGCGCTCGCGCCGCAGCATCCGCAGTGGCAGGACCAGGAGCCCTTCCGCTCGGTGCTGGCCGACGATATGAAGGGCGTGATGGCCTCGGGCGAGAAAGGCCTGGTCGAGCTTCTGCTGGCGGCGCAGAGCGGCACCGACATCGACCAGTTCGGCCGCGCGGTCAACGACTGGCTCGCCAAGACGCAGGACCCGCGCTTCAAGCGCGGCTACGACACGCTGACCTACCAGCCGATGCTGGAATTGCTGCGCTACCTGCGCGCCCATGGCTTTCGGACCTATATCTCGTCCGGCGGTTCGGTGGAGTTCATGCGGCCCTTCACCGAGCGCGTCTACGGCATCCCGCCGGAGCAGGTGGTCGGCACGCGGCAGAAGCTGCTCTACGAGGTCAAGGACGGCAAAGGCGTGCTGCTGATGCAGCCGCAGATCGACCACGTCAACGACGGCGCCGGCAAGCCGGCGGGCATCGAGACGCTGATTGGCCGCCGGCCGATCGCCGCCTTCGGCAACTCCGACGGCGACCTGGCGATGCTGCAGTACACCACCACCGGGCAGGGCCTGCGGCTCGGGATGATCGTGCACCACGACGACGCCGTGCGCGAATACGCGTACGACCGCGAATCGCATGTCGGCAGGCTCGACAAGGGGCTCGATCAGTACCGCGCCGCGGGCTGGACGCTGATCAGCATGAAGAATGACTGGAAGGTGGTCTTCGCGTCGGTGAAGTGAGCGAGGGAGCGCTTTGCTCGCGCAGCGCAGCCAGGCCCTTGTCTCAACGGACGGCGACGCGCGGAGCGCCGAACGGGCACGCGCTGGCTGGAACGCCAGCCATGCTCTTCGCCGACGGTCATCGCCGAAGGCTGGCAGGCTCCGCCATCGCACTTGCTGCAGGCCGCCGGCACGCCGATCGGCGACAGCAAGCTATTGGCAGCGCCGATTCCCGTCCCGCACTAAACCAAAGACCAGTTCCACGCCGCGTCGTGCGGCCCTAGATTCGACTCGCGTCGAAGCGGCGCTTCGGCCGCGTCGGTTGAACCAGGAGAGGGGACCAACATGCGAACGGGATCGGGACTGTGGGCACGCGCGGCAGCGGGGCTGCTGGCCGCTGCGGCCTTGGCCGGGATGGCGGGTGCGGTGCAGGCGCAGGCGGCTGCACCTGCACGGTCGGCCAAGCCGAACATCCTCGTCATCTGGGGCGACGACATCGGCACCTGGAACATCAGCCACAACAGCCGCGGCATGATGGGCTACCAGACGCCCAACATCGATCGCGTCGCCAGGGAAGGGGTCGCGTTCACCGACTACTACGCGCAGCAGAGCTGCACCGCCGGGCGCGCCGCGTTCATCGGCGGCAGCGTGCCGGTGCGCAGCGGCATGACCAAGGTCGGCCTGCCGGGCGCGAAGGAGGGTTGGCCCAAGACCGACGTGACGATGGCCACGGTGCTCAAGAGCCTCGGTTACGCCACCGCGCAGTTCGGCAAGAACCACCAGGGCGACCGCGACGAGCATCTGCCGACGATGCACGGCTTCGACGAGTTCTTCGGCAACCTCTACCACCTCAACGCCGAGGAGGAGCCGGAGAACTTCGACTACCCGAAGAGCCCCGACTTCCAGAAGAAGTTCGGCCCGCGCGGTGTGATCCACTCGTGGGCCGACGGCAGCGGCGGGCAGAGGATCGAGAACACCGGGCCGCTGACGAAGAAGCGCATGGAGACGATAGACGCCGAGACGCTGGCCGCGGCGAAGGACTACATCACACGCCAGGTCAAGGACGGCAAGCCCTTCTTCACCTGGTGGAACGCGACCCGGATGCACTTTCGCACCCACGTGCGCGCCGAGAACCGCGGCAAGTCGGGCCAGGACGAGTACAGCGACGGCATGGTCGAGCACGACGCGATGGTCGGCGAGCTGCTCGAGCTGCTCGACGACCTGGGCATCGCCGGCAACACCGTCGTGATGTACTCGACCGACAACGGCCCGCACTACAACACCTGGCCCGACGCCGGGACGACGCCGTTTCGCAGCGAGAAGAACAGCAACTGGGAAGGCGCGTACCGCGTGCCGGCCTTCGTGCGCTGGCCGGGCCACTTCCCGGCGGGCGTCACGCTCAACGGCATCGTCTCGCACGAGGACTGGCTGCCGACCTTCGCCGCGATCGCCGGCGACCCCGACATCAAGGACAGGCTGCTCGAGGGCGCGACGCTCAACGGGCGCACGTACAAGAACCACATCGACGGCTACGACCTGAGCGCCTACCTGAGCGGGCAGGCGAAGGTCTCGCCGCGCAACGAGTTCATCTACGTCAACGACGACGGCCAGGTGGTCGCGATGCGCTACAGCGACTGGAAGGTCACCTTCCTCGAGAACCGCGGCCAGGCCTTCGGCGTCTGGCGCGAGCCCTTCACCGAACTGCGCGTGCCGCTGCTGGCCAACCTGCGGCGCGACCCCTTCGAGAAGGCACAGCACAACTCCAACACCTACAACGACTGGTTCCTCGACCGCGCCTTCGTGATCGTGCCGCTGCAGGGCATGGCGGCCAACTTCCTGAAGTCGATGAAGGAGTACCCGCCGAGCCAGACGCCGGGCTCGTTCAACCTGGAGAAGATCCAGAAGCAGATCGAGGCGGCAGCCGCGGGCGGCGGCTGAGGCGTGGCGCGCGCAGCGCCGAGGCTGCGCGCGCTGCCGCTGCAAGCAGCGCCCTCGTTGCTTACCAACAGGAGATCGAGATGTTGCACAGGACTCTGGCCGCCGCGGCGCTGGCCGTGATGCTGGCGCTCTCCGCGCGGGCCCAGACAGCGGCGCCGGCTGCCAACCCGGTCGACGCGGCCGCGGTGCAGGCGCTGAAGGACATGGGCGCGCACCTGCAGTCGCTCGAGCGCTTCCAGGTATCGACCGAACTCAGCGGCGAGCGCGTGCTCGCCGACGGCCAGAAGTTGCAGCACACGGCGGCGGCGCGCATGGACGTCGAGCGGCCGAACAGGCTGCGCGTGCGCATGTCGAGTGCGCGTTCGCAGCGCGAGCTGTTCTACGACGGCAAGACGGTCACGCTCTTCACGCCGGCGCAGAACTACTACTCGACGGTCGCCTTCAGCGGCACGCTCGGCGAACTCGTCGACCGGCTGGAAGACAAGTTCGGCGTCGAGGTGCCGCTGTCGGACCTGTTCGTCTGGGGCACGCCGGCCGCGCCGCTGGACAAGCTCGAGTCGGCGATGAACGCGGGGCAGGATTTCGTTGGCGGCGACCTGTGCGACCACTACGCGTTCCGCCAGGGCAGGATCGATTGGCAGATCTGGATCTCCGCGGGCGCGAAGCCGCTGCCGCGCAAGCTCGTGATCACCAACCGTGCCGACGAAGCGCGGCCGCAGTCGGTCAGCCTGATCGACTGGAAGCTGAAGCCGAGCTTCACGAACGCGGTGTTCAGGTTCGTCGCGCCCAAGGGTGCGACCGAGATCGAGATCGTCGCGCGCAAGGCGAAGTAGAGGAGCACCGAGATGAAAAGCTCGTTCAAGCCGTGGGTGCGCGCGCCGCTGGTCGCGTTGGTCCTGGCCGGTTTCGTGCTCGTGCCGATCGCCGACGCGGCAGGGCGGGGCGGGGGTGGCGGCGGTCACGCGGCGGCACATGCGGGCGGCGGCGGCCACGGCGGCGGGGCAGGGCAGAGGGCGCAACCCGACAACCGCCACGCCGACGCACGCAGCAACAACGTGCGCAGCACCAGCGTCAACAACGTCAACGTCAACCGCAACGTCAACGTCAACGTCGACGCCGACCACGGCGGTTGGGACAACGACTACCACCCGGTCGCGACCGCGGCTGCGGTCACCGCGACGGTGGCGGTGACCTCGGCGATCGTCGGCTCGGTCGTGCGCAGCGTGCCGCCCGGCTGCGTGCCGGTGAACTACGCCGGCATGATCTACCAGCAGTGCGGCGGCACGTGGTACCAGCCGCAGGGCACGCAGTACATCGTCGTCAACCCGCCATACTGACGCGCGCCGTGCGCCACGTACGCCGCGCCGGCGAGCTCCGAACGGATGGCACGCACCGCATCGCCGGAACCACCCGCGCGGGCTGATTGCGGGCCGGCCGCGCCTTCCCCCTGCGACGACGAACCGCCGCTGCGCTGGCTGCGGCGGGCGCGGCTGCTGCCGGCCGACAGCCTGGGCGCGGGCCGGCGCGCGGTTGTGTTTGCGCTGCTCGCGTGGCTGCCGATCGCGCTGTGGGCGGCGGCGACCGGCCGCCTGGCCGACGACAGCGGCGAATCGCTGCTGCGCCACTACGGCGTGCACGTGCGCTGCCTGGTCGTGATCCCGCTGCTCGTGCTCGGCGAGCCGATGCTGCACGACACCGCGAGGCGGATCGCCGCGTGCCTCGCGGCGACGGCCGGCGCCGAGCCGGCGTCGCGCCTGCGCTTCGACGCGGTCGCCGCCGGCGTGCTGCGGCTGCGCGATGCGTCGCTGCCTTGGGTGCTGATGATCGGCGCGGCAATCGGCTGGGCGATTGCCGACCGCCCACAGGTGCATGCCGACGCGCTGGTGTGGGCGATGGAAGGCGACGGCGCACTCGGCTTCGGCGGCTGGTGGTTCGCCTATATCGCGCGCCCGATCCTGCTCGCGCTGCTGCTGGCGTGGCTGTGGCGCATCGTGCTGCTTTGCGAGTGGTTGCGGCGCATCGGCCGGATCGACCTGCCGCTGGTGCCGACGCACCCCGATCGCGCCGGCGGCATCGCGATCGTCTCGAAGCTGCCGGGCGCGTTCGCGCCCGTCTCGGTCGCGCTGGCGGCGATCGTCGCGTCGCGCTGGGCGCACGAGATCCTGCACCACGGTGCGAACCTGGATGCGTACAAGCTGACGACGGCGGTGCTCGTCGTCGTCTGGAGCGCGATGCTGCTGCTGCCGCTGCTGGCGCTCGCGCCGGCGCTCGCCCGCGCGCGTGCGCGTTCGCTCGCCGCGTACTCGGCGCTCGTCGGGCGGCACGGCCGGCTCGTGCACCGGCGCTGGATCGAAGGCCGCGAGCTCGGCGACGAGGCGATCCTCGACGCGCCCGAGATCGGGCCGGTCGCCGATGCGGCGGTGCTCTACGACGCGGTGAAGCGGATGCGCCGCGTGCCGATCGGCAAGGCGTCGATCGCGATGATCATCGTGCCGCTGGCGATCCCGCTGGTGCTGGTGGCGGCGCTGCGGATCCCGGTGAAGGAACTGCTGCTCGACCTGGTCAAGGTGCTGGTGTAGGCGCGGCGCCTGCGGTGCGACGATTCGCGGCAGGTGCCGGCGATCCGCGGGCAACGATCTGATCCACGTTGCCCGTTGGCGATCAGCGCTGCGCCTGCAGCTGCCGGATCAGTTGCGCGACCTGCGCGTCCCCCGGCCGCAGCTGCTGCAGCGCCTCGGCCTCGCGCAGCGCCTCGCCTCGGCGGCCCTGCTGCGCGTAGAAGACCGCCAATGCGTAGGCAATCGCCGGGTCGGCGGGGTCGAGCTCGCGCGCGCGGCGCAGGGCGGCTTCCGCGGCCCGCAGCTGGCCGAGCTGCTGGCGCGCGAGGCCGAGGTTGTAGTACGCGCGCGCATCGCGCGGCATCAGCTTCGCCGCCTGCGCGAGCGCGTCGGCGGCTTCGGGCAGGCGCTGCTGCTCGGCCAGCAGCAGGCCGAGCGCGTACTGCAGCTCGCCGATGCCGGGCTCGCGCTTCAGGCCGTCGCGCAGCACGCGCTCGGCGTCGGCCGGGCGCGAGCGCGCGGCGTAGAACTGCGCGAGGTTGGCGCGTGCCGGCGTGAAGTCGGGGTCGATCTTCAGCGCCGCCAGCGTGTAGCGCTCGGCCAGTTCGTCGCGGCCCAGGTCGGCGTACAGCGCACCGAGGTTCAGGTTCGCGCCGGGCATGTCGAGCGAGACCTGCTGCGCGGCGACGTATTCGGCGAGCGCGGCATCGAAGGCGGCGCGGGTTGGGGCGTCGAACTGCTCGGCCGGCAGCGACGCCAGGCTGCGCGCGGCGGCGATGCGCACCGCGCGCAGCGGATCCTGCAGCAGCGGCGTGAGCGTCGGCACGCGCTGCGCCGCGGGCAGCGTGCCGAGGCTCGCCGCGGCGGCGGCGCGCACTTCGGCGTCGGGGTCGCGGGCAGCGTCGATCGCCGCCGTGCCGCGGCCGCCGAGCATGTGGATCGCCGTCGCACGCACGATGCCGGGCTGCGAGCGGTCGGCGGCGATCGCCGCCAGCGCCGCGTCCGCTCCCGGCTCGCCGCGGCGCGCGGCGGCGAAGGCCGTGCCGAAGTGCGGCCTGCGCTTCGGGCCGTACCAGCGCTCGACCGCGTCGGCCGCCCATTGCGCCGTCTGCCTGGCATGGCACTGGTTGCACGCGTTCGGCGTGCCGATCGCCACGCTCAGGTCGGGCCGCGGGATGCGCAGGCTGTGGTCGGGCCGCGGCTGGATGCGCATGTAGGTCTTGGCCGGCATGTGGCAGGCGACGCACTGCGCGCCGGCGCTGCCTTCGCGGTGGTGGTGGTGCGCCGGGCTGTCGTAGTCGCCCGCCGCGGCCGGGAAATCGCTGCGCCCGGGGCGGGCGTGACACTGGCCGCACAGCGCGTTGCCGTCGAGCCGCGGCCGGGCGCGGTGCGGCTCGTGGCAGTCGCTGCACTTCACGCCGGCGGCGAACATCTTGCTCTGGCGGAACGAGCCGTCGACGTAGACCTCGTCGAGCTGCTGGCCGTCGGCGTGGTACAGCCCCGGCAGCAGCAGGCTCGGCAGGTAGTGGTCGAGCCACGGCTCGCCGGGCACCGGCTGCGCGCTCAGCTCGGCGCGGCGCGAGTGGCAGGCCGAGCAGATGTCGACCTGCGTGCGCGCGTCGCGCAGGTCGGCAACCAGGCCGTGACGCGGCGGCGGCGCTGCCGCGCGGCCTTCGGCCTGTGCGTGGGCCCAGTCGGCGTGGCGCGAGCCCGGGCCGTGGCAGGCCTGGCATGACACGTTGCCCTCGGCCCAGCGCGAGTCGAAGCGGTCGGCCGCGGCGTCGTAGCGCTTGTCGAAGCCGGTGGTGTGGCAGGCGATGCACATCGTGTTGCCGGTCTGGTAGCGGCCGGTCCAGTGCAGCACGTCGCCGGGCGGCGTCTTCTCGTCGGGCAGCAGGTGGAACCAGCGCTTGGCGCGCGCGTCCCAGGCGATCGTCAGCGGCTGCAGCCGGCCGCCTTCAGTCTCGATCAGGTACTGCTGCAGCGGATCCCAGCCGAAGGTGTACTGGACTTCGAAGTCGGCCATGCGGCCGTCGGCGCCGTCGGTGTGGACGAAGTACTTGCCGTCGCGCCGGAAGAAGCGGGTGGTGACGCCGTGGTGGCGGAACTGCGCGCCGTCGAAGTCGCCGCGCACCGTCTCGGGCGTGGGCCGTGCCATCGCGAGCGCGTGGTGCGATCCCTGCCAGTGCCGGGCCTCGGCGGCGTGGCAGCCGACGCAGGTGCGGTTGTCGACGTAGGCCGCAGCCGGCGCCGCGGGTGCCGGCATGGTGGCGCGTGCGGCAGCGGCGGGTGCCGTGGTGGCGGGCGGCGCGGCTGCAGGTGCCGTGGCGAGCGCCGGTGGCCGTCCATCGCCAGGCCGCTGCCACAGCCAGGTACCGGCCAGCACCGCCAGCAACAGCAGCGCAACCCCGATCGCCCGCGGCGCGCGCCGCGCCACAGTGCGCGGCGCTGCTGCCGCGCCGGCTGGCGAACCACCGGGCTTGCCGGCCGCGGCCGGGGTGGCGGCGCGCGCTTCGCCCGCGGCGCCGTTGCGCGGATCGGTCGCGGCAGCGCTGCGCGCCTTGGGCGTGCGGCCGCTGTCGCCGCCGGCCGCGACGGGCGGCGGCGAATCGCGCTTGCGCCGCCGCTGGCCGGCCATCGTGCTGCCGGCGTCAGCCGGCCATCGGCAGGTAGCGCACCGCGAGCACGCCTTCGATCGCGCGCAGGCTGGCGAGCACCGCGTCGTCGACGGGGCTGTCGACGTCGACCAGCGTGTAGGCCATCTCGCCGCGCGACTTGTTGACCATGTTGTGGATGTTCAGCCCCGCCTTGGCCATCGCGGTGGAGATCTGGCCGAGCATGTTCGGCACGTTGGCGTTGGCGATCGCCACCCGGTAGGCCGAGTCGCGCGCCATGCTCACCGCCGGGAAGTTGACCGCGTTGCTGACGTTGCCGTGCTCGAGGTAGTCGCGCAACTGGTCGGCCACCATCACCGCGCAGTTGTCCTCGGCCTCGCGCGTGGACGCGCCCAGGTGCGGCAGCGCGATCACGCCGGCCTTGCCGTGCACGGCGGGCGACGGGAAGTCGCACACGTAGCGGCCGAGCGTGCCGGCGGCCAGTGCGCCGAGCACGGCGTCGTCCTCGACCACGCCCTCGCGCGAGAAGTTCAGCAGCACCGCGCCCTTGCGCATCAGGCCGATGTTGGCGGCGCCGACCAGCCCGCGCGTGGCCGCGACCAGCGGCACGTGCAGCGTGACGAAATCGCTGCCGCGCAGCACCTCGGCCACGCTCGCGGCCTTGCGCACCTGCGCCGGCAGGCTCCAGGCGGCATCGACGGTGATCTCCGGGTCGTGGCCGAGCACGTCCATGCCGAGGCGGATCGCGGCATCCGCCACCAGGCAGCCGATCTTGCCCAGGCCGATCACGCCCAGCGTCTGGCCGGCGAGCTCGCAGCCGGCGAAGCTCTTCTTGCCGTCCTCCACCTTGCGGTCCATGTCGGGGGCCTGCGGGTCCAGGCCCTCGACGAAGCGCAGCGCCGCCGGCAGGTTGCGCGCCGCCAGCAGCATGCCGGCGAGCACCAGTTCCTTGACCGCGTTGGCGTTGGCGCCCGGCGCGTTGAACACGGGCACGCCGCGCGCGCTCATCGCCGGCACCGGGATGTTGTTGGTGCCGGCGCCGGCGCGTGCGATCGCCTTCACGCTGGGCGCGATCGCCGCCTGGTGCAGGTCGGCCGAGCGCAGCAGCACCGCGTCGGGTG
This sequence comes from Pseudomonadota bacterium, assembly GCA_018240325.1. Taxonomy (GTDB): domain Bacteria; phylum Pseudomonadota; class Gammaproteobacteria; order Burkholderiales; family Burkholderiaceae_C; genus Rubrivivax. Next base: position 12,493 of record JAFEFZ010000055.1, read on the forward strand.
CGGCCACGTCCTTGCCCACTTCGTACAGCGCGGTCGGCAGCCGCTGCAGGCCCAGCGGCGAGATCTGGTTGAGCACCAGCACCCGCAGCTTGTTCGCGTCAGCCATGCTGGGCCTCGAATTCCTTCATGTACGCGACCAGCGCGCGCACGCCTTCGACCGGCATCGCGTTGTAGATCGACGCGCGCATGCCGCCCACCGAGCGGTGGCCCTTGAGCTGCAGCATGCGGCGCTCTTCGGCGCCCTTCAGGAAGGCGGCGTCGAGCGCCTCGTCCTTCAGCTTGAAGGGCACGTTCATCAGCGAGCGGTCGGCCTTGGCCACCGGGCTCGAGTAGAACGCGGTGGAATCGAGGTAGTCGTACAGCAGCGCGGCTTTGGCGCGGTTGTGCGCGGCAATCGCTTCCAGGCCGCCCTGCGCGTCGAGCCACTTGAACACCAGCCCGGCGACGTAGATCGCGTAGGTCGGCGGCGTGTTCAGCATCGAGTCGGCGTCGGCCTGCTGCCGGTAGTCGAAGGCCGAGGGCGTGATCGGCAGCGCCTGGCCGATCAGGTCGTCGCGAACGATCACGATCGTCAGCCCGGCCGGGCCGATGTTCTTCTGCGCGCCGCCGTAGATCAGGCCGTACTTCGACACGTCGACCGGCTTGCTCAGGAAGTTGCTCGACATGTCGGCCACCAGCGGCACCGCGCCGACCTCGGGCGTCCAGTGGTACTCGAGGCCGCCGATCGTCTCGTTGCTGCAGATGTGCACGTAGGCGGCGTTCGGGTCGAGCTGCCAGCTGTCGCGCGGCGGGATCGCGGTGTAGCCGCCGGCCTTGCCGCTGGCCACCACGTGCGCATTGCCGTACTTCTGCGCTTCCTTGATCGTCTTCTTCGACCACTCGCCGGTGTCGACGAAGTCGGCCGAGACCTTGCCGCGCAGCAGGTTCATCGGCACGAAGGCGTTCTGGCCGATCGCGCCGCCCTGCAGGAACAGCACCTTGTAGTTCGCCGGCACCGCAAGCAGCTTGCGCAGCAGGCTCTCGGCCTCGGCGTGGATCGCGATGAACTCCTTGCCGCGGTGGCTCATCTCCATCACCGACATGCCGCTGCCATGCCAGTCGAGCATCTCGTCGGCCGCCTGGCGCAGCACGGGTTCGGGCAGCGCCGCAGGGCCGGCGCTGAAGTTGTAGGCACGGGTCATCCGTTGTTACTCCATCGAGTTGGGCAGGGCGCGACAAGGGCCGGCCCCGGCAGCCGTGCGCCGCGACTGCGACACTGCCGCGACACCGGCGCCGGCCCGGCTGCGGCACACTGCGTGCCGCTTCGCCACTGCCGCTATTGTCGCCCCATGTCCGACCTGTTCCGCCTGCCGCCGCGGCCCGACTGCTTCACGCCCGAGCACGAGGCCTTCCGCACCACGGTGCGCAGTTTCGTCGAGCGCGAAATCGCGCCGCATGTCAACGATTGGGACGAAGCCGGCAGCTTCCCGCGCGAGCTGTACCGCAAGGCCGCGGCGATCGGGCTGATCGGCATCGGCTACCCCGAGGAGCTGGGCGGCACGCCGGCCGACCTGTTCCACACGATCGCGTCGGCCGAGGAGCTGGCGCGCGCCGGCTGCGGTGGCCTGCAGGCGAGCCTGGGCTCGCACGGCATCGCGCTGCCGCCACTGGTGGCGCGCGGCAGCAGCGCGCTCAAGCGCCGCGTGGTGCCGCCGGTGCTGGCCGGCGACCGGATCGCGGCGCTCGCCATCACCGAGCCCGGCGGCGGCTCGGACGTCGCGGCGCTGCGCACCACCGCCGTGCGCGACGGCGACGCCTATGTCGTCAACGGCGAGAAGACCTTCATCACCTCGGGCATGCGTGCCGACTTCCTGACGGTGGCGGTGCGCACCGACCCGGCCAACCGCGGCCCCGGCGGGGTGTCGCTGCTGCTCGTCGACGGCGACACGCCGGGCCTCACGCGCACCGAGCTGCGCAAGATGGGCTGGTGGGCGAGCGACACGGCGCACCTGCGCTTCGACGGCTGCCGCGTGCCGGCGGCCAACCTGATCGGCGCCGAGGGCGAGGGCTTCCGCGCGATCATGCACAACTTCAATTCCGAGCGGTTGATGATGGCGACGATGGCCTGCGCCTACGCCGAGGCCTGCGCGGAAGAGGCGCTGGCCTGGGCACGCGAGCGCAAGACCTTCGGCGCGGCGCTGGCCGAGCGCCAGGTGATCCGCCACAAGCTGGTCGACATGGCCGCGCGCATCGACGCGGCACGCGCGCTGGTCTACGAGCTGGCGTGGCGGCTGCAGCATCGCATCGGCGCCGAGCGCGACCTGGTCGCACGCACCTGCATGGCCAAGGTGGTGGCCACGCAGGCGATGCAGTTCTGCGCCGACCAGGCGGTGCAGATCCTCGGCGGCATGGGCTTCATGCGCGGCACCAAGAGCGAGCGGCTGTACCGCGAGGTCAAGGTGATGATGATCGGCGGCGGCTCCGAGGAGATCATGAAGGACCTGGCCGCGCGCCAGCTCGGGATCTGAGCGCCGCCGAAGGCCGGGCCGACGCCCGCCCTCCGAGGGCATCGTGGAACTCGCGAGCAGCCCTTCGCGCTCGAGTGCCTACTTGCCCTTCTGGATCGCCTTCTCGTCGTCTTCGCGGTACGACTTGCCTTCGCAGTCGATCTGCCAGTTCTGCCGGTCGGTTTCGTAGGCCTGGGTCTTCTTCGCCAGCGCCTGGTTGCGCGCGTTCCAGTCGTCGACCGCGCGGTTGCGCGCCTCGACGCGCGCGTTGAAGTCCTTGGCCATCTGCTCGGCACCGGGGCCGAGTGCGGCGCGGTCGGATTCGAGCTGCGCGGTGTCGCGGTCGATCGCGGCCTTCTCGTTGTCGAGTGCGCGCCGCTGGCGGTCGGCGGTCGGCCCCGACGCGTTGGCCGACTGGAAGCGGGCCGCGTTGTCGTTGTAGGCGGCGATGCGCTGCTGCAATTCGCGCGTACGCCGGCCGATGTCGTCGGCTGTCTGCGCGAGCTTGCGGATCTTGGCATCGTCGTCCTTCAGCGCGGCTTCGGTCTGGTCGATCCGGCCGCGCTCGCGCTCGAGCGCCGCACGTTCCGATTCCAGGCCCGGCTTGCGCAGCGCCAGATCCTGCTGCTGGGTCATGCAGGCGCGCAGCTCTTCCATCGTCAGCAGCCGGCCGCCCTTGCCCGTGCCGAGCGACTTGGTATTCGCCCCCTGCGCCAGCGCCGCAGCGGCCAGCAAGGCGGCCAGCAGGGCGGCCAGCAGCGGCAGCGCGGTACGGACGGGTCGGTTCATCGGCGTCGAAGGGCAGCGGGCAGCCGGCGGCTGCGGGGCCCGCATGATGCCATCGGCGGACGGCACACATGGGGTATCTTGCGCCGATGGCCGACTTCAGCTTCTTCTGGCACGACTACGAGACCTTCGGCGTCGTGCCGCGGCGCGACCCGCCGGCGCAGTTCGCGGGCGTGCGCACCGATGCCGACCTGAACGAG
>JAFEFZ010000056.1 GCA_018240325.1 Pseudomonadota bacterium
CCCAAATGAGCACGCCGGGCCGCCCCAAGGGCGAATACCGCAGGGCGCAGCCCGAAGGTACCCAAATGAGCACGCCGGGACGCCCCAAGGGCGAATGCCGCAGGGCGCAGCCCGAAGGTACCCAATGAACTTGCCCACAGGCCGCGACCGCGGCACGCGCCGCAACGGCAGCGCCGCCGCCGGCGTGCGCCGCCTGAACTACGCGACCAGCCCGCTGCTGGCCGCCAAGGCGCCGCCCGGCCGCTCGCGGCTGCTGGTCGCGCTGGTCGCGCTGGCCTTCCTCGGGCTGATCGTGCGCGCGCTGTACGTGCAGGTCATCGGCACCGAGTTCTATCAACAGCAGGGCGAGAAGCGCTACGGCCACCTGCTCGAGGTGCCGGCCAGCCGCGGGCGCATCCTCGACCGCAACGGCCTGGTGCTGGCCACCAGCGTGCCGGTGCCGTCGGTGTGGGCGATCCCGAAGGATTTCGCCGCCGACGCGCAGCAGCGCAAGGCGCTGGCGCGGCTGGTGGGCCTGAAGCCGGCCGAGCTGGACCAGCGGCTGGACAGCGGCCGCAACTTCGCGTGGCTGGCGCGCCAGGTCGACGCCGACACCTGGGCGCAGGTGCAGGCGCTGGGCCTGAAGGGCGTGCACCAGCTCGGCGAGTACCGGCGCAAGTACCCCGAGGGCGAGGCGGCCGCGCACATCGTCGGTTTCACCGACATCGAGGAGAAGGGCCAGGAAGGCATCGAGCTCGCGTTCCAGCGCCAGCTGCAGGGCAAGGACGGCGCGCGCACCGTGCTCAGGGACCGGCTCGGGCGCACGATCGACGACATCGGCGAGCCGCTCGATCCGGTCGACGGCCAGGACATCCGGCTGTCGATCGACTCGAAGGTCCAGTTCTACGCGTACCAGCGCGTGCGCGACGCCGTGCTCGAGCACAACGCCAAGGCGGGCAGCGTGGTGGTGCTGGACGTGCTCACCGGCGAGGTGCTGGCGCTGGCCAACTACCCCAGCTACGACCCCGGCAACCGCCGCGGCCTGTCCGGCGAACAGCTGCGCAACCGTGCGCTCACCGACACCTTCGAGCCCGGCTCGACGATGAAGCCGCTGGTCGCGGGCCTGGCCCTGGAGACCAAGCGCGTCAAGCCCGACACCGTGATCAACACCGCGCCCGGCAGCCTGGTGGTCGGCCCGCTGGTGGTCAAGGACGCGCATCCCTACAAGTCGCTGACCGTCGAGCAGGTGATCCAGAAGTCCAGCAACGTCGGCGCCGCGCGGCTGGCCATGCAGATGCCGGCGCGCGAGCTGTGGGAGCTGTTCTCCACCGTCGGCTACGGCCAGAAGCCGCAGATCGACTTCCCCGGCGCGGTCACCGGCCGGCTCAAGCCGCACAAGACCTGGAAGCCGGTGGAGCAGGCGACCATGGCCTACGGCTACGGGCTGTCGGCGTCGCTGCTGCAGATGGCGCGCGCCTACACCTGCCTGGCGCGCGAGGGCGGCGACGTGATCCCGGTGACGCTGATGAAGCGCGACGAGCCGGCCGCCGGCGTCAAGGTGTACTCGCCGGACACCGCGCGCGAGATCCGCCACATGCTGCAGCTGGCCGCCGGCCCCGGCGGCACCGGACCATTGGCGCAGACCCAGGGCTATTCGGTCGGCGGCAAGAGCGGCACCGCGCACAAGCAGGAAGGCCGCGGCTACGCGGCCAACAAGTACCGCTCGTGGTTCGTCGGCATGGCGCCGATCAGCAGCCCGCGCATCGTCGTCGCGGTGATGGTCGACGAGCCGCGCAAGGGCGTCTACTTCGGCGGCCTGGTCGCCGCGCCGGTGTTCAGCCAGGTCGTGCAGCAGACGCTGCGGCTGATGAACGTGGCGCCCGATCTCGAGGTCGCACCGCAGATCCTGGCTTCGAAGACCGCGCCGGCCGAGCGCGAGAGCTTCTGAATGGCGCCGCTGCAGACCCTGCCCGACGACGACGCCGCCGCGCGCTGGCTGCGCGCGCAGGTGCGCGGCGACCTGGCCAGCGACAGCCGCCTGCTGCGCCCGGGCGACGGCTTCCTCGCGTGGCCCGGCCTGATGCACGACGGGCGCCGCCTGGTGCCGGCCGCGCTGGCCGCGGGTGCCGCCGCCTGCCTGGTCGAGGCCGAGCGCGCGCCGGCCTTCGGCTTCAGCGACGCACGCATCGCCGCGCTGGCGCAACTCAAGCGGCACGCCGGGCCGATCGCCGCCGCGTTCTACGGCCACCCGAGCCGCCGCCTGGCGGTGGTCGCCGCCACCGGCACCAACGGCAAGACCTCGGTGGCGTGGTGGGTCGCGCAGGCGCTGGGCCGCCTCGGCCGGCGCTGCGCGCTGGTGGGCACGCTGGGCATCGGCGAGCCGCCGCACGGCGAAGGCGCGGCCGCGGCCTTCCACGCCACCGGCCTGACCACGCCCGACGCCGTGATGCTGCAACGCCGGCTGCACGCGCTGGCGGCCGACGGTGTCGGCGCGATCGCGATCGAGGCCTCGTCGATCGGCCTGGTCGAGCACCGGCTCGACGGGCTCGACATCGACGTCGCGCTGTTCAGCAACTTCACGCAGGACCATCTCGACTACCACGACACGATGGCCGACTACTGGGCGGCCAAGCGCCGCCTGTTCGCCTGGCCCGGGCTGAAGGCCGCGGTGATCAACATCGACGACGCCCACGGCGCGGCGCTGGCCGAAGAGCTGCACGGCACCGGCCTGGACCTGTGGACCTGCTCGACGCGGCGCGAGGCGCGGCTGCACGCCGGCAACCTGCGCCACGGTGCCGAAGGCCTGGCCTTCGAGCTGGCGGCCGGCGAGGTGCGCGTGCCGGTGCGCACGCGGCTGCTGGGCGGCTTCAACGCATCGAACCTGCTGCTGGTGATCGGCGCGTTGCGCGCGCTGCACGTACCGCTCGAAGAGGCGCTGCAGGTGGCGGCGCAGCTGCAGCCGGTGCCCGGGCGGATGCAGCGCGTGGGCAGCGGCGCACCCGGCGAACCCGAGGTCGTCGTCGACTACGCGCACAGCCCCGACGCGCTCGACCACGCGCTGCAGGCGCTGCAGCCGGCGGCGCGCGCGCGCGGCGGCCGGCTGTGGTGCGTGTTCGGCTGCGGCGGCAACCGCGACACCGGCAAGCGCCCGCTGATGGGCGCGATCGCCGCGCGCCACGCGGCGCGCGTGGTGCTGACCAGCGACAACCCGCGCAACGAGGCGCCGGACTTCATCCTCGCGCAGATCCTGGCCGGCGTCACCGGCCACGACGAAGTCGACGTGATCGAGGACCGGCGCGAGGCGATCGCCTACGCGGTGGCCGCGGCCGACGCGGCCGACGTGCTGCTGGTCGCCGGCAAGGGCCACGAGGACTACCAGGAGATCGCCGGTGCGCGCCGGCCCTTCTCCGACGCGGCCGAGGTGCTGGCCGCGCTGCGCGCGCGTGCCGGGGGCGCCGCATGCTGAGCCTGCACGAAGCGCGTGCGCTGCTCGGCGCCGATGCGGCGCTGGTCGGCGACGGCGCGCTGCGCTTTCGGCGCGTGCACACCGACACGCGCACGCTCGAGCCGGGCGACCTGTTCGTCGCGCTGCACGGCGAGCGCTTCGACGCACACGACTTCCTGGCGCAGGCGCGCGCCGCCGGCGCCGCGGCGGCGATCGCCGAGCGCGGGCTGGCCGAAGCCGGGCTGCCCGGGCTGATCGTGCCCGACGCGCTGGCCGCGCTGCAGCGCCTGGCCGCCGCCTGGCGCGCGCGCTTCGCGCTGCCGCTGGTCGCCGTCACCGGCAGCAACGGCAAGACCACGGTCACGCAGATGACCGCGTCGATCCTGCGCGCCGCCTACGGCGACGGCGGCTTCGCGACCGCGGGCAACCTGAACAACCACATCGGGCTGCCGCTGACGCTGCTGCGGCTGCGCGCGCAGCACCGTGCCGGCGTGGTCGAGCTCGGCATGAACCACCCGGGCGA
>JAFEFZ010000057.1 GCA_018240325.1 Pseudomonadota bacterium
CGGACGCGGCGAGCTTAGCGCAGGCGCCGGCGGCGCAGGCAGCGCCACGCAGCCAGCCCGTACAGCCCCAGGTTGAACAGCGCCAGCGCGAGCGCCAGCGCGCCCTGCAGCGCCGGCGTCAGCCCGGCCGGGTAGATCAGCGCGCCGAGGTAGTGGTCGAGGAAGCTCGCACCGATGCCGGCCTGCCCGGCGCGTTCGCGCAGCGCCGATTCCAGCGGCGTCAGCGGGCAGATGCCGGCGGTGGCCTCGATCCACAACGCCCACGCCAGCGCCGGCAGGTGCGCCCAGGCCGCGCGCGGCCGGCGCAACACCGCCAGCGCGCCCAACACCGCCCACGCGACGAAGGCCGCGTGCAGCGCCAGCACCGCGTCGGCGAGAATGGCCCAGACCATGAAGCGATCCCGTCCTGCGTCGCAGCGATTGTCGGGCGGCTGCCGATGAGAAAACTGGTCAGTGCGCCGAACCTGGCGCTCGCCGTGCTCTGGGCCGACCAGCTGCGCGCCGCCGGCATCGCGGCGAGCGTGCAGCGCGCCTATGCCAGCGGCATCGCCGGCGAGATCCCGCCCGACCAGGCGCTGCCCGAGATCTGGGTCGAGGACGATGCCGAGCACGCGCGCGCCGCCGCGCTGCTGGACGAGTTGCGCCACCCGCCGTGGCGGCACTGGGCCTGCCGCAACTGCGGCGAGCAGGTGGACGGCCCCTTCGAGCAATGCTGGAACTGCGGCGCCGAGCGGCCGCGCGGCGCCGGATGAACGGCGGCGGCTGCGGCTCCAGGCGCGCGCACGGCGCCGGGCCGGGCTTCAGCGCCGGGGCAGCGCCGCGATGGCGCCGCTGAACCCGCGCCTGGCGGCGCTGATGTGCGTGCCGCCGCTGCTGTGGGCGGGCAATGCGGTCGTGGGCCGGCTCGTGGTCGGCCTGATCCCGCCGCTGGCCTTCAACGCGCTGCGCTGGACGATCGCGATGGCGCTGCTGCTGCCGCTGGGCTGGCGCGTGCTGGCCACGGGCCAGGCGCGCGCCGTGTTGCGCCGCCGCTGGCTGTACCTGACGGGGCTGGGGCTGAGCGGCGTGGCGAGCTTCAACGCGCTGCAATACGTGGCGCTGACCACGACGACCGCGGTCAACGCGACGCTGATCACGGCGGGCGGGCCGGTGTGGATGATGCTGCTGGGCACCGCCTTCTACGGCGAGCGGCCGCTGCCGCGCCAATGGGCCGGCAGCCTGCTGTCGATCGCCGGCGTAGCCGTGGTCATCGGCCGCGGCGACCCGGGCGCACTCGCGCGCGTGCAGTTCGTGCGCGGCGACCTGCTGATGCTGGCCGCGTCGTTGATCTGGGCGGTGTACAGCTGGTGGCTCGCGCGCCCGCCGGCGTCGATGCGTGCGCCGCTGCGGCCCGCGTGGAACTGGGCCGAGTTCCTGCTGGCGCAGATGCTGTTCGGCATCGGCTGGTCGTGGCTGTGGGTCGGCGGCGCGCAGGCCGTGGCCAGCGCGCCGCCGATCCAGTGGTCGGGCCCGACGCTGGCGGCGCTGCTGTACGTGGCGATCGGCCCGTCGATCGTCGCCTACTGGTGCTGGGGCACCGGCGTGGTCCGCGCCGGCCCGACGCTGGCGGCGTTCTTTGCGAACCTGTCGCCGCTGTTCGCCGCGCTGCTGTCGGCGCTGCTGGTCGGCGAGGCGCCGCGCGCGTACCACGGCCTGGCCTTCGCGCTGATCGTCGGCGGCATCGTCGTGTCGTCGCGGCGCTGAGCGCGCGGCGCGCGCCGCACAGGCCCGGATCCGGGCCCGCGCCCGCCGGCGGCCGGCGGCCGCGAGCAGCCGCCGATCAGAAGGTGCCCGGGTACGCGCCGCCGTCGAGCAGGATGTTCTGCCCGGTCAGGTAGCCGGTATGCGCACTGCACAGGAAGGCGCACAGCGCGCCGAATTCGTCGGGGGTGCCCAGCCGCCCCGCCGGCACGCTCGCGGCACGCGCGGCGATCAGCTCCTCGACCGCGCGCCCCGCCCGGGCGGCCTGGGCGGCGACGGCGCTGCGGATGCGGTCGGTGTCGAAGGCGCCCGGCAGCAGGTTGTTGACCGTCACGTTGCGCGCGGCCAGGCGCGGCTGGCGCGCCAGGCCGGCGACGAAGCCGGTCAGGCCGCTGCGCGCACCGTTGGACAGGCCGAGCACGTCGATCGGCGCCTTGACCGCGCCCGAGGTGATGTTGACCACGCGGCCGAAGCCGCGCGCGGCCATCGCGTCGACGGTGGCCTTCATCAGCTCGATCGGCGCGAGCATGTTCGCATCGATCGCGCGGATCCAGGCGTCGCGGTCCCAGTCGCGGAAGTCGCCCGGCGGCGGCCCGCCGGCGTTGTTGACCAGGATGTCCACCTGCGGGCAGGCGGCCAGCGCCGCGGCGCGGCCTTCGGCGGTGGCGATGTCGCCGGCCACCGCGCGCACCTCGGCGCGCGCGTTCAGCGCGCGCAACTCGGCCGCCGCCGCCTGCAGCGCATCGGCGCCGCGTGCCGTGATCACCACGTGCACGCCTTCGCGCACCAGCGCGGCCGCGCAGCCGCGGCCCAGCCCCTTGCTCGCGGCGCACACCAGCGCCCACTTGCCGTCGATGCCCAGATCCATGTCGAGTGCTCCTTGTCGAATGCCGCCGCTCAGCGCAGCCGGCTCAGCCGCCAGATGCCGGCCAGCACCAGCACGGTGCCGGCCGCCACCCAGGCGTCGAAGGTTTCGCCGAGGATCAGCACGCCCATCGCGACCGTCGCCGGCGGCCCGATCATGCCCGCCTGCGCGGCAGCGGCCGCGCCGATGCGCTCGATCGCCATCATCACCATCAGCACCGGCACGAAGGTGCACAGCGTGGCGTTGAGCAGCGACAGCCACAGCACCGGCGGCGCCACCTGCCAGCCCGCGGCCAGCGGCCGCAGCAGCACGAACTGCAGGATGCACAGCAAGCAGGCCACGGTGGTGGCCAGTCCGGTCAGGCGCAGCGCGCCGATGCGCTGCACCACCTCGCCGCTGTACAGCAGGTACAGCGCATAGCTCAGCGTGCTCGCGAACACCAGGGCGCTGCCCAGCAGCACGTCGGCGCCGTCGACCCGCAGCTCGCGCCCGAAGACCAGCGCCACGCCGGCATAGCTGATCGCCAGCGCCTGCAACTGGCCCGCCCTGATGCCGCGGCCCAGCAGCACGCGGCCCAGCAGCAGCACCAGCGTCGGGCCCAGGTACAGGATCAATCGCTCCAGGCTCGCGCTGACGTACTGCAGGCCGGCGAAGTCCAGGAAGCTCGCCAGGTAGTAGCCGCTGAAGCCCAGCAGCAGCACGGCGACGCGGTCGCGCGGCTGCAACGGCGGCCGGCCGCGCCCGGCCCGCCACGCCAGCAGCACGAACAGCGGCAGCGCGAACAGCATGCGCAGCATGATCAGCGTGACCGCGTCGACGCCGTAGCGGTACGCGAGCTTGACGATGATCGCCTTGCCCGAGAAGGCGATCGCGCCGCCGGCGGCCAGCAGCAGCCCGGGCCACGGCAGCGCGGCACCGGCGGTGCTGCCGGCGATGCGCGCGCGCAGCGGATTCAAGGTCCGAGCCTGAAGTCAGAGGCCCAGAGGTTTTCGGCCATGCCCGAAAGGCGCGCCGCAAGGCGTCGCGTCCAGGCGCAAAGCGCAGCCATGGCTCGCACAGTGGCGAGCATTTGCATCGACGAGCCGGCGTGTTCCGGCGTGCAAGGCGGGCATGGGCGAAGGCCTCTCGGTCTGTCAGTACCCGGCCGCCTGGCCGTCGCGGCGCGGGTCGCTGGCGGCGACGTAGCCCAGCTCCGCCGCGTCGCCCCGGCCTTCGTCCAGCCGCCAGATGAACTGGCCGGCGCCGAAATCCTGGTAGCTGTCCTGCAGCTCGTCGAGCACGTGGCCGCGCTCGCGCAGGCCCTGCACCGCGGCAGCGTTCATGCCCGGCTCGAGGTTGAGCCGGCCTTGCGGGTTGACGCGCCAGCGCGGCGCGTCGCACGCGGCCTGCGGGTTCTGGCCGTAGTCGAGCATGCGCACCACGGTCTGCAGGTGGCCCTGCGGCTGCATGTCGGCGCCCATCACGCCGAAGCTCATCAGCGGCCGCCCGTCCTTCGTCAGGAAGCCGGGAATGATCGTGTGGAACGGCCGCTTGCCCGGGGCGACCGCGTTGGGGCTGGCCGGATCGAGGCTGAAGGCGTGGCCGCGGTTCTGCAGGCTCAGGCCCCATTCGGGGATCACCACGCCCGAGCCGAAGCCCATGTAGTTGCTCTGGATGAAGCTGACCATCATGCCGCGCTCGTCGGCGGCGCTGAGGTAGATGGTGCCGCCCTGCGGGGCCAGCCCGGGGCCGTAGCTCTGCGCGTGCCTCGGGTCGATCAGGCGCGCGCGGCCGGCGAGATAGGCATCGTCGAGCAGTTGCTCGGCCGCGACCTGCATCGCGCCGCGCTCGGCCACGTGGCGGTAGACGTCGGCGAAGGCGAGCTTCATCGCCTCGATCTGCAGGTGCATCGAAGCCGCGCTGTCCACCGGCAGCGATGCGACATCGTGGTGGCGCAGGATCCCCAGCGCGATCAGCGCTGCGATGCCCTGGCCGTTGGGCGGGATCTCGTGCAGCGCGCAGCCGCCGTAGTCGGCCGCCAGCGGCTGCACCCATTCCGGCCGGTAGGCGGCGAGGTCGGCCACCGTCATCGCACCGCCGCCGGCGCGCGCGTGGCGCACCAGATCTTCGGCGATCGCGCCGCCGTACAGCGCCGCGCCGCGCGTGTCGGCCAGCGCGCGCAGCATGCGCGCGGCCGCCGGCAGGCGGAACCGCTCGCCCACCTGCGGCGCGCGGCCATACGGCAAGAAGGCGTCGGCAAAGCCCGGCTGCTTCACCAGCTCGGCCACCTGCGCCGCGAGCCGCCACTTCTGCGCCACCACCACCGGCACGACGAAACCGCGCTCGGCGATGTCGATGGCCGGGGCCAGCAGGTCGGCGAAGGGCAGCCGCCCGAAACGCTCGCTCAATGCGGCCCAGGCCGCGACCGCCCCGGGCACGGTGACCGAATCCCACCCGCGCACCGGCGGGGTGCGCGCATCGGCGCCGTGGCGGTCGCGGAAATAGGCCGGGGTCCACGCCGCGGGCGCGCGGCCCGACGCGTTCAGGCCATGCAGTTGCTGACCGTCCCACAGGATGCAGAAGGCGTCGGAGCCCAGGCCGTTGCTGCAGGGCTCGACGATCGTCATGCAGGCGGCGGCGGCGATCGCCGCATCGACCGCATTGCCGCCGGCCGCGATCATGCGCAGCCCGGCCTGCGCGGCCAACGGGTGCGAGGTGGCGACGACGTTGCGGGCGAACACCGGGCGGTGCTGGGCCGCATAGCCGGTATCCCAATCGAAGCGGTGGGTCATGGCGGTCCTTCAGGCTTGTCCGGGCTGCGCCGATGCGGCCGGCTGCCGCGCCCGGCGCCGCAGCAGGCGCGCAACGCGCTCGCAACCGGCACGAGGCATTGTCGCCCCGTGGGCGTGCGGCCGCGCGGCCGGCGCCGGGAAGGCACGCGGCTGCCGCTATGCTCGCGCCGCGGCGCCGGCGGCGCGGCAACACCCACGGCAACTGCAAGAGGCAATTCCATCATGGCGACACGCAAGACGACGAAACCCGGTCCCTGGAAGACGGCAGCCGCCGACCTGATCGAAGCCGCCAAGAGCCTGGGCAAGGCCGCGGCCAGCAAGGCCGAACAGGCCCAGGCCCAGGCCACGACGGCATTGACCCAGGCGAAGAAGGAAGCGACGGCGCGCAGCCGCAAGATCGGCAGGGAAGTCTCGGCAACGATGCAAGATGCCGAAGCCAGGCTGGAGCAGACAGCCGAGCGCGCGAAGCAGTCGGTGCGGCGCACCCTCGACTCGGCCGAGAAGAAGGCCCAGGCTGCCAAGGCACAGGCCGGGCGCAAGGCGAAGGCTGCCGCGGCGGCGACGCATCACCCCTTCGCCGAGGCCAGCGATGCGCTGGTCAAGGAGGCGCGCGCGGTGCAGGCCAAGGCGAAGAAGCAGGTCGACGCAATCGCCGCCTCGATCAAGCGTGCGGCGGCGAAGGCCAGGAGCCAGGCGGCCGACGTCAGCACCAAGGCGGCGCGCGAAGCCGGCGCAGCCAAGCGCAGCGCGGCGGCGGCGACGAAATCGGCCGTCAGGAAGGCGCCGGCCAGGAAGGCCGCGCGCAAGACGACGAGCGGGCAGTAGGGCGCGCCAGGCCCGGGCCGGCGGGCCGGCGGGCGCCATGCGCGCGCAGCGGCCCCGTACGCCGCAGCCGGCACGCCCTGTCCGGCGCACGGGATCCGGCGCACCCTGTGGCGCGCGCCGATGCCGGTGCGCCGCCGCAGCGCTGGTGCGTCAGCCGCCCAGCAAGGCCTGCACCTGCTCGGCGATCGCCAGGCAGGCGGTCAGACCCGGCGACTCGATGCCGAACAGGTTGACCAGCCCGGGCAGGCCGTGCTGCGTCGGGCCGTCGATGCGGAAGTCGGCGGCCGGCTCGCCCGGCCCGGCGATCTTCGGCCGGATGCCGGCGTAGGCCGGCTGCAGCGCGCCGTCGGGCAGCGCCGGCCAGAAGCGCCGGATCGACGCGGCGAAGCCGTCGGCCAGCGCCGCGTCGACGATGTAGTCCTCGGCATCGGGCTCGGCGCGCGCCAGCCATTGCACGTCGGGGCCGAAGCGCATCTGCCCGCCCAGGTCCAGCGTCAGGTGGATGCCCAGGCCCGCGTCGTCGGGCATCGGGTAGATCAGCCGCGCGAACGGGCTGCGCCCGGTGCACGCGAAATAGTGGCCGCGCGCCCAGTGCGGCGCCGGGATCGCGGCCGGCGCCAGGCCGTCGATCGAGTGCGCGACGTGGGTCGCGTACAGCCCGGCGGCGTTGACCAGGCTGCGCGCGTGCAGCCGCATCGGCTCGTCGCCGCCGACCTCGAGCTCGAAGCCGCCGGCCACGGCGCGCGCGCACAGCAGCGGGCTCTTCAGCGCCACCATCGCCCCCGCCGCCTCGGCATCGCCGCGCAGCGCGAGCATCAGCGCGTGGCTGTCGACGATGCCGGTCGAAGGCGACAGCACCGCCGCGCTGCAACGCAGCGCCGGCTCGAGCGCCTGCGCGTCGGCCGCATCCAGCCAGCGCAGGTCGTGCACGCCGCAGGCCGCGGCCCGGGCCACCAGCGCGCGCAGCGGCGCGTGCTGCGTCGTGTCGGTGGCGACCACGAGCTTGCCCAGCTGCCGATGCGCGACGCCGTGCGCCGCGCAGTACGCATACAGCCGTTCGCGGCCCTGCACGCACAGCCGCGCCTTCCACGAACCCGGCGCGTAGTACAGGCCGGCGTGGATCACCTCGCTGTTGCGCGCGCTGGTGGCCGTGCCCACGGCGGCCTGCGCCTCGAGCACGACCACCTCGCGCCCCGCCTGCGCCAGCGCGCGCGCCGCCGCCAGGCCGACCACGCCGGCGCCGATCACCACGCATTCGATGTGCTCCATTCAAAACGGCGAGCCGCCGCCCCTCAAGTCCTCGGCGACGAAGCGCGTGACCTTCGGCGGCGCCGACCCGCGATGAAAGGCCAGGCGCTGCTCGCGCAGCCCGGCATCGGCCGCGGTGAAGCGCTCGAGCCGGCGCAGGTGCTCGATCCAGGTCTCGTCGACGAAGTACTCGATGTAGCGCCCGCGCACGGTGGCATCGCGGAACAGCCCCCACGACAGCACGCCCTGCTGCAGCCGCGCGCGCCGGGTCTTCTGCATGACTTCGGCGAAGGCCTCGGCCTGCACCGGGTCGATCTGGTACTCGATGGTGACCATCACCGGGCCTTCGTCGGGCGCCACCGGCACGGCCAGCTCGGGAACGGCGCCGCTGCGCGCCGGGCTGAAGTCGGGGTCGGTACCGCCCTCGACGCTCAGCCGCCGCGTCAGCAGCCACAGCAGCACCCCGGCCGCAGCCGCCGCGATCACCGCGACGCGCACGCTGCTGAGGCCCGCCACCTGCCCCCACAGGTAGGAGCCGGCCGCGGCGCCGCCCATCAGCGCCACCTGGTAGATCGCCATGCCGCGCGCGCGCACCCAGTTGGGCAGCGCCATCTGCGCAGCCAGCGTCAGCGAATTCGCAGTCGAGATCCAGGCCATGCCCAGCACCGCGATCGCCGGCAGCGCCAGCCACAGCGTCGGCGACAGCACCACCAGCACCGACATCGCCGCGTGCACGAAGGTGCCGATGACGACGAACTGGTTGCGGTCGAAGCGCTCGCGCCAGCGCGGGAACTGCATCGCCGCGACGATGGCGCCGCCGCCGATGCAGGCCAGCATCGCGGTGTAGGTGCCCGGGCCGGCGCCATGCAGCTCGCGCGCGATCAACGGCAGCAGCGCGAGCAGCGCCGACGAGTGCAGGAAGAAGAAGAAGATGCGCACCAGCACCGCCTTCATGCGCGGCGACTGGCGCACGTGCTGCCAGCCCACGCGCATCGCGCCGACGAAGCGCTCGCCGGGCAGCGTGCTGGTGCGCGGCTGCGAGCGCCAGCGCACGATCGTCACGAAGGCGGCCACGGCCAGCACCACGTTCAGCACGAAGACCATGCCGCTGCCCACTGCCGAGATGATGGCGCCCGCCGTGACCGGCCCGACCACGCGCGACAGGTTCATCGAGATGCCGTTCAGCGCCATCGCCTCGCCCAGGTGCTCGCGCGGCACCACCTCGGGCACGATCGCCGAGAACACCGGCCAGCGCATCGCCAGGCCGATGCCGTTGGCGAAGGTCAGCACCAGCAGCAGCGGCGCGGTCAGCAGCCCGGTCAGCGACAGCGCGGCCAGCACGAGCGCATTGCCCGCCACCCACAGCTGCGTCACCGCGAAGTAGCGGCGCCGGTCGATGATGTCGGCCAGCGCGCCGCTGGGCAGCCCGAGCAGGAACACCGGCAGCGTCGATGCGGTCTGCACCAGCGCCACCATCACCGGGCTCGGGGTGAGCGAGGTCATCACCCAGGCCGCGGTGACGTCGTTCATCCACATCGCGACGTTGGCCGCGAAGGTGGCCAGCCACAGGTTGCGGAAGACCGTGGTGCGGAACGGCGCGAAGGTGGCGCTGTTGGTCAGCTGGTTCAGCGAGATCGGCATCGGCTGAATGACCCTCGAGGCCGCTTTCGATCCTGCAAGGACAACGCAAGCGGCCGCGAACCCGGGCCCGCGGCCGCCGTCGCGCCGGCGCGTCTAGCCTTCGTCCTGGAACGCCTCTTCGCGCTTGCCCTTGATCGCCGGCAGCGACACCGCCACGATCATCAGCGCCGACGCGATCAGCAGCCCGGCCGACAGCGGCTTGGTGACGAAGGTCGTCCAGTCGCCGCGGCTGAGCAGCAGCGCGCGGCGCAGGTTCTCCTCCATCATCGGCCCGAGGATGAAGCCCAGCAGCAGCGGCGCCGGTTCGCAGCCCAGCTTGAAGAAGATCACGCCGACGACGCCGAACAGCGCCCCCACGTACACGTCGAAGCTGCTGTTGTTGAGCGTGTACAGGCCGAGCGCGCAGAACACCATGATCGCCGGGAACAGGAAGCGGTAGGGCACCGTCAGCAGCTTGATCCAGATGCCGATCAGCGGCAGGTTCAGGATCACGAGCATCGCGTTGCCGATCCACATCGACGCGATCAGGCCCCAGAACAGGTCGGGGTTGCTGGTCATCACCTGCGGGCCGGGCTGGATGCCCTTGATCGTCATCGCGCCGACCATCAGCGCCATCACCGCGTTGGGCGGGATGCCCAGCGTGAGCATCGGGATGAACGAGGTCTGCGATCCGGCGTTGTTGGCGCTCTCGGGGCCGGCGACGCCGCGGATGTTGCCCTTGCCGAATGGCACCTCGCCGGGGCGGCCGCGCGACTTCTTCTCGACGGTGTAGGAGGCGAAGGACGACAGCAGCGCGCCGCCGCCGGGCAGCACGCCGAGGATCGAGCCCAGCGCGGTGCCGCGCAGCACCGCCGGGTAGGCGTCCTTGAAGTCCTGCTTGCTCGGCCACAGGCCGCGCACGTCCTTCAGGAACACCTCGCGATGCTCGGCCGGCTTGCCCAGGTTGGCGATGATCTCGGCGAAGCCGAACACGCCCATCGCGATCGCGACGAAGTTGATGCCGTCGGTCAGTTCGGGGATGTCGAAGCTGTAGCGCGGCACGCCGGAGATCACGTCGGTGTTGATCTGGCCGAGCAGCAGCCCGAGCAGGATCATCGCGATCGCCTTGATCAGCGAGCCCGAGGCCAGCACCACCGCGCCGATCAGGCCCAGCACCATCAGCGAGAAGTATTCAGCCGGGCCGAACTTGAAGGCCAGTTCGGTCAGCGGCGGCGCGAAGCCGGCGATCACGATGGTGCCGACGCAGCCGGCGAAGAAGGACCCGAGCGCCGCGGTCGCCAGCGCCGGCCCGGCGCGGCCCTGGCGCGCCATCTGGTAGCCGTCGATCGCCGTCACCACCGACGAGGCCTCGCCCGGGATGTTGACCAGGATCGCCGTGGTCGAGCCGCCGTACTGCGCGCCGTAGTAGATGCCCGCCAGCATGATCAGCGCCGGCGTCGCGTCGAGCGTGTAGATCGACGGCAGCAGCATCGCGATCGTCGTGGTCGGCCCCAGGCCGGGCAGCACGCCGATCGCGGTGCCCAGCAGGCAGCCCGCGAAGGCATAGGCCAGATTCTGGAGCGTGAAGGCGACGCCGAAGCCGAGCGCCAGGTGTTCGAGTACTTCCATCGCACGCTCCTCAGGCGCCCAGGAAGCTGGGCCACAGCGGGATCACCAGGTTCAGGCCCTTGATGAACACCAGCCACGAGCCGACCGTCAGCACCACGGCCACGAGGATGACCTCGGTCAGCTTGAACTCGTCGCCTGCGAGGCTGCTGATCAGGATCAGCAGCGGCAGCGCGATGACCATGCCCAGCCACGGCAGCGTCACCCCGAACACCACCACCGCCAGGATGATCAGGAACATCGGCTTGAACGGAATCGCGCCGATCTTCTCGCCGTCGCGGGTCGAGACGGTCAGCGACTCGAACACGATGAAGGCCCCGAGGATCGCGAGCAGCACGCCCAGCCCGAACGGGAAGTAGCCCGGACCGGGCCGCGCCGAGCTGCCGAAGCTGTAGTTGGTGGCGCCGCCGGCGAAGCCCAGCCCCGTCGCCATGAACATCAGGCCGGCCCAGAAATCCTTCTCGCTCTTGATCTTCACGCGCGGCCTCCACCGTTGCCCGGGTCCGAAGGTCATTCTAGGCACGGCACGGCAAGCGCGAATGCCGTGGTTTGCCCGCATCGTGGGGCCGCTGCGGCGGGCGCGGGCGCGCAGCGGATTCAGGCCCGCAAGGGCTCGGCCCGTGCGTCGGGGCCTGCCGGAGCGCTCGCAGGCCGACCGTCGCCAGGCGGCAAGGGCCTGCGCCCTCAGGGCTGCGCCGCCAGGCCTGCGCCGCCAGGCCTGGCGGCGCCGGGCCTGCGTCGTCAGGCCGGCGTGTCCAGGCCCGGCGTGCTGCGCAGCACCTCGTCGATCGTGGTCAGCCCTTCGGCCACCTTCATCGCGCCGGCCAGGCGCAGTGCACGCATGCCGTCCTTCATCGCCCGGCGGCGCAGCGCCGCTTCGTCGAGCGCCGGGTGCACGCACGCGCGCGCCGCCTCGGTCATCGGCAGCAGCTCGTACAGGCCGATGCGCCCGCGATAGCCGGTGTGCCGGCACTCCAGGCAGCCCACCGGCTTGTACGGCCGCACGCCGCCCGACATCCGCCAGGGCTTGACGATCGCGTCGAGCGCCTCGCGCGTGGCCGCCTCGTCGCGCTGCTTGCACGCCGGGCACAGCAGCCGCACCAGGCGCTGCGCGAGCACGCCGATCACGGTGGCCGAGATCAGGTACGGCGGCACGCCCAGGTCGGCCAGCCGCGTGATCGCCGCCGCGGCGTCGTTGGTGTGCAGCGTGCTGAACACCAGGTGCCCGGTCAGCGCCGCCTGGATCGCCATCTCGGCGGTCTCGAGGTCGCGGATCTCGCCGACCATGATGATGTCCGGGTCCTGGCGCATGAGCGCGCGCAGGCCCTCGGCGAAGCCCAGGTCGACGGCCGGCTGCACCTGGGTCTGGTTGAAGGCCGGCTCGATCATCTCGATCGGGTCCTCGATCGTGCAGACGTTGACCTCGTCGGTGGCCAGCGCCTTGAGCGTCGAGTACAGCGTCGTCGTCTTGCCGCTGCCGGTGGGGCCGGTGACCAGCACGATGCCGTGCGGCCGCTGCATCAGCGCGCGCCAGCCTTCGGCCTCGTGCGCGCCGAAGCCCAGCTGCTCGATGCCCTTGACCGTGGTGTGCGGATCGAAGATGCGCATCACCAGCTTCTCGCCGAAGGCGGTGGGCAGCGTCGACAGCCGCATCTCGACTTCGGTTCCCGCGCCTTCTGCGCCTTCGGGCCGCCGCGTCTTGATGCGGCCGTCCAGCGGCCGGCGGCGCTCGACCACGTCCATCCGGCCGAGCAGCTTGATGCGCGACACCATCGCGTTCATCACGCCCAGCGGCACCTGGTAGACGGTGTGCAGCACGCCGTCGATGCGAAAGCGGATCGCGCCCAGGTCGCGCCGCGGCTCCAGGTGGATGTCGCTGGCGCGCTGGTCGAACGCGTACTGCCACAGCCAGTCGACCACCTGCACCACGCCGGCGTCGTTGGCGTCGAGCTGCTTGGCGGTCTTGCCCAGCTCGACCAGCTGCTCGAAGCTGGCCGCCGCCGAGACCTCGCCCGTCTTCTGCGCGGCCCGCACCGACTTGGCCAATGCGTAGAACTCGGTGGTGTACTTGCGCAGCTCCACCGGGTTGGCCACCACCAGCCGCACGCGGCGGCGCGTGTGCGCCTCGATCTCGCCCACCCAGCCGGTATCGAAGGGCTCTGCGGTGGCGATCACGACCTCGGCCGCGGTGACCTGCACCGGCAGCGCGCAGCGGCTCTCGGCGTAGGCCGCCGACATCACGTCGGCGACGCGGCCGACATCGGCGCGCAACGGGTCGATGCGCAGGTACGGCAGGCCGCAGCGTGCAGCCAGCCATTCGGTCAGCGCCTCGGTGTCGAGCGCGGCGCCGCCGCCCACGCGCTGCAGCCCGGCCGCGCCCAGCCGCACGAGCGCGTGCTGGCTCGAGCTGCCGGCGCCGAAGCGCTGCGCCAGCCGCTCGCTGTCGGCCGCGCTGACGACGCCGTCGTCGGCCAGCCAGCGCAGCAGCCTGCGCCAGTCGAGCCGGCCTTGCGCGCCGGCCGGCGGCCGCGGCGCCTGCGCGCCCTGGCGGGCGGCTGCGCCCGCAGCCGGCGCAGTGGTGGGGTGCGTCGTGGTCATGGCAACCGGCAAGTGGCATCACTGCGCTGCGGCCGCGCACCGGGCAGCGCCTGCCTGCATCCTGCGCAACCCGGCGCGCGCATTGGCGCGCAGCGCGCGCCGATGGTAGCGGCGCGCCTGCGCCGCGTGGCCCGATCGGGCAGGCATTTGTCACGCCCGGGCGGCTGCGCCGCGGCGACAGCATCGCAACCGGCCCGCCGGTTGACGGGCGATTGCCGCCCCGCTGGCGCGGCGTGCTGCTTCAGGCCAGCTTGCGCGCCGACATGCCCTCGGCCTCGAAGCGGTCGAGCAGCTCCTGGATGTGCGCGGCGTCGCGCGTCTGCAGCACCATCTCGATGTCCACGTGCTGCGCGGCGAGCAGCGTGAACGCGCGCTGGTGGTGGATCTCCTGCACGTTGGCGCCCACCTGCGCCACGAGTTGCGTGATGCGCGCGAGCGATCCGGGCACGTCGCGCGTGCTCACGGCGATGCGCACCATCCGCCCGGAGCGCACCATGCCGCGGCCGATGATCGCCGCCAGCAGCATCGGGTCGATATTGCCGCCCGACAGCACCAGGCCGACGCGCTTGCCCTCGAACTGCGCGCGCTCCACCAGCAGCGCCGCCAGCGCCGCCGCGCCCGCGCCCTCGGCCAGCGTCTTCTCGATTTCCAGCAGCATCACGATCGCCTGCTCGACGTCGCCTTCGTCGACCAGCAGCAGGTCATCGACGAAGCGGCGGATCAGCGGCAGGCAGTGCCCGCCCGGCTTGCCGACCGCGATCCCTTCGGCGATCGTGCTCACGCCCTGCGGCAGCGTGCTGCCGGTGATCGCGTTGACCATTGCCGGAAAGCGCCGCGTCTGCACGCCGACCACGCGGATGTCGGGCTTGATGGCCTTGGCCGCCGTCGCGACGCCGCCGATCAGGCCGCCGCCGCCGATCGGCACCACCAGCACCTCGAGCTCGGGCCGTGCCTCGAGCATCTCGAGCGCGAGCGTGCCCTGGCCGGCCATGATGGCCTCGTCGTCGTACGGGTGGATGAAGGTCAAGCCCTGCTCGGCGGCCAGCATCTGCGCGTGCTGGTGCGCCGCCTCGAGCGTGTCGCCGTGCAGCACCACCTCGGCGCCGAAGCTGCGCGTGCGCGCGACCTTCACGCCCGGCGTGAAGCTCGGCATCACGATCACCGCACGCAGGCCGAGCCGCTGCGCGTGATAGGCCACGCCCTGCGCGTGGTTGCCCGCGCTCATCGCGATGACGCCGCGCGCGCGCTCGTCGGGGCCGAGCTGCACCAGCTTGTTGCAGGCACCGCGCTCCTTGAACGACGACGTGAACTGCAGGTTCTCGAACTTCAGGAACAGCTGCGTGCCGGTCATCCGCGACAACGTGCGCGACTCGACGCACGGCGTGTTCAGCACCTGCCCTTCGATGCGCGCGGCCGCCTGCCGGATGTCGGCGAATTCAAGCATCGCGATGGCCCTCCTGGCATTGCCCCGGCGCCGGCGCAGCGCGCGGCGGCGGGGCGTTCGGGTTCAAAGGTGCGCCGTCAGCTTGCGCTTGGCATCGGTGCCGGCGGCGGTGAACAGCACGTCGGTCGACGAGTTGAGCGCGGTTTCGGTCGAATCCTGCAGCACGCCGATGATGAAGCCGACGCCCACCACCTGCATCGCGATCGCGTCGGGGATGCCGAACAGGCTGGCCGCCAGCGGAATCAGCAGCAGCGATCCGCCGGCGACGCCCGACGCCCCGCACGCCGCCACCGCCGCGACGATGCTCAGCAGCAGCGCGGTCGGGATGTCAACCGCGATGCCGAGCGTGTTCACCGTCGCCAGCGTCAGCACGGTGATGGTCACCGCGGCGCCGGCCATGTTGATCGTCGCGCCCAGCGGGATCGACACGGTGTAGGTCTCCTCGGGCAGCCCGAGCTTCTCGCACAGCGCCAGGTTGACCGGGATGTTGGCCGCCGAGCTGCGCGTGAAGAAGGCGGTGATGCCGCTCTCGCGCAGGCAGGTGAAGACCAGCGGGTACGGGTTGCGCCGGATCTTCAGGAAGACGATCAGCGGGTTCACGACCAGCGCGACGAAGAGCATCGAGCCGACCAGCAGCGCGATCAGGCGCGCGTATTCGAGCAAGGCGCCGAGCCCGGTGCTGGCGATGGTCGCCGCCATCAGGCCGAACAGCCCGATCGGCGCCGTGCGGATCACCGCGTAGACCAGCTTGACCAGCGCGTCGCCGAAGTTGGCGAGCATCTGCTTGGTGGTGTCGTGCGCGCGCCGCAGCGCCAGCCCGAGCGCGACGCCCCACGCCAGGATGCCGATGTAGTTGGCGTTGAGGATGGCCGCCACCGGGTTGTTGACCATGCTGACCAGCAGGTTGCGCAGCACCTCGGCGATGTTGCCCGGCGGCGTCAGCGCCTCGGTCGCCGGCTTCAGCGTCAGCGTCACCGGAAACATGAAGCTCGCCAGCACCGCCACCAGCGCCCCGGCGAAGGTGCCGATCAGGTACAGCATCAGGATCGAGCCCATGTGGGTCTGCTGGCCTTCGCGGTGGCCGGCGATGGCCGCCATCACGAGCACGAACACCAGCACCGGCGCCACCGCCTTCAATGCGCCGATGAACAGGTCGCCGAGCAGGCCGACGCTCTTGGCCGCCGACGGCGACACCAGCGCCAGCAGCAAGCCCGCAACCAGGCCGATGACGATCTGCAGGACCAGGCTGCCGCGAAGGATCGCGACCAGCATCCCGCCGCTGCGCTGCTTGCGCGCCATGGCTGTCTCCTCGTGTTGTTGCTTTGAATCTACTCTACGACAACCGCCGCACGAAGTCGCGACCGCTCTTTTTTCGCCGCTTCGCCGGGCGGGCCGCAGCCGGCTGCGGCCGGACGCGCAGTCAAGCGCGCGCCGGCCGCAGCATGCGCAGCCACTTGCGCGCGGGCAGCCCGAAGCGGCCGCAGCGCGCTTCGATCGCCGCGGCGCGTGCGCGCAGCGTGGCGCGGTCGGGCAGGCAGGCGTCGCGCGCGGCCAGCACCACCTGGTTGCCTTCGCGCGTGGGCCGCAGCGCGCAGGTGTGCGCGGCGCCGAAGGCCGCCTCGATGCGCGCCAGGCTGCGCGCGAAGCTGGCCGCGCGGCCGAACAGGTTGACGCTCATCACGCCGCCCGCACGCAGCACCTCGCGGCAGCCGGCGTAGAAGGCGTCGCTGTCGAGCACCGGTGCCGCCGCCTCGTGGTCGTACAGGTCCACCAGCAGCAGCCTTGCACAGCCGGCGTTGGCGGCATCGGCCACCCAGGCGCCGGCGTCGGAGCGCAGCACCTGCAGCATCGGGCCGTCGTGGGGCAGGCGGAACGAGCGCCGGCAGGCTTCGATCACCGCCGGGTTGATCTCCACCGCCAGCGTGGGCATGCGCAGCACGCGGTGGGTGAAGCGCGTCAGCGTGGCAGCGCCCAGGCCCAGGTGCACCGCCAGGCCGTCGCGCAACGCGTCGTCGTCCAGCCACAGCAGCGCCGCCAGCATGCGCTGCACGTATTCCAGCTCGATGCGGTCGGGCTGGGCGATGCGCATCGAGCCCTGGATCCAGATCGAGCCCAGGTGCAGGCTGCGCACGCCGTCGTACTCGGAAATCGCCACCGGCGGCAGCGGTGCGGCGGCGGGTCGGCGCGGTGCCATCGGCTGCGGCGGATCTTGTGGCGTCAACGGCAGCGTCAATCGACGCCGGCCAGCGCGAAGGCGTCGCGCCAGGCCTGCAGCTTGCGCTCGAAGGACCAGCCGGCGTTGGCCGGGCTGGTCGAGGGCAGGCGCAGTGCCGGCACGCCCAGCGCCAGCGTGTGCGGCAGCATCCGCGCCGACTGCGCGCCGTTGTGCAGCACCAGCCGCAGATCCGGCGCGCGCCGGCGCAACCCGGCCAGATCGTTGTACTGCGCGTCGCGGATCGCGCTGTCCAGGCTGCCGCTGCGCCGGCACGCGGCGATCACGTCCCACAGCCCGACGCGATGGCGCGCCAGCCGCCGCAGCCGCGCCGCATAGGGCAGCGCGGCCAGGTCGTCGGCAAGCAGCGCCGACAGCAGCGGCCAGAACTGGTTGCGCGGATGCGCGTAGTACTGCGCCGCCGCGAGCGAGGCCTCGCCGGGAAAGCTGCCGAGCACGACGACGCGCGTGTGCCGGTCGATCACCGGCGGCAGCCCGTGCAGCAGCGGCGCGACGCTCGGCGCGCCCGCCGCCTGCCGCGCCGCAGCCCGGACCGCCGTCACGCCGCGCGCTCCGGCCCGCCCGGCGCGGCGGCCTGCGCCAGCCGCGCCAGGCCCGGCAAGGCGGCACCGGCATTGGCGTTGCACACGGCGCGGGTGCGCTCCAGGGTCCAGCCGCGCAACTCGGCCAGCGTGCGCGCGATGCGCGGCAACTCCGCCGGCTCGTTGCGCGCCGGGCCGAGCGCGGCGCGCTGCCCGGCCGTGCGGTACAGCCACTGCGGCGGGATGTCGGGCGCATCGGTCTCGAGCACGATCGCGTCTTGCGGCAACTCAGCCGCGAGCCGGCGGATGCGCAGCGCGCGCTCGTGGGTCATCGCGCCGCCGAAGCCGAGCTTGAAGCCCAGCGCGATGAAGGCCTGCGCCTGCGCGCCGCTGCCGTTGAACGCGTGCGCGATGCCGCCGCGCACCGCGCAGCGGCGCAGTCCGGCCAGCAGCGCGTCGGCCGAACGGCGCACATGCAGCAGCACCGGCAGGCCGGCCGCCTGCGCCAGTGCCAGTTGCGCGCGGTAGAAATGCTCCTGCCGATCGCGGTCGAAGCCGGGGACGAAGAAGTCCAGCCCGATCTCGCCCACCGCCACCAGCCGCGGGTCGGCACGGTGCTGCGCGAGCGCCGCGCGCAGCTGCGCCAGGTCGTCGTCGCCCGCGCGCTCGACGAACAGCGGATGGATGCCCAGCGCATAGGCGAATCCGTGCGCGTGGGCCAGGCGCCGCACCGCGTCGAAGCCGGCCACACCGACCGCCGGCAGCACCAGCTGCGTCACGCCGGCGGCGCGGGCGCGCGCGACCACCGCATCGAGATCGTCCGCGAACTCGGGTGCGTCGAGGTGGCAGTGGGTGTCGATCCAGCCTTGCACCGCGCGATCATGCCTCGGCCTGCGGCAGCCCGGGCCGCAGCCGCCCCGAATGGCCGCAGCATCGGCCAGAATGGCCCGCAGGCGCGCGTCGATGCTGCACCTGACGCAGCCCGCCGGGGCCGGCGCCCCGCGCACCCGAGTCACCACCACGCCAGGAGGATTCCCGCATGGGCAAGACGATGAAGGCCGCCGTGTTCGTCGAGAAGAACCGGATCGAGCTCGCCGACAAGCCGATCCCGGCCGTCGGCCCCAACGACGCGCTGATCCGCATCACCACGACCACGATCTGCGGCACCGACGTGCACATCCTGAAGGGCGAATACCCGGTCGCCAAGGGCCTGACCATCGGCCACGAGCCGGTCGGCGTGATCGAGAAGCTGGGCTCTGCCGTGGCCGGCTACCAGGAAGGCCAGCGCGTGATCGCGGGCGCGATCTGCCCGAACTTCAACAGCTACGCCGCGCAGGACGGCTTTCCCAGCCAGGACGGCAGTTACCTGGTGCCGCAGGGCCTGTGCGGCTGCCACGGCTACAAGGCCACCGCCGGCTGGCGTTTCGGCAACCTGATCGACGGCACCCAGGCCGAATACGTGCTCGTGCCCGACGCGCAGGCCAACCTGGCGCCGATCCCCGACGGGCTCACCGACGAGCAGGTGCTGATGTGCCCCGACATCATGTCCACCGGCTTCAAGGGCGCCGAGAACGCCAACATCAAGCTCGGCGACACGGTGGTCGTGTTTGCGCAAGGGCCGATCGGCCTTTGCGCCACCGCCGGCGCGCGGCTGCTCGGCGCCACCACCGTGATCGGCGTGGACGGCAACGACCATCGGCTGGGCATCGCGCGCAAGCTGGGCGCCGACGTGACGCTGAACTTCAAGCAGTGCGACGTGGTCGACGAGGTCATGAAGCTCACCGGCGGGCGCGGCGCCGATTCGTCGATCGAGGCGCTGGGCACGCAGGCGACCTTCGAGCAGTCGCTGAAGGTGCTCAAGCCCGGCGGCACGCTGTCCAGCCTGGGCGTGTATTCCGACGACCTGAAGATCCCGATGGCCCACTTCGCCGCCGGCCTGGGCGACCACACGATCCGCAGCGCGCTGTGCCCGGGCGGCAAGGAGCGCATGCGCCGCCTGATGAACGTGATCCAGGCCAACCGGCTGGATCTAGGGCTGATGGTCACGCACCACTACAAGCTCGACGACATCGTCGCCGCCTACGACCTGTTCGCCCACCAGCGCGACGGGGTGCTGAAGATCGCGGTCAAGCCGTGAGCTGACGACGCCGCCGGGTGGTGTGCAGCCGCAGCGGCATTGCGTCCCACCCCGGCTGAATACGTACCTTGCCCTGCACCAGCAGCCCGAGGCAGCTGCGCACGATGTCGCTGTTGGCCACGCCGCCCTTGACGGGCAGCGCAGCATCGAGCCGACCGAGCGCTGGCTGCACGGCCTTCAGGTACTGGCCCACCACCGCCAAGCCGGCGACCGGGGTGCGGTCATAGTCGAGCTGCTTGACGATCAACTGACGCATGGGTTCGAGCGGGATTGGCGGTACTGCAAAAGATACCCAACCGCAACTCAGCCGCAGGGTGATGCGCGCCGGCCGTCAGGACCAACTCTGAGCAATTCCCCCATCACATCAACGGCTTGGCCGCAGCGGCGAGCGGCGGGGTCACGTATTCAGGCTCAGATCAGGCAGAAGAATTCACAACGCTAGCGCGCCGATGGCCGCACGCGACGGCGCACACGCGATCTTGCGAATGCGACGGCGACGACTGAACCCACCAACAGCAGTGTCGATGGTTCAGGGGCCGCTTCAACGTCGGATTGAAATTGTATGGTGTCAAAAATGGTCGGCACGCCCGGTGCACCCCATGTAATCGAACCACCAAACTGAACCGCTCCACTTTCTTCCACTCCGTTTAGCCCCGCCACCGGCGACAGCGGCGCCCCATCTGAATCGGAAGTAAAGGTAATTTCAAAAATAGTTTCATCAATGTTATTAGTAGTGGTCGAGATTCTTAGTATATCGCTGACGATTTGCTTGTTGCTGCCGGGTTCATAGATATTGAAACCTGAATCCCAACCCGTCGCCCGCCGCGCCTC
>JAFEFZ010000058.1 GCA_018240325.1 Pseudomonadota bacterium
CGGCGCCCGGGCCGGCCGGCGCTGCCCGGGCGCCGGCCGCGCAGCGCCGCGGCGGCACCGGCCGGCACGGCGGCAGGGCCGGCTGAAGCAGAGCGCCGCGGCAGCTTGATCGGCCGCGCCGGTCGGGCGCTGCGCGCTTGCGGCCCGGCGCGGCGAGGGCGGCAAGGTGCGTCGCGCATAATCGTCCGCGCCGATGCCTGCCCCGCCCCCGACCGAGACCCGCGGTACCGCTGCCGCACCGGCCGCCTTCCATCACCCGGTGCGGGTGTACTGGGAAGACACCGAT
Organism: Pseudomonadota bacterium; assembly: GCA_018240325.1. Lineage (GTDB taxonomy): Bacteria > Pseudomonadota > Gammaproteobacteria > Burkholderiales > Burkholderiaceae_C > Rubrivivax. Next base: position 287 of record JAFEFZ010000058.1, read on the forward strand.
GCCGGCGGCGTCGTGTACTACGCCAACTACCTGAAGTTCTTCGAGCGCGCGCGCACCGAGTGGCTGCGCGCGCTGGGCTGCGGCCAGCAGCAGCTGCTCGATGCCGAGGGGCTGCACTTCGTGGTCAGCGAGGCGACGCTGCGCTTCGTGCGCGCCGCGCGGCTGGACGACCTGCTGGCGGTGACGGCGCAACTGCGCGACGCCGGGCGCGCGTCGCTGCGCATCGCGCAGCAGGCCTGGCGCGGCGAGCTGCTGCTGGCCGAAGCCGAGGTGCGCATCGGCTGCGCGCGCGCGGCCGGCCCCGGCGCCGAGCTGCGGCCCTGCCGCATCCCCGAGACCGTGTTGAGCCGTTTGCGATGAGTCAGGACCTGTCGATCTTCAGCCTGGTGGCGCATGCCAGCCTGGTGGTGCAGCTGGTGATGGCCGGGCTGTTGCTGACGTCGCTCGCGAGCTGGGCGGTGATCTTCGGCAAGCTGTTCGGCCTGAAGCGGGTGCGCCAGGGCAACGACGGCTTCGAGCGCGAGTTCTGGTCGGGCCGCAGCCTGACCGAGCTGCTGCAGGCCAGCGGCGCGAAGCCGGCCGACGCGCCGCTGGAGCGCATCTTCGGCGCCGGCATGCGCGAGTTCATGAAGCTGCGCGAGCGCCGGCTCGACGCCGCCGCGCAGCTCGACGGCGCGCGCCGCGCGATGCGCGCGAGCCTGCAGCGCGAGCTCGACGTGATCGAGAGCAACCTGAGCTTCCTGGCGTCGGTGGGATCGGTCAGCCCCTATGTCGGGCTGTTCGGCACGGTGTGGGGGATCATGCACGCCTTCGTCGGCCTGTCGAACCTGCAGCAGGTGACGCTGGCCACGGTGGCGCCGGGCATCGCCGAGGCGCTGGTGGCCACGGCGATCGGCCTGTTCGCGGCGATCCCGGCGGTGGTGGCCTACAACCGGCTGGCGCGCGACATCGACCGCATCGCGATCCAGCTCGAGACCTTCATCGAGGAGTTCTCCAACATCCTGCAGCGCAGCACCGCCGGCCAGCCGGCGGCATCCTGAAGATGGAACGCCTTCCTTCGCTGTCGGCTTGCGGTCCGTTGCGGTCCTTCGCCGCTGCGCCGAAAGCAGGCCTCGTTCGGGTGCGAAAACGTGCTGCACGGGGCCGCCGACGGGGTGGCCAACTCCGTTCAGCCAAATTCTTATTCACTCCGTTGGCCACCCCGCCGTCGGCCCG
>JAFEFZ010000059.1 GCA_018240325.1 Pseudomonadota bacterium
CGTTCCTACGCGAAAACGTGGTGCACGGGGCCGCCGACGGGGTGGCCAACTCCGTTCAGCCAAATTCTTATTCACTCCGTTGGCCACCCCGCCGTCGGCCCGGACGGTGGTACGCCAAGAGCGCTGTCCGTGCGCTGGTCGATGCGTGGTGTTTGCCGAAGAAGCGCTCCGGCAGTGCCGGCAAAGCCGGCAAGGGGGTGGCCGACGGAGCGAATAAGAATTTGGCTGAGCGTAGTCGGCCACCCCCTTGTCGGCTTTGCCTCAACGGCCCCGAAACGCAACGAAGAACAGCGGACTTCCCGAAGGACCGCAACGGACCGCAAGCGGACAGCGAAAGAGCGACTGTCAGCCGCGCCCGACGAAGGGCATCCGGGTCGCCATCACCGTCATGAACAGCACGTTGGCCGACAGCGGCAGGTTGGCCATGTGCAGCAGCGCGTCGGCAACGTGGCGCACGTCCATACGCGCCTCGGCCTTCAGGCTGCCGTCGGCCTGCGGGATGCCCTGCGCCATGCGCTCGGTCATCTCGGTGGCGGCATTGCCGATGTCGAGCTGGCCGACGGCGATGTCGAAATTGCGGCCGTCGAGCGCAGCCGCGCGCGTCAGGCCGGTGATCGCGTGCTTGGTCGCGGTGTAGGGCGCCGAATTCGGCCGCGGCGCGTAGGCCGAGATCGATCCGTTGTTCACGATGCGCCCGCCGCGCGGCGCCTGCGCCTTCATCATGCGGAAGGCCTGCTGCGTGCACAGGAACACGCCCGTCAGGTTGGTGTCGACCACCGCGCGCCACTGCTCGACGCTCAAGTCCTCGAGCGGCAGCGGCGGCGCGCCGATGCCGGCGTTGTTGAACAGCAGGTCGAGCCGGCCGAAGCGCGTGCGCACGGCGTCGAACAGCGCGGCGACCGACGCCGGCTGCGTGATGTCGGCCGGCACCGCCAGCGCGCGCTGCGCGATGTCGCCCCAGGGGTCGCCGGCGGCGGCCACCGCGGCCTGCAGCGCATCGGCGCGGCGTCCCGCCAGCACGACGCGCCAGCCGTCGTCGATCAGCCGCAGCGCGCAGGCGCGGCCGATGCCGCTGCCCGCTCCGGTGACGAGGGCGACGCGGTCGTGGGTTTGCTTCATGGTCCGGTTCCTTCGGCGCTGGGCGAAGCCGTCAGTCTGCCACTGCCGGCGGGCCGGCACCGGCCCGCGCCTGCCGGCGCCGGCGCGCCCGCCCGGTCAGCCGGCGATGCGCGCGCTGCCGTGGCTGAGCACGACCCGGTCGCGCTCGACCGCCGTGGTGCGGAACGCGTGGTGCCCGCCGCCGCGATGCCAGATCTCCACGCGCAGCGTCTCGCCCGGAAACACCGGCGCCGAGAAGCGGCAGCCCATCGACTGCAACCGCGCCGGATCCCAGCCGGCGAGCAGGCGCAGCAGCGCGACGCCGCTGATGCCGAAGCTGCACAGCCCGTGCAGGATCGGCCGCGCGAAGCCGGCGGCCTGCGCGACGGCCGGGTCGGCGTGCACCGGGTTGTAGTCGCCGCTCAAGCGGTAGACGAGCGCGCTCTCGGGCCGGGTGGGCAATTCGCAGACGAGGTCGGGCGCGCGTTCGGGCGTGGGCTCGGGCGCCGGCGGCGGCGGGTCCGACGGCTGGCCGGCGGCCGCGAAGCCGCCGTCGCCGCGCAGGAAGGCGACGCTGCGCGACACCGCCAGCAGCCGGCCGCCGGCGGCGTCGCGGATGTCGCGCTCGGCGACCAGCAGCGCGCCCTTGCCCGCGCCCTTGTCGACGACCGCGGTCACCCGCGTCAGGCCCACCACCGTGCCGGCGGCAGGAAGCGGCGCGTGCAGCTCGAGGCTCTGCTCGCCGTGCAGCAGCCGCACCCAATCGATGCCGGTGGCCGGATCCTTCGCCCAGAAGCCGGGGTAGCCCAGCACCACCGCCATCATCGGCAGCGCGCGCAGCCCGTCCTCGTAGACGAAGCGCAGCTGCTCGCGATCCAGCGGATCCTGTCCGAGCCCCAGGCCGAGCGCGTACAGCATCGTGTCGCGCTCGGTGTAGCGCTGCTCGACCGGCTGGAACGGCCAGTTCTTCAGCTTGGTGACGTCGATCGCCATGGTGTGCCGCCCGCCGCCCTATGCCGCGCCCGGCACGGCCAGGGCCTCGATCACGGCCGGCACGTACCAGTCCTCGTCGATCGCCGGCCGGTGCAGGCCCAGGCCCGAATCCACGACCTCGATGCGTTCGCATGCCTCGCGCGTGGCGCCGCCCAGGCGCGCCGAGAAGGCTCGCGGAACCTGGACGCTCCAGCCCGATGCCAAGTCGATCTCGACCCGGTCGCGCTCGGGCAGGCAGCGGGCTGCGATCGCACGCGCTGCCCGCAGGCTGCGTGCGCCGGCCGCGCGCGCCGCGGCGATCTGCACCTCATCGACGTCGTCAATCGGTTTGGCCATGGTGCTCCCTCCGCGCTTGCCGCAGTGCGGCCTGCCGGCCCGCCGCGATCTGCATCACCTTGCGAACCTGCGCGTTGCCGCGCGGCCCGCGCACCGCCCGCAGCGCCAGCGGGCCGATCAGCACATCGACCGCGCCGCCGTGACCCAGCACGTGGAGGTGCGCGGGCGCGCGGCCGTGAACGCAGATCATGAACCGATACCCCGCTTCGATGAAGATGGCCGGCATACCGCAGTGTAGGCGCGGCCGACTCGAGCGCGACGATCCGCGCGCGCGGCGAACACGATGCAGACGCCTCCGCGTCGCGGCCGCACATGCGGATGCGCGCAAAGTCCGCCTGAATGCCCGCGCCCGTTGAAGCCGGTGAGGTGCTGGAGCCGCGCGTTGCCGCACGATAGCCCGCCGCGCCGACGTATCGCGCATCTTGTCGGACCGAGGTCGCTGGCGTGACTGTGCCGCCAGGGTCAGCTTGCAGGCGTCGGTCCAGCTTGCGCCAGCAGCTTGTCCAGCCTTTCGTTGCGGAACGCGAGGAACTTGTCGAGGTGCGCTGGATCGCCGACGGGTTCGGCCCACTCGAAGCGGTCGATGCTCCAGCGCGAGTCGCCGCACTCGCGCAGCGACATGAACGGCGGGACGATGCTGCAGCACGAGCCGTACAGCGCCTGAGCCTTGCGGATGAGCAGGCCACGCACCTTGGGGTGGAAGTCGGTCGGCTTCAGCAGTCCGAGCGGCACGAACACGGTGTTCGTCGGGCAGGTGAAGAGACCATACAGACGGCCCTCGACGGAAGCGCCCTGAGCAAGTTCGAAGTGTTCGGCCGCGCGGTTGCCGTGGTCCTTGTGGTCGACGACGTGCGCGAGGTTGTAGCCCTTCGGGCCATGCTTCTGGAACGGCTTGCCGCGGAACAGGAACGACCACAGATGTTTTGGGTAATCGTTGTCGTCGATCGCCACCGCACCCGGAGGTGGACTGCCGTCGCCCGGCTTGTGACCCCGGAACTTGGCGATCTCGGCGCTGCCCGTGTAGCGCCGCACGCCGGGGAAAGCGCAAGGCGAGCGTGGCCACAGGTAGGCGTCGGTGGCGACGCCCAGCTCGACCAGGCGAGCGCCCCACCGAGCGGCGTGTCGTTCGTTGTCCTCGACGACGCGGCGGACGATGTCCGGATGCAGGAACTGCGTATGGCGCGTCAGCACCTGCGCGAGGTGTAGCGAGTCCTCCTCCGAGGGCGATTCCCATTCGGGCCAGTATGCGTGAACGGGCATCGGAGGCTCTGGTGCAGGCTCGGATGTTGGTGAGGCAGGGTTTGGCTCCTGATCGAAGCGGAACTTTCGGTACAGCTCGAGAGAACTCTTCAGCGCGGCGGTGCCGTTGTAGTAATTGCCGCTGATCGGAATCTTGTGCTTGCCCGCGCACGCGTTCGGATCGAACTCCTCGAGCAGGCGCAGGAAACCGTTTGGAGACAATGCGTCCAGGTCCGAATAGTGGCTCTCGACTCGTTTGCACCCCGACGCCCGCGAAGCTGCGCTATTCGGTTGGTTGCCATGGCATACCAGCCATCCGATGAAGGCTTCCTTCTGCATGCGCGGTGTCCTTTGCTGTACTTGCCAAGGATTCTGCGGTCGATCAATCCGTCGCGGCACAGGGCGGTGATGCCCTCTTGGCCCCGGTTGCCGCGTTTCTCACGGCGGCGCGCTGACCGGCGACGGCGCAGCAACGGGCCGGCCGGCTGGGACCCCGGTACCGGGCGGCCAGCGCGCCGCATCGCGCGGGCAGTCAGCAGCGACTCACAGCGCAATGTCGCCCGGCACCGGCACTTCCATGCACAGCAGCACCTGGCAGTAGCACTTGGCCAGGTTGTCGGTGCGCAGCGACGCCATGCCGCCGCCGCCGAGCACGTCGTGCAGCAGGAAGTTGATCGCGTTCGTGCCCGGCAGGTCGAAGCGCTCGACGCGGCTCGGCCGGTTGTGCGCGAAGTGCGCGGCCACGCGCTCGGGCGTCAGCCAATGGTTCAGCAGCGGCAGGTACTCGGGCCTGCGCGCGATGATGCCGATGTTGGCCTTGTCGCCCTTGTCGCCCGAGCGGCCGTGCGCCAGGCGGATCAGCGGCACGCTGTCGAAGCCCTCGAAGGCCGGCGCGCTGCCGTAGCGCAGCGCCGGGCCGAGCGTGCGCGCGTCGAAGCCGCCGTCGGTGGGGATCGCGACCGGCACCTCGGCGTCGCCGATGCACAGCGCCACCGGCACTTCGCGCTTCGGGATCAGGAACGAGAACAGCCGGATCACCGGCACCGGCGTCGGCCGGCCGCCGACCAGGCCGGTGGTGCCCGGCGCCATCGACGTGGCCGACGCGGCGAACTCGCGTGCGAACAGCTCGGCTGCCGCCTTCGACGGCGTCTTCACCGCCATCTTCAGCACCACCTCGCGCGAGGCGGGCCGTGCATGCGCGCCGTACATGTCCTCGGCGCCGATGACCTCGATGCGCTGCTCGGCAAACGCGGGCAGGCCCGCTTCGGCGAGCATGCGCGCGATCCGCTTGAACAGCGCCTCGCCGGTGCGCCGCGCCTTCGCCGCCGCCTGCTCGCCGGCGATCGTCAGGAAGGCCGTGTTGCGAAAGCCGTCCATGAAGGTGGCGCTGACCTTGTAGGTGTCGGTCGGCGGCCGGCCCTTCGCGCCGGACACGAGCACGCGGTCGGGCCCCGCCTGCTCGAAGCGCACGCCGGTGAAGTCGCAGGCGACATCGGGCATGTGGTAGGCGCGCGGGTCGCCGATCTCGTAGAGCATCTGCTCGGCCACCGTGGCCGGGCTCACGAGGCCGCCGCTGCCTTCGACCTTGGTGATCACGAAGCGGCCGTCGGCGCGGGCCTCGACGATCGGGAAGCCGATCACGTCCCAGTCGGGCACGACTTCCCAGTCGGTGAACAGGCCGCCGGTGCACTGCGCACCGCATTCCACCAGGTGGCCGGCGAGCGAGCCCTGTGCCAGGCGGTCGTAGTCGCCGCCGTCCCAGCCGAACTCGTGCACCAGCACGCCCAGCGTCACCGCCGAATCGACGCAGCGGCCGGTGATCACCACCTCGCAGCCGGCGTCGAGCGCGCGCGCGATCGGCAGCGCGCCCAGGTACGCGTTGATGCTCGCGGTGCGCTGCGGGAAGGCCGCGGCGCTGAACATCTCGGTGATGCCGCGGCCGCGGAACTCGTCGGCGCGCGCGCTCAGGTCGTCGCCGAGCACGACGCCGATCGACAGCTCGATGCCGAGATCGGCCGCCACCTTCGCGAGCGCGTCGCGGCAGGCGATCGGGTTGACGCCGCCGGCGTTGGCGACCACGCGGATGCCGCGGGCCTTGAGCTCGGGCAGCAGCGCCTTCATCGTGACGTGCACGAAATCGGTCGCGTAGCCGGCGTTGGCGTCCTTGGCCTTCTGCGCGGCCAGGATCGACATCGTGACTTCGGCCAGGTAGTCGAACACCAGGTACTCGACGTTGCCGCCGCGCACCAGCGCGGGCGCGGCCGACGCGGTGTCGCCCCAGAAGCCCGAGGCGCTGCCGATGCGCACGCTGCGGTCGTTCGTCATGTCGTCGCCTCCTTGGCGGGCCGGCGCGCCTTCGCGGCGCCGCGGCCTTCGAGCCGGTTCTCGAGCACGCTCAGCCGTTGCTCGAGGCTGCGCAGCGCCGGGTCGCCGCGCGGCGCCGGTGCGGCGCGCCAGCCGTCGAGCAGCATGCGCGTGACCGCGTGCGCGGCGGCCGCCGTGTCGCGCGGCCGGCCGCGGCCGACGGTGTTGCACACCCAGTGTTCGAGACCGCCGAAGACCAGGTCGCGCGCGAGCTGCGGGTCCAGGTCGGCGCGCAACTCGCCGCGCGCGATGCCGTCGTCGAGCGTGCGCGTCAGGAACTGCGCGTAGCGCCGGTTCAGCTGGTGCAGCCTCGAGCCGAAGTAGCCCGCGCCGTCCTTGGCCTCGCGGCCGAGCACGCGCAGCCACGGCGCATCGTCGACCGTGATCTGCAGGTGCCGCGCCACCAGGAAGCGCAGCCGGTCCTCGGTGCCGTGCAGCACCGCGAACTTCGGCTCGATGTCGGCGATCAGCCGGTCGTAGAAGTCGGTCAGCACCGCATCGAACAGGTCGCGCTTGCCCTCGAAGTAGCCGTAGATCGTGCCGACCACGCAGCCGGCGCGTGCCGCGATCTGGTTGACCGACGCCTGCCCGTAGGGCTGCGCCAGGAACACGGCGCGCGCAGCGTCCAGGATCTCGGCGCGACGCACGGCCTTGCGGCGGCGGGGCAGGGGGGTCATCGGGGGCCTGTAATGAACGCGATTCAGTATAGATGCGGCGCCGATGGCGTCAAGCATGCGGGCCGTCGCCTAGTGGTTTTCCATGACCATCGGCGGCGGCCGCTTGACGGTCGGATGCCGAGCCTTGAAGATATTGCAATTCCACTCAGTAAGAATTCCGTGGCGCGAATCGCTTCCGGCGTCGACGTTTCGGGCGCCGCCTTTGCCGCCAACCGGCGCGGCATGCTGGCGCTGGTGGCGCGGCTGCGCGAGCTCGAGGCGCGCGCCGCCGCGGCGTCGGCCCGGGCGCGGCCGCTGTTCGACAAGCGCGGCCAGCTGCTGCCGCGCGAGCGGCTGGCGCGGCTGCTCGATGCGGGCGCGCCGTGGCTCGAGCTCACGTCGCTGGCCGGCTGGCTGGTCGACGTCGAGGATCCGGACAAGAGCGTGCCCGGCGGCGGCGTGATCGCCGGCATCGGCACGATCAGCGGCACGCGCTGCGTCGTCACCGTCAACGACGCCGGCATCGACGCCGGCGCGATCCAGCGCATGGGCGGCGACAAGATCCTGCGCGCGCAGGCGATCGCGCTCGAGAACAAGCTGCCCTTCGTGCAGCTGATCGAATCGGCCGGCGCCAACCTGCTGCAGTACAAGGTCGAGGGCTTCATCGGCGGCGGCAAGCTGTTCTACAACCTGGCCAGGCTGTCGGCCGCGGGCATCCCGGTGGTCGGCGTGGTGCACGGCTCGTCCACCGCCGGCGGCGCCTACATGCCGGGGCTGTCGGACTACGTGATCATGGTGCGCGGCCGCGCCAAGGCCTTTCTCGCCGGGCCGCCGCTGCTGAAGGCGGCCACCGGCGAAGTCGCCACCGACGAGGAGCTCGGCGGCGCCGAGATGCACACCGCGGTGTCGGGCCTGGGCGAGTACATCGCCGAGGACGACGCCGATGCGCTGCGCATCGCGCGCGAGCTGATGCAGCGGCTGCAATGGGGCCCGCAGGGCCCGGCCAGCGCCATCGACGCCGACCCCGCGCTCGAGCCGCTGTACCCGAGCGACGAGCTGGCCGGCGTGATGCCGCTGGACTTCCGCACGTCGGTGGACATGCGCGAGGTGATCGCGCGCATCGCCGACCGCTCGGAGTACACCGAGTTCGGCGTCGACTACGGCCCCGGCACGCCCTGCGGGCACGCGGCGCTGTACGGCATGCCCGTGGGCATCATCACCAACAACGGCCCGATCGACCCGGCCGGCGCCACCAAGGCCACGCACTTCATCCACGGCTGCTGCCAGGCCGGCATCCCGCTGCTGTACCTGCAGAACACCACCGGCTACATCGTGGGAAAGAGCAGCGAGCAGGCCGGCATGATCAAGCACGGCTCGAAGATGATCCAGGCGGTGGCCAACGCCACGGTGCCGAGCATCACGCTGATGTGCGGTGCGAGCTTCGGCGCCGGCAACTACGGCATGTGCGGCCGCTCCTACGGCCCTAGATTCGTGTTCAGCTGGCCGAACGCGCGCACCGCGGTGATGGGCGGCGAGCAGGCGGCGCTGACGATGCGCATCGTCGCCGAGGGCGGCGCCAAGCGCCGCGGCGTGCCGGTCGACGAAGCGCAGCTGCGCTCGCTCGAGCAGAGGATCATCCACAACTTCGACCGCCAGTCCGACGCCTTCTACACCAGCGGGCGCAACCTCGACGACGGCGTGATCGACCCGCGCGACACCCGCCGCGTGCTCGGCCTGGCCTTCGACATCTGCCGCCAGGCCGATGCGCGCGTGCTGCGGCCGATGCAGTTCGGCGTCGCCAGACCTTGAGGCAATCAACATGCAACCGACCATCTACACCGAAGACCACATCGCGCTGCAGGATTCGCTGAAGAAGTTCTGCGAAGCCGAGATCAACCCGCACGTCGACGAATGGGAGAAGGCCGGAATCTTCCCGGCGAAGGAGCTGTTCCGCAAGATGGGCAAGCTCGGCTTCCTGGGCGTGAACAAGCCGGTCGAATACGGCGGCCAGGGGCTCGACTACAGCTACGCCGCGGCCTTCGCCGAGGGCTTGAGCGCGATCCGTTGCGGCGGCGTGCCGATGGCGATCGGCGTGCAGACCGACATGGCCACGCCGGCGCTGGCGCGCTTCGGCTCCGACGAAGTGCGCAAGGAGTTCCTCGCGCCGTCGATCAGCGGCGACTACGTGGCCTGCCTGGGCGTGTCCGAGGTCGGCGCCGGCTCCGACGTGGCGTCGATCAAGACCACCGCGCGCAAGGACGGCGGCGACTACGTGATCAACGGCGGCAAGATGTGGACCACCAGCGGCACCCAGGCCGACTGGTGCTGCGTGCTCGCCAACACTTCCGAAGGCGGCTCGGCGCACCGCAACAAGACGCTGATCTGCGTGCCGATGAAGACCAAGGGCGTGGAGGTCGCGCGCAAGCTGAAGAAGGCGGGCATGAACTCGTCCGACACCGCGCAGCTGCACTTCGACAACGTGCGCGTGCCGCAACGCTTTCGCATCGGCGAGGAAGGCATGGGCTTCACCTACCAGATGCAGCAGTTCCAGGAGGAACGGCTGTGGGCGGCGGCCGGCTGGCGCAAGAACCACGAGATCATCCAGGAGACGATCGACTACCTGCGCGAGCGCATCGCCTTCGGCAAGCCGCTGCTCGAGAACCAGTACATCTACTTCAAGCTGGCCGAGCTGGCGACCGAGGTCGAGGCGGTCGGCGCGCTGTTCCACAAGGCGGTGGCGCTGTACGTGGCCGGCCACGACGTGACCCAGCTCGCGTCGATGTGCAAGCTCAAGTGCGCGCGCGTCGCGCGCGAAGTCGCCGACTGGTGCCTGCAGTTCTGGGGCGGCATGGGCTACATCGAGGAGACGCGCGTCAACCGCGCGTGGCGCGACTCGCGCCTGGGCTCGATCGGCGGCGGCGCCGACGAGGTGATGATGGGCATCATCGCCAAGACGATGGGCATCATGCCGAGGCAGGGCTGAACGCCGATGTTCGACACCGTCCTCGTTGCCAACCGCGGCGAGATCGCCTGCCGCGTGTTCCGCAGTGCGCGCGCGCTCGGCCTGCGCACGGTGGCGGTGTACTCCGACGCCGACCGCGACGCGCGCCACGTGCAGCAGGCCGACACGGCGCTGCGCATCGGCGCCGGGCCGGCGCGCGACAGCTACCTCGACATCGAGCGCGTGCTCGACGCCTGCCGGCGCAGCGGCGCCGGTGCCGTGCATCCGGGCTACGGCTTCCTGGCGGAGAACGCCGGCTTCGCGCGCGCCTGCCGCGCGGCGGGCATCGTGTTCGTCGGGCCCGGCCCCGAGGCGATCGACGCGCTCGGCAACAAGTCGGCCGCCAAGCAGTTGGCGCTGCGCATCGGCGTGCCCTGCCTGCCGGGCTATGCCGGGCCGCAGCAGGACCTGGACACGCTGGTGGCCGAGGCGCGGCGCATCGGTGCGCCGCTGATGATCAAGGCTGCGGCCGGCGGCGGCGGCCGCGGCATGCGCCGCTGCCGCGACGTGGCCGACGTCGAAGCGCTGCAGCAGCTGCTGGAAGCGGCGCGCGCCGAGGCGCAATCGTCGTTCGGCAGCGGCGAGCTGCTGATGGAGCGCCTGGTCGACGATGCGCGCCACGTCGAGGTGCAGGTCTTCGGCGATGCGCACGGCGGCGCGGTGTACCTGGGCGAGCGCGACTGCTCGACGCAGCGTCGGCACCAGAAGATCCTCGAGGAGGCGCCGGCGCCGGGCCTGCCGGATGCGCTGCGCGCCGCGATGGGCGAGGCCGCGGTGAAGCTCGTGCGCGCGGTCGGCTACGTCGGCGCCGGCACGGTGGAGTTCCTGCTCGCGCCCGACGGCAGCTTCTCGTTCCTCGAGGTGAACACGCGGCTGCAGGTCGAGCACCCGGTGACCGAGGCCGTCACCGGGCTCGATCTGGTCGAATGGCAGCTGCGCGTCGCGCGCGGCGAGCCGCTGCCGCTGGCGCAGGCCGACATCCGCTCGCGCGGCCACGCGATCGAGGCGCGGCTGTGCGCCGAGGACGCCTTTGGCGGCTTCGCGCCGCAGGCCGGTGCGATCACGCACTGGCAGCTGCCGGCCGGCGACGGCGTGCGCATCGACCACGGGCTGGCCGAGCGGCCGACGATCCCGCCGTACTACGACTCGATGATCGCCAAGCTCGTCGCCTTCGGCGCCGACCGCGAACAGGCGCGCGCCCGGCTGCTGCGCGCGCTCGAGCGCAGCGCCGTGCTCGGGTTGCGCACCAACCGCGACTACCTGCTGCAGGCGCTGCGGGCGCCGGCCTTCGCCGAGGCGCGGCTGTGCACCCACTGGCTCGAGCGCGACAGCGCCGGCTGGGCGGCGCCGGCCGCGGGCGGGCGCTGGGCGGCGGTGGTGGCCGCGCTGCTGCTGCACCGGCGCGCGCGCGCCTTCGGCCCGCTGGCGCTGTGGAGTTCTGCCGGGCGGCGCGAGACGCCGCTGCGGCTGCGCGTGGGCGAGGCCACGCTCGCGCTGCGCCTGGCCTACGCCGCCGGCGAAGCGGTGCAGGTCACGCTCGGCGACGAGCGCCACGAGGTCGAGGTGCTCGCCGACGACGGCGTCGACGCACGCTTCGCGATCGACGGCGCCGAAGGCAGCGTGCAGCTCAGCGGCGACGGCCGCAGCGGCTGGGCGCAGGTCGAGGGCGTCTGCGAAGCCTTCGAAGACCTGAGCGACGCGCCGCCGCGCGGCCGCGACGGCGGCGGCGACGGCGCGATCGTCAGCCGCATGCACGGCGCGCTGGTGCAACTGGCGGTGCAGCCGGGGCAGCGCGTGGCCAAGGGCGAATTCGTGCTGGCGATCGAGGCGATGAAGATGGAACATCGCATCGTCGCGCCGCTGGCCGGCACCGTGGCCGAGCTCGGCGCCGCCGTCGGCACGCAGGTGGCGCCGGGGCGGCTGCTGCTGCGCATCGAGCCCGACGCCGCCTGACGCGCAACGAGGAGACGAAGACGATGAGTGAAGCCGCCGTGCTGTACGCCGCCGAAGCCGGTGTCGCGACGCTGACGATGAACCGCCCGGCGGTGCTGAACGCGCTCGACGACGCGCTGCTCGCCGGCCTGCGCGACGGCCTGGCGCGCGCCAAGGCCGACCCGGCGGTGCGCGCGCTGCTGCTCACCGGCGCCGGCCGGGGCTTCTGCGCCGGCGCCGATCTGGCGGCCGGCGCGATGCGCGACGGCCCGCTGGACGTGGCGCAGAGCCTGCGCGAGCGCTACCACCCGATCGTGCTGGCGATGCGCCAGTTCCCGAAGCCGATCGTCGCGGCGGTCAACGGCGCGGCCGCCGGCGCCGGCATGAGCCTGGCGCTGGCCTGCGACATCGTGCTGGCGGGCGAATCGGCCACCTTCTTGCAGGCCTTCACGCGCATCGGGCTGGTGCCCGATTGCGGCAGCACCTGGTTCCTGCCGCGCATGGCGGGCGACGTGCGCGCGCGTGCGCTGGCGCTGCTGGCCGAGAAAATCTCGGCCGCCGACGCGCTGCAGTACGGGCTGGTGTGGAAGGTGCATGCCGACGACCGGCTGATGCCCGAGGCGCTGGCCACCGCGCGCAAGATGGCGCAGATGCCCACGCGCGCCTATGATCTGGTCAAGCAGGCCTTCGCCGCCGGATCCGGCAACGGGCTGGCCGAGCAGCTCGAGCTCGAGGCGCTGCTGCAGGCGCAGGCGATGGACACCGAAGATCACCGCGAAGGCGTCGCCGCCTTCCTGGCCAAGCGGCCCGCGCAGTTCAAGGGCCGGTGATGGGCCGGCGTCACCTGTTGCCGGAGCGGGCCGAGCGCCGGGCCGCTCCCAAGCCGGCCCGCATCCCCACGGGGGATCGGCCGGTGTACCCACCGGACGAGGGGCTGTCATGAGCGACGAACTGAAGATCGACCAGCGCGGCCACGCACTGTGGCTGACCATCGACCGCCCGGCGCAGCGCAACGCGATGAACAGCGCGGTGCTGCAGGGCATCCGGCGCGGGCTGGAGCAGGCGCACCAGGACCCCGCGGTGCGCGCGGTGGTGCTCACCGGCGCCGGCGACAAGGCCTTCTGTGCCGGCGCCGACCTGGCCAAGGGTTCGGGTTCGTTCCAGTTCGACCCGTCCCAGCCGCACGCCGAGTTCGCCGACCTGCTGCGCTATGCGCAGACGACATCGCTGCCGCTGATCGCGCGCGTCAACGGCCACTGCCTGGCCGGCGGCATGGGCTTCATGGCGATGTGCGACCTGGCGGTGGCGGCCGAGCACGCGAGCTTCGGCCTGCCCGAGGTCAAGATCGGCCTCTTTCCGGCGCAGGTGCTGGCGGTGCTGCAACACCTGTGCGCGCCGCGCCACATCGCCGAGCTGTGCCTGACCGGCGAGCCGATCGACGCGCGCCGCGCGGCCGAGATCGGCCTGGTCAACCACGTGGCGCCGGCCGGCGAACTGGATGCCAAGACCGACTGGCTGGTGCAGCGCGTCGTGAACAAGTCGCCGACCGCGCTGCGCCGCGGCAAGGTGATGATGCGCGCCGCCTTCGACATGAGCTTCGAGCAGTCGATCAGCTTCCTCGAGACGCAGATCATGACGCTGGCGCTGACCGAGGACGCGAAGGAGGGCCGTGCCTCCTTCGTCGAGAAGCGCGCGCCCAACTGGAGCGGGCGCTGAGCGTGCGCGCTGCGCCGGCCCGGGCGCGCCGCACCCTCGACCGCTGAGCCCGCCCGGGCTTCGATCGCGGCTACTGCTTCGGTGCCGTGCCGGCCGCTTCCAGCTTGGCCTCGGTCAGGCCCGCGTGCACGAAGCCGAGCCGGCGCGCAGCGGCATCGGACACGTCGCCGATGCGGTCGGCCTGGGTCGGCCCACGGTCGTTGACGCGCAGCTTGACGCTCTTGCCGTTGCCGACATTGGTCACGACCACCCAGGTGCCGAAGGGCAGCGCCTTGTGCGACAGGGTCAGCGCTTGCGCGCCTGGCTGCCCGGCGGCGGCGACAAGGCGTGCGGTGCCGGCTCCGTGCCGTACCGGCCGCGCACATGCCGACGGGAGCGCCGCCGTACGCGCGGTGCTTATCGCCCTATAACAATCCGGCGCCCGCCCAGATCAGTGCCCGGGGGAACCGACCGCTAGATTGGGGCCTCTGCGGCATTCGGGCGGGTGGAGTCGGCCGCGGCGGGCGCCAGGTATCGCATGGCCGGTTGCGTTGACGGCGGCGGGCCGGTGCAAGCCGGCGGACCCACCTCGACGTGCGCGGCGCAACAACAACGGCGGGATGGGGCATGGACACGATCGAATGCGGCACGGGTGCCTGCTCGATGCGGGTGGACGGCGACGGCATCTGCACGACGGTGTACAGCGGCCTGCTGTTGCCGGAGAACTTCCCGCGGCTGGCGGCGCGCGCCATGCAGGCCGGGGCCGAGCGGCACGCGAGGGGGCTGCTCAGCCGCGTCGACAAGGCGGCGGTGTGCTGCGACCCGGCCTCGATGATGGCGGCCTACCGCGATCTGCCGGCGCAGGTGCGCGCGCTGCCGGCCGCGTTCGTGATCAGCCCCGGGCAGGTCGAGTTGTGCGACACCCTGATGCGCGGCGCCGGTGCGGCGGGGCTGCTGCGCCGGGCCTTCTTCAGCGAAGCCGAGGCGCGGGCGTGGCTGGTCCAGAATATCGCAGCGATCGCCGCCAACCAGGACTGGTGGCGCAAACGCGGCTGACGGCCGGCCGGGCGCAGCGAGCGGCAGCAGGAGCGGGGCATGGACACGATCGAGTGCGGCACTGCCGAATGTGTGATCCAGATGGGCAACGACGGCATCGCCACGGCGTCGCACAGCGGCCTGCTGCTGCCGCGCATCGTCCCGCAGGCCGCGCTGTGCGCGATGCGGGCCGCCGCCGGCCGGCAGGCGAAGGGGCTGCTGACGCGGCTCGACCAGGCAATCCTTTGTTGTGACCCTGCGGCTGCGGCGGCGGCGACTTATCCGTGCCTGACGCCGGCCATGCGCGCCATGCCGCAGGCATTCGTGGTCAGCCCCGGCCAGATCGAGTTGTGCAACACGGCGGTGCGGGGTGCCGGCCCCGCCGGGCTGCTGCGCGGCGTCTTCCTGCGCGAAGACGAAGCGCGGCAGTGGCTCGACCGGACCACGCGCGCGCTCGCCGCCAACCGGGATTGGTGGGCGGGCCGCCGCTGAGCGCGGATCGCAGGCCCGCGCATCGCCCGTTGCCGGGCCTTGGATGCTCGGGCGCTCATCCCAGCGGCCGGGGTGCGCGCTTCTCGTACCAGTGGGTGATGCGCTGCCCGTCCCAGTGCAGCGCAATGTGCGCGGCAGCGCGGGCCGATGCCAGCGCGTTCGGGCGGAACACGCCGGCGCACGCGCCGCCGGCGTGGCGCACGCTCGGGTACAGCACGCCGGCGCTGCCGGCCGTGCGCAGCGCGCGCGCCAGCGCCTGCCCGGCGGCGTAGTCGTTCGGGTCGAACAGCGCCGGCGCGCTGCGGGCCAGCGGCCGCAGGTCATGCAGCGGCGCCTGCAGCGTGGCGGTGATCAGCCGCAGGTCGATGTCGATCGGCGGCTCGGCGGTGCGCGCCAGGAACACGGCGCGGTGGTGGCTGACCTCGGCGATCGCCGTGTCCAGCGCCTGTGCCGCGTAGTACACGCCCCAGCTGCCGTCGGAAAAGCGCGAGCCCTCGGGGTTCAGGTGGGTGAAGGCCGCCATGATCGGCGTGCTGCCCGGGCCGCTGATGCGCTGCGCGGGCGGCACCAGCCCGATCTGGCCCAGTTCGTCGCGGATGCGCGGGTTGGTCAGCGCCTCGATCGCGAACACGACGTCGAGGTCGGCCGGGTCGGCGATTTCGTCGTACAGCCCCACGGTGGGGAAGCGCGACGCGATCAGCCGAAAGCAGGGCTTCCACCGCGTGTCGTGCACGCCGATGCGCTGCGGGTCGGCCGGTGCGCCCCGCAAGGCGGCAGCCGGCCGGGTCACGACTTGCCGCCGCGCTGCGCGTCGAGGTACTGGCGCACCACGTACAGGTCGGCGACCTGGCCGCCGAGCATGCGCTGCAGCGCCGACTGGCCGTTGAACAGCGGCGCCGCATTCGGCCTGCGCAGCCAGGCATCGGCGCGCCCGGGCTCGGGCAGCAGCAGCCGCAGCGCCGCGTAGATGCCGAACAGGTAGCTCAGGCGCTCGAGCACGTGGCGGTCGAGCGCGCCCACACGCCCCTGCTTCCACTGGTACAGCCGGCTGCGGCCGACGCCCAGCAGCGCCATCTGTTCGGGCACGCTCAAGCCCCAGGCCTCGGCCAGCCGCCAGAAGGTGCGCAGCGCCGCCGCGGCGGCGGCCGGGCTGGCCAGGTCGACATCTTCGGCCGCAGGCCGGGCGATCGCAGTCATGGCTTCAGCATAGGCCGATCGCGGATGTATCGCAACAATTCATCCATATGCGGACGCCGGCACCGGGCGCACGGGGCCTGCACCGCTGCCGCCATCGATGGCGGGCCGCGGCCCGGCCCGGCCGCGTTCCCGGATGTGCGGCTTGGGTAGACTCGCGGCCCAACCGATCGACAACCGGGCGAGGACCGTCAGATGGCCAGGGTATTGCGTCTGCCGGCGTGGCCGGTCGTGCTGGGGTGCGCGCTGTTGGCGCTCGCCGGGTTGATGGCGCCGGCAGCGGCACAGGATGCGCGCGCGACGGCGCCGCAGCAGGCCCCGGCGCCGGCACAGCAGGCTGCGGCCTCGGTGACGCCGTCGCTGGCCGCCTTGGCAGCGCAGCCGGGCGCCACGGTGGCGCCGGCCCCCGCGCGGATCGAGGTCATGAACCGCGACGTCATCACGCTGCGCGCCAGCTTGTTCGGCATCGCGCCGGCGGCGCGTGCCGCCGAAGGCGAGGCGCGCATCGACAGGGCGCTGCGCCGCGGCGGCACGCTGGCGGTGCAGACGATCGAGGTCGCCGAAGGCGTGCTGGTGCGCATCGACGGCACGCTGATGTTCGCGGTCATTCCCGACGACACCGAGGAGCGCACGCCGGCCGCCGCGCGCGCCGCCGCTGCGCAGGCCGCGCAGGTGCTGCAGCGGGCGATCGACGAATCGCGCGAGGCGCGCGACCTGCGCTCGCTGCTGATCTCGAGCGCGGTGGCGCTGGGGGCGGGCGCGGTGATGCTGCTGCTGCTGTGGCTGTTGCGCCGGGCGCGCCGGCGCATCGAGGCCTGGATGACGGGCAAGACGCTGGCGCATGCCGACCGGCTGCGCGTCGGCGGCGTGGACATCGTGCAGCGCGAGGGCCTGCTGCGATTCGAGCATTGGCTGCTGATGCTGCTGCACTGGTCGCTCGCGCTGCTGCTGGTCTACAAGTGGCTGAGCACCTCGCTGGCGCAGTTCCCCTACACCCGCCCGTGGGGCGAACAGCTCAACGGTTTCCTGTTCGGCATGCTGGGCCGCTTCGCGCTGGCGATCGCGCGCGCGATCCCCGACCTGCTGGCCGCGGCGCTGATCTTCTGGCTGGCGTGGCTGCTGACGAGCGTGTTGCGCGGCTTCTTCGGCAAGGTCGCCGCCGGCCAGGTCAAACTGAGCTGGCTGGGCGCCGACGTGGCGCTGATCACCGCCAAGCTGTGCATCGGCACGGTGTGGCTGTTCGCGCTGGTCATGGCCTATCCGTACCTGCCGGGCTCCGGCACCGAGGCCTTCAGGGGCCTGTCGGTGCTGGTGGGCCTGATGCTGTCGCTGGGCGCGTCGAACCTCGTCGGCCAACTGGCCAGCGGGCTGATCCTGACCTACACCCGTGCCTTCCGCGAAGGCGAGTACGTGCGCATCGGCGACAGCGAAGGCACCGTGACGAACCTGGGCGCCTTCACCACCCGCATCCGCACCGGCATGGGCCAGGAGCTGACGATCTCGAACTCGCAGGTGCTGGGCGCGGTGACGGGCAACTACTCGCGCACCGTCAAGGGCCGGGGCTTCATCGTCGACACCACCGTGACCATCGGCTACGACACGCCGTGGCGCCAGGTGAACGTGATGCTGGCCGAGGCGGCGCGGCGCACGCCGGGCGTGCTGATGGACCCGGCGCCGCTGGTGTTCCAGGTGAAGCTGTCGGACTTCTATCCGGAGTACCGGCTGGTGTGCCAGGCCGTCCCCGAGCAGCCGCTGCCGCGCGCCGAGGTCATGAGCCAGCTGCACGCCAACGTGCAGGACGTGTTCAACGAGCAAGGGGTGCAGATCATGTCGCCGCACTACCTGAGCGACCCGTCGCACGCCAAGATCGTGCTGCCGGAGCACTGGTACGACGGCATTCCGAAGCAGGCCCCTGCGCAAGCGCCGCCCAAGGGCGGCTGAGCGCGGCGGCTGGCGCCGCCGGCGCCCGGCAAGACGCCGCGCTGCCCCGAGCCTGCGCGGCCGGCGCAGCGCCCTCAATCGGGCACGACGGCGGTGACCTCGATCTCGATCTTGGCGCGGTCCTCCATCAGCGCCGCCACCTGCACCGCGGTCATCGCCACGCCGAAGTCGCCGATCAGCTCGCGGTAGGCGGCGCCGATCTCGCGCACCTGCTCCTGGTACTCGCGCTTGTCGGTCAGGTACCAGGTCATGCGCACGATGTGTTCGGGCCTGGCGCCGGCCTCGGCCAGCACCGCGACCACGTTGGCCAGCGCCTGGCGCGCCTGGTCGGCCAGGCGGTCGCTGACGAAGCGCTCGTCCGCGTCCCAGCCGATCATGCCGGCGACGCTGACGGTCAATCCGCGCGCCGCGACGCCGTTGGCATAGCCCTTGGGCCGGCGCCAGGCGGCGGGTTGCAGCAGTTGCTTGCTCATCGGGGGCTCCGCTTCGGTTTGGTCAGAGCTGGGCGGCGAGTGCCCGCAGCCGGTTGATCGGGGGTGTGGGATTCATTCACACGCCCTCAGCCGCCGGCGCGCAGCTTGAAGCGCTGCAGCTTGCCGGTCTCGGTGCGCGGCAGCGACGCGCGGAACTCGACCGCGCGCGGGTACTTGTAGGGCGCGATCGTCTGCTTCACGTGCGCCTGCAGCGCCTGCACCATCGCGTCGCCGGCCGCATGGCCGCTCTTGAGCACGACGAAGGCCTTGACGATCTGGCCGCGCTCGGCGTCGGGCACGCCGATCACGCCGCACTCGGCCACCGCCGGGTGGCGCAGCAGCGCCTCCTCGACCTCGGGGCCGCCGATGTTGTAGCCGGCCGAGACGATCAGGTCGTCGGTGCGCGACTGGAAGTGGAAGTACCCGTCGTCGTCGAGCCGGTAGGCGTCGCCGGTGTAGTTCCAGCCGTCGCGCACGTAGATCGCCTGGCGCGGATCGTCCAGGTACTTGCAGCCGGTGGGGCCCTTGACCGCGAGCGCGCCCACCTGCCCCGGCGGCAGCGGGCGGCCTTCGGCATCCATGATGCAGGCGACATAGCCCGGCACCACCTTGCCGGTGGCGCCCGCGCGGGCTTCGTGCTCGTCGGCGCTGATGAAGATGTGCAGCAGCTCGGTCGAGCCGATGCCGTCGATGATCTCGATGCCGCTGGCCGCCTTCCACAGCGCGCGCGTGGCCGCCGGCAGCGCCTCGCCGGCCGACACGCACTTGCGCAGCCGGTTCGGCGGCAGCCGGCCGCCGGGCTGCGCCAGCGCCATCGCGCGGTACGAGGTCGGCGCGGTGAACAGCACCGTCGCGCCGGTCTTCAGCACCGCGTCGAGCAGCTCGGGCGGCGACACCCGCTCGACCAGCACCGCCGACGCGCCCACGCTCATCGGGAAGTGCAGCAGCCCGCCCAGGCCGAAGGTGAAGGCCAGCGGCGGGCTGCCGATGAACACGTCGTCGGCCTGCGCGCGCAGCACCTGCGCCGGCCAGCAGGCGCAGGCGGCCATCACGTCGCGGTGGAAGTGCATCGTGCCCTTGGGCTTGCCGGTGGTGCCCGAGGTGAAGGCGATCAGGCACACGTCGTCGGCCGCGGTGGCGACGTTGGCGAAGCGGCCGTCGTGGCGCGCCATTGCCGCCTCGAGCCCCTCGGGGTCGTCGTTGTGGAAGCAGCGGATCTGCCGCAGCGTCGGGCAGCCGGCCGCCGCCGCGCGCAGCTCGTCGATCAGCCGCAGGTCGCACAGCGCATGGCTGATCTCGGCCTTGTCGATGATCTGCTTCAGTTCGGCCGCGCGCAGCAGCGGCATGCTGCCCACCGCGATGCCGCCCGCCTTGACCACGCCGTACCAGCAGGCCGCCATCATCGGGTTGTTGGGCGCGCGCAGCAGCACGCGGTTACCGCTCACCAGTCCCAGCTCGTGCACCAGCACCTGCGCGATGCGGTTGGCGCGGTCCTGCAGCTCGGCGTAGCTCCAGGCCGTGCCGTCGGGCGTGCGCAGGCACGCTCGCGCGCCGTGCCCTTCGGCCACATGGCGGTCGAGCAGCTCGCCGGCGCAGTTCAGCGTGTCGGGGAAGCGCAGGAACGGCTGGTCGAGCAGGATCTCGGGCAATGCCTCGGGCGGCGGCAGGCGGTCGCGGGCGAAGGTGTCGACGTGGGCGCTGGCCATGGTGGGCTCCCTCAGGCGGGCAGGTCTTTGAGCAGCTCGCGCGCGATGATCAGCAGCTGCACCTCGGTGGCGCCTTCGTAGATGCGCAGCGCGCGGATCTCGCGGTACAGCTTCTCCACCGCCTGGCCGCTGACCACGCCCAGGCCGCCGAAGATCTGCACCGCCGCGTCGATCACCTGCTGCGCGCCTTCGGTGGCGGCCATCTTGGCCATCGCCGCCGCGCGCGTGATGTCGCCGCCGCGGTCGCGCTGCCAGGCGGCGCGGTAGGTCAGCAGCGCGGCGCCGTCGATGGTGGCGGCCATCTGGCCGAGCCTGGCCTGGGTCAGCTGGAAGTCGGCCAGCCGCTGCTCGAACATGCGCCGCCGGGTCGCGCGCTGCAGCGCCTCGTCGAGCGCGCGCCGCGCAAAGCCCAGCGCCGCGGCCGCCACCGATGTGCGGAACACGTCGAGCGTGCGCATCGCGATCTTGAAGCCATCGCCGGCCGCGCCGATGCGCTGCGCCACCGGCACGCGGCAGCCTTCGAAGCGCAGCCGCGCCAGCGGGTGCGGCGCGATCACGTCGATGCGCTCGGCCACCGTGAAGCCCGGCGTGCCGGCGTCGACGATGTAGGCCGAGATGCCGCGCGCGCCGCGCTTCGGCGTATCCGGCCCGTGGTCGTCGCGCGCGAACACCACGTAGAAGTCGGCGATGCCGCCGTTGCTGATCCAGGTCTTGCAGCCGTCGAGCACGACGGTGTCGCCTTCGGTGCGCGCCGAGCAGGCCAGCGCCGCGACGTCGGAGCCGGCGTCGGGCTCCGACAGCGCGAACGCGGCGATCGCGTCGCCGCGCGCCACCCGGCTCAGGTACGCGGCGCGCTGCGCGTCGCTGCCGGCCAGCGAGATCGCGCCCGAGCCCAGCCCCTGCATCGCGAACGCGAAGTCGGCCAACCCCGAGTGGCGCGCCAGCGTCTCGCGGATCAGGCACAGCGCGCGGCTGTCGATCGCCTCGCCGGCGCCGCCGTAAGCCTGGCCGGCGACCGCGTGGCGCAGCCAGCCGGCGCGGCCGAGTTCGGCCACCAGGCGGCGGCATTCGGCATCGACGTCGGCATGCGCGCCCTGCGGCACGTGCACCTGCGCCCAGGCGTCGAGCGCGCGCTGCAGCTCGGCGTGGCGCGGCTCGAAGAACGGCCATTCGAGGTAGGTGGTGTCGCTCATCGTCGGTCCCGCTCGTTCAATTGCGTTCGCATGCCGGCCCGGCGGCGGCCGACCGCGCAGGCAGGGGCGCGCCCCGGGGTTGCCGGCGCGTGCTTGCGCTGCGCCCGCGCGCCGATCGCCGTCATGCCGCCTGGCCCTGCGGCCGGTGCCGCGCCGGCAGCTGCGTGCGCAGCCGGCCGAGCAGCCGGAACAGTTGCAGCCGCTCGTCGTCGCCGATGCCGCCGAGCAGTTCGACGACCCAGCGCTCGTGCTCCGCCGCAACCGTGTGAAAGATCTTGCGGCCTGCGGGCGTCAACGTCACGCGCCACGAGCGGCGGTCGCCGGGATCGGCGTCGCGCCGCACCCAGCCGGCCTTCTCGAGCTCGGTGGTCAGGCCGGTGACGTTGCCGCCGGTGACCATCAGGCAGCGCGACAGCGCGCTCATGCGCAGGCCCTCGGGCTGGCGCTCGAGCTGCGCCAGGTAGTCGAAGCGCGCCAGCGTCATGCCGTGGCCGGCGCGCAGCCGCCGGCGGATCTCGGTCTCGATGTCGGTGGAGCAGGCCAGCAGCCGCAGCCACAGCTTCAGCGACAGGTGGTCGTCGGGGCCGGTGCGCGCTTCCAGGCCGATGCGCTGCGCGTCGAGCGGCGGGGCGAGGTCGTGCCGGCCGGCGCGCTGCATCAGGCCGGCTCCCTGACCTGCGGCTGCGCCTGCTGCGCCTTCTCGCGCGCGAAGATCGCCTCCATCTGGCCCTTGGCCTGGCGGTACTGCTTCGGCCAGGCGACCGGCGTGAAGCCGATCTTCGCCGCCTCTGTGAGCGTCCACGCCGGGTTGGCCAGGTGCGGCCGCGCAATGGCGCACAGGTCGGCGCGGCCGGCGGCGATGATGCTGTTCACGTGGTCGGCCTCGCTGATGGCGCCCACCGCGATCGTCGGGATGCCGGCCATCTGCCGGATGCGGTCGGCAAAGGGCGTCTGGTACATGCGGCCGTAGGTGGGCTGCTGCGCTGCGCTGACCTGGCCCGACGAGCAGTCGATCATGTCGGCGCCGGCCGCCTTGAAGGCGCGCGCGATCTGCACCGCATCCTCCGGCGTGATGCCGCCCTCGACCCAGTCGTGCGCCGAGATGCGCACCGACATCGGCAGGTGCTGGGGCCAGGCCGCGCGCATCGCGCCGAACACTTCCAGCGGCCAGCGCAGCCGGTTGGCGAGGCTGCCGCCGCAGTCGTCGCTGCGCCGGTTGGTCAGCGGCGAGATGAACGCCGACAGCAGGTAGCCGTGCGCGCAGTGCAGCTCGAGCCAGTCGAAGCCGGCCTCGGCCGCGAACTGCGTGCTGCGCACGAAATCGGCGCACACGCGGTCCATGTCGGCGCGGGTCATCGCGCGCGGCACGCGGCCGTCTTCCAGGTACGGCAGCGCCGACGCCGAGATCAGCGGCCAGTTGCCCGCCTCGCCGCCGGGCAGCGGCCG
This sequence comes from Pseudomonadota bacterium, assembly GCA_018240325.1. Taxonomy (GTDB): domain Bacteria; phylum Pseudomonadota; class Gammaproteobacteria; order Burkholderiales; family Burkholderiaceae_C; genus Rubrivivax. The sequence goes on from JAFEFZ010000059.1 coordinate 22,795, forward strand.
GTCGGCGCCGTCGCCGTCCCACGGCGCGTTGGTCGAGCCCTTGGGCCCGGCATGGCCGAGCTGGATGCCGATCTTCGCGTCGGTGGCGGCGTGCACGTGATCGACGATGCGCTTCCAGGCGTCGCGCTGGGCCGCGTGCCACAGCCCGGGGCAGCCGGGGGTGATGCGTGCGTCGGCGCTCGGGCAGCTCATCTCGGCCATCACCAGCCCGGCGCCGCCGAGCGCACGCGCGCCCAGGTGCACCAGGTGGTAGTCGGCCGGCAGGCCGTCGACGCACGAGTACTGCGCCATCGGCGACACGACCACGCGATTCTTCAGCGTCACGCCGCGCACCGTGTAGGGCGTGAACATCGGCGGCGGCGCCGGCTGCGCGGCGGGCAGCTCGAGCCCGGCGCGCTCGGCGAACCAGCGCTCGTAGCCGCCGAGCCAGCGCGCGTCGCGCAGCCGCAGGTTCTCGTGGCTGATGCGCTGGCTGCGGGTGAGCATCGAGTACATGAACTGCTCGGGCGGCAGCTGGTCGGCGTAGCGCTCGCCGGCCACCTCGAACCACTCCATCGCGTTCCACGCGGCGTTCTGCAGCCGCAGCACGTCGACGCTGCGCAGCGCCTGGTAGCGTTGCAGCACGTCGCCGATCTGCTCGCGCGAATCGCCGTGCAGCTTGAACTGGCGCGTCAGCTCGATCGCGTCCTCGATCGCCAGCTTGGTGCCCGAGCCGATCGCGAAGTGCGCGGTGTGCACCGCGTCGCCCATCAGCACCACGTGCGCGCGGCCGTTGAAGTGCGACCACTGATCGCAACGAACGCGCTGGAAGTTCAGCCACGCCGAGCCGCGCAGGTGGCGTGCGTTGCTCATCAGCTTCTCGCCGCGCAGGTTGGCGGCGAACAACTGTTCGCAGAACGCGATCGAGTCGTCGACGCCGGCCTGGTCGAGGCCGTGCGCCTTCCAGACCTGCTCCGGCGTCTCGACGATGAAGGTCGAGGTGGTCTCGTCGAACTTGTAGATGTGCGCCTGGAACCAGCCGTGCACGGTCTTCTCGAACACGAAGGTGAAGGCGTCGTACAGCCGCTTGGTGCCCAGCCAGATGTAGCGGTTGGGGCGGGTCACGATGTCGGGCTTGAAGACCTGCGCGTACTGGTTGCGGATCCTCGAGTTGATGCCGTCGCTGGCGATGATCAGGTCGGCGTCGGGGAAGGCGTCGTCCGATTCGACCTCGGTGTCGAACACCAGCTTCACGCCCAGCTCCTCGCAGCGCGCCTGCAGGATGTTGAGCAGCCGCTTGCGGCCGATGCCGACGAAGCCGTGGCCGCCCGAGCGGATCGTGCGGCCCTTGAATTCCAGCTCGATGTCGTCCCAGTGGTTGAACGCGAGCTGGATCGCATCGGCGGTGGGCCGGTCCCACCGGCGCATGTTGTCCATCGTGGCGTCGGAGAACACCACGCCCCAGCCGAAGGTGTCGTAGGGGCGGTTGCGCTCGACCACCGTGATGTCGTGGCGCGGGTCGAGCTGCTTCATCAGCAGGCCGAAGTACAGCCCCGCCGGGCCGCCGCCGATGCAGACGATCTTCATGCGTGTTGCCCTTTGCCGTCGAATGCCGCGCGGCAACGCAGTGTCGCGGCTGAAACTTTAGTTGTCAACTAACTTCGCGATGCAGGCTGCGGCGCGCGGTCCTGGCACCATCGCGCCATGTCGCAGATGCGCTGGATCGACGACGACGAGGACTTTCCGCCGACGGCGCTGGCGCTGGGCGCCGGCAGCGACGCGCCGGGCCTGCTCGCCGCCGGCCGCCGGCTCGACCCGGTCGTGCTCGAGCGCGCCTACCGCCGCGGCATCTTCCCGTGGTTCGGCCCGGGCCAGCCGGTGCTGTGGTGGGCGCCCGACCCGCGCATGGTGCTGCCCACGGCCGAGCTGCACATCACCCACAGCTTTGCCAAGACGCTGCGCCGCTTCGCGCGCGACCCGGCCTGCGAGATCCGCATCGACCACGACTTCGGCCGGGTGATCGACGCCTGCGCGCGCACGCCGCGCTGCGGCCAGGGCGGCACCTGGATCGTGCCGGCGATGCTGCGCGCCTACCGCGCCTGGCACGCGGCCGGCGGCGCGCACAGTTTCGAGACCTGGGTCGGCGGCCAACTGGTGGGCGGGCTGTACGGCGTGGCCATCGGCCGCATGTTCTACGGCGAATCGATGTTCGCCTGGGCGAGCGACGCGTCGAAGATTGCGCTGGCCGCGCTGGTGGCCTTCTGCCGCGCGCGCGGCATCGCGCTGATCGACTGCCAGCAGAACACCGCGCACCTGGCGTCGCTGGGCGCGCGCGAAGTCGCGCGTGCCGATTTCGAGCGCCACCTGGCGAAGGCCTGCGCGCAGCCCCCGGTTGCCGATTGGACCTATGATCGATCGCTGTGGGCGCAGCTGCCGCCGCTGCGCGACCCGGCGAATCCCCGATCCGCGTGACGCATCCCAAAGAACTCCCGCTGTCGTCGCTGCAGTTCTATGCGACAGCGCCGTATCCGTGCAGCTACCTGCCTGACCGCCAGGCGCGCTCGCAGGTGGCCACGCCCAGCCACCTGATCAACGCCGACGTGTATTCGGGCCTGGTGGCCGGCGGCTTCCGGCGCAGCGGCATGTTCACCTACCGGCCCTATTGCGACGGCTGCCGCGCGTGCGTGCCGCTGCGCGTGCCGGTGGCCGCCTTCCGCGCCAGCCGCAGCCAGCGCCGCGCGTGGCAGCAGCATGCCGGCTTGAAGGCGCGCGTGCTGCGGCTGGGCTTCATGCCCGAGCACTACCGGCTGTACCTGCGCTACCAGGCCGGGCGCCATGCCGGCGGCGGCATGGACCACGACAGCGTCGACCAGTACACCCAGTTCCTGCTGCAAAGCCGCGTCAATTCGAGGCTGGTCGAGTTCCGCGAGCCGGCCGAAGACGGCAGCCCGGGGCGGCTGGTGATGGTGTCGATCCTGGACCTGCTCAACGACGGCATCTCGGCCGTCTACACCTTCTACGAACCCGATGCGAAGGCCAGCTACGGCACCTACAGCGTGCTGTGGCAGATCGAGCAGACGAAGCTGCTGAAGCTGCGCCACGTGTACCTGGGCTACTGGATCGAGCGCAGCGCCAAGATGGCCTACAAGGCGCAGTTCCGGCCCTACCAGGTGCTGATCGACGGGCAGTGGCGCAGCCCGCCGCCGCCCGTGCCGGCAAGCCGCTGACGCGCGCAGCGCGCCGCGCCGCAGCGCGGCGCCCGGTGCAGCGCCGGGTTGCGCCGCCGCTCAGGACCGCGCAATCGGCTGCAGGAAGCCGGGCGCGCCGGCCAGCCAATCGGCACCGGCCGTGCCGGCGGCAGCAGCGGCCGGCACGTCGCCGCCGATCAGCACGCGCGCCTGCACCAGCAGCCAGCCGCCGTGCAAGGGCTCGAGCGTGGCGCCCGGGCCGAGTTGCAGCGGCCCCCTGCCGCCGGGCGCCGCCTGCGGCCACGCCCGCGCCAGCCGCGCGGCGGACTCGGCGGACTCGGCGGACTCGGCGGGCGCGGCGGGCGCGGCGGGCGCGGCAAGCGCGGCGCCGCCGCCGCTGGTACCGAGCAGCCAGCGCACCGTCGCGCCGGCAGCGGCGGCCTGCAGCGCGGCCCAGGCCGCCGCGTCGCCCGGGTCGGCGTCGATCGCCGCCGCCGCGCTGTCCGGGCTGCTCACCAGGTACGCGTGGCGGCGCGCCCCGGCGATGCGCAGCAGCCCCGGCGCGAGCAGCGTCGCATCGCCCGGCGCGAGCATGCTGCGCAGGTGGCCGCGGCCTTCGGGGTCGAGCCGTGCGACCTCGTCGTAGGCCGGCTGCCCCGGGATCACGAAAGGCGGCTCGACGCCGCTGACCGGCCGCGGCAGGATGCGCTGCACGCCGCGGCGCGCCAGCGCGGCCTCGTACGCCGCCTGCGCGCCGGCGAAGCCGCGCAACTCGTGCAGCGTGCGCTGGGTCACGTTGAGCAGCTTCAGCCCGCGCGCCGGATCGAGCGCCTCGTCGGGCGTGAGCCACATCAGCTCGAGCGCTTCGCCCAGGTCGGGCTCGGCCGCCTGCGCGGGCGGCGCCAGGCGCACGAAGAAGCGGGTGTCGAAGCGCTTGGGCCGGATCACCGGCGTCAGCCAGTGCGCGAAGTACGCGGTCTCGCGCAGGTCGAGCCGGCAGTCCAGCGCGGCGCACAGTTGCGCCAGCGTGGCTTCGCCGCGGTGCAGCCGCTGCCGCCAGCCGCGCAGCAGCCCGGCCTGGGCGCCCAGGTCCAGCGGCGTGCCGTCGCGGCGGCAGGCGAACAGCAGCCCCACCTCCTCGAAGCACTCGCGCAGCGCGGCGACGAAGTAGTCGAGCCCGCCCGCGCCCAGCCCCAGCCGGCGGCTGGCCTGGGCGTCGTCCTGCCCGAAGCACCAGCGGTGCGCGGCGGCATCGCCGGCATCGACCACGCCGCCGGGGAACACGCAGGCGCCGCTGCGGAAATCGTTGCCGCGCTCGGGCCGGCGCATCAGCAGCACCTGCACGCCGCGCGGCGAATCGCGCAGCACGATCAGCGACGCCGCCGGCCGGATGCCGGCCGCGGCGCCGGCTGAAACACCGGCCGATGCGGCGGGCGCGATCACGCCGCGCCCGGGCCCTTCGCGGCGCCGGCTGCGTGCAGCGCGGCGATCTCGGCGGCGCTGAAGCCGGCTTCGGCCAGCAGCGCGTCGGTATGCGCGCCGACCGCCGGCGGCGGCTGCGGCGTGCGGCTGCCGCTGCGGCTGAAGCGCGGTGCCGGGCCCGGCTGCACCACGCCGTCGAGCTCGACGAAGCCGCCGCGCGCCGCCGCATGCGCATGCGCGGGCGCCTCGTCCAGGCTCAGCACCGGCGCGAAGCAGGCGTCGGTGCCTTCGAGCAGCGCGCACCACTCGGCGCGGGTCTTGCTGCGCAGTGCGGCGGCCAGCGCCGCGCGCAGCTCGGGCCACGCGCGGCGGTCGTACTGCCGCGCGACGAAACGCGCGTCCAGCCCGATGCGCTGCACCAGCTCGGCGAAGAACTTGGGCTCGAGCGCGCCGATCGACACGTGCCGGCCGTCGGCGGTCTCGTAGGTGTCGTAGAAGGGCGCGCCGCCGTCGAGCAGGTTTTCGCCGCGCGGCTCGCCCCAGCGGCCGCCGGCATGCAGGCCGTAGAAGATCGACATCAACGACGCGGCGCCGTCGACCATCGCCGCGTCGACCACCTGCCCCCGGCCCGACGACTGGCGCTCGTGCAGCGCGGCCAGCAGCCCCATTGCCAGGTACAGCGCGCCGCCGCCGTAGTCGCCCACCAGATTCAGCGGCGGCACCGGCTTCGCCCCGGCCGGGCCGATCGCATCGAGCGCGCCGGTCAGCGCGATGTAGTTCAGGTCGTGCCCGGCCGCCTGTGCCAGCGGCCCGGTCTGGCCGAATCCGGTCATGCGGCCGTAGACCAGCCGCGGGTTGCGCGCACGGCAGTCGCCCGGCCCGAGGCCGAGCTTCTCGGCCACGCCCGGGCGGAAGCCTTCGATCAGCACGTCGGCGCGCTCCACCAGCCGCAGCACTGCGTCGCGCCCGGCCGGGTTCTTCAGGTCCAGCGCCACCGAGCGCCGGCTGCGGCCGGTGACCTCGAAGCGCTTGTCGATCGGCACGCCCAGGCCGCTGGGCTCGGTGCGGTCGACGCGCACCACGTCGGCGCCCATGTCGGCCAGCAGCATCGCGCACATCGGCCCGGGGCCGATGCTCGCCAGTTCGATCACGCGCAGTCCCTGCAGCGGTCCCATTCGATCCGTCTCCCATGCGGCCGCGCCGGCGGCAATCAGCGGGCGCGGCGGGCCCCGCCGCGCGCAGCCGTCACTTGGCGTACTGCTTGATCAGCGCGCGCGCTTCCTCGAGCAGCTTCTTGCCGTCGGCGCCCTTGGCGCCGACCGCCTTGATCCACTCGTCGTCGACGCCGGCGGTGGCCTTGACCCAGCGCTCGTACTCGGCTTCGGAAATGAAGTGGATCTTCTCGCCGGCCTCGCGCGCCAGCTTCTGGTGCGCGGCGACGATGTCGTCGAAGCCGGTCTAGCCGGGCCAGGCCGAGGTGGCCAGGCCCGCGTTGTCGTCGATCACCTTCTTCAGCTCGGGCGGCAGGCTGTCGTACTTGGCCTGGTTCATCGCGAACGCGAAGATCGTGTTGCCCATGCGCGGCAGCCCCGGCGGGGTGTCGAGCGCGTAGCGCGCGATGTCCTGCAGCTTGATCGACGGCACGCCTTCCCACGGCACGCTGGCGCCGTCGATCACGCCCTTGCTCAACGCCTCGGGCACCGCCGGCAGCGGCATCTGCACCGGCGTGGCGCCCAGCGCCGTGATGAACTGGCTGTTGATGCGCGTGGCGCCGCGGATCTTCAGGCCCTTCAGGTCCTCCATCTTGGTCGGCGTCTTGTCCTTGAAGTGGAACAGCGTGCCGTCGTGCACGTGCATGAAGATCAGCTTGGTGCCCTTGAACTCGTCGAGCGCGTTCTTGTTGACGTAGGTCCACAGCGCCTGGCTGCCCGACCTGGCGGTGGCGGCCATGAACGGCAGCTCGAAGACTTCGCTCTTGATGAAGCGGCCGGCCGCGCAGGTGGGGACGGTCCAGACGAGGTCGGCGACGCCGTCGCGCGCGTGGTCCATCAGGTCGGCGGGCTTGCCGCCGAGCTGCATCGACGGGTAGATCTGGCACTTCAGCCGGTCGTTGGATTCCTTGTTGATCTTGTTGCACCAGGGCTGGATCAGGTTGACCTGCGCCGCCGAGGTGCTGGCCAGGAAGTGGTGCACCTTCAGCACCACCTGCTGGGCCTGCGCGCCTGCTGCGGCCAGCAGCGCGGCGCCGGCCAGGAGAGTGCGGGTGAACAGCTTCGACATCGTCGTCTCCTTTGTCTGCAGAATGGAGGAATGCACCTCAGCCGAAGGTCCGGACCAGGACCAGCGACAGGCTCGGGAACAGCACCAGCGCGACGATGCGCACCAGGTCCGACAGCAGGAAGGGCACCACGCCCTTGAAGGTCTCGACCAGCGGCACGTCCTTGGCCAGCCGGTTGATGATGTAGACGTTCATGCCCACCGGCGGATGCACCAGCCCGATCTCCACCACCATCAGCGCGAGGATACCGAACCAGATCGACTTGTCGGCCGCGGGCATGCCCCAGAAATCCAGCCCCATGATCATCGGGTAGAAGATCGGGATCGTCAGCAGGATCATCGCCAGGCTGTCCATCACGCAGCCCAGGAAGATGTAGATCACCAGGATCATCGCCAGCACCAGCAGCGCCGGCATGCCGCTGCCCTTGACCCAGGCCGCCAGCTCGACGGGCATCTGCGACAGCGCCAGCGTGGTGTTGAGCATGTCGGCGCCGATCAGCACCAGGTAGATCATCGCGGTGGCCTGCGCGGTGCCCAGCGCGCTTTGCATCAGCCCCTGCCAGCGCATGCCGCCGGTCACCACCGCCAGGATGCCGCAGGCGGCCGCGCCGATCGCCGCCGCCTCGGTCGGGTTGGCCCAGCCGCCGTAGATGCCGACGATCACCACCAGGAACACGAGCAGCACCGGGAACACTTCGGCGAGCGATTTCAGCCGCACGCTCCAGGGCGCGCGCTCGCCCGCCGGCCCGATTGCGGGCTTCCACGCCACCAGCAGCCGGATCACCAGCATGTAGCCGACCATCGCGATCACGCCGGGCAGCACCGCCGCCATGAACAGCTTGCCGATCGACTCCTGCGTCAGGATCGCGTAGATCACCAGCGGCACCGACGGCGGGATCATGATCCCGAGCGTGCCGCCGGCCGCGAGCGCGCCGGTGGCCAGGCTGCCCGCGTAGCCGTGGCGGCGCAGCTCGGGCAGCGCCACCTGGCCCATCGTCGCCGCGGTGGCCAGCGACGAGCCGCAGATCGCGCCGAAGCCGGCGCAGGCGCCCACCGCCGCCATCGCCACGCCGCCCGGGCGGTGGCCCAGGTAGGCGCTGACGAAGCGGAACAGGCTGCGCGACAGCCCGCCGTGGGTGGCGAACTGGCCCATCAGCATGAACAGCGGCAGCACCGCCAGGTCGTAGTTGGACAGGCGCGCGAAGGCCAGGTTCTTGAGCGAGTTCAGCAGCGGCGCGGCGTTGCCGCCGTTGAGGTACAGGAAGCCGCCGGCGCCGCCGATGAACATCGCGATGCCGATGGGCACGCGCACCACCAGCATCGCCAGCAGCACGGCGAACACCGCGCCGCCGACGGCGATGCCGCTCATGGGACGATCCTGCGCACTGCGTGCTCCGGAATCCGCGCTCGGGAGCGGCCCGGCGCGCTCATGCGAGCGCCCCGCGGCGCGCTGCCCGCACGAAGTGCGCGGCCATGTAGAAGCCGGCCAGCGCCATCAGCACGAAGCCCGGCACCATCGCCAGGCGCACTACCCACATCGGCCAGTCGAGGATCGCCGAGCTTTCGCCCACCTCGCGCAGCGCGAACGCGCCCACCGCCGTGCGCCACGCAACCACCGCGCCGAACAGGCCGATCAGCGTCGAGCCGATGGCGTCGAGCCACATCACCTTGGCCGCCGACCAGTGCTGGGTGAAGAAGTCGACTTTGACGTCGCCGCGGTTCAGGTGGCAGTAGGCGAAGAAGAACGACGCGCCGACGGCCGAGCCCATCTCGACCAGCTCGAAGTCGCCGGGCACCGGCATCGACACCAGCTTGCGCCCGACGATCGACACGATCGACATCGCGACGATCGCGACGAACACCAGGCCGCCGACGACGGCGGCCGCCTTGCTGACCGCCAGCAGGGCGCGGCCGAAAGGCCCGAAGCCGGCAGCCGTGCCGGCTGGCGCATCGACGGGCGGTTCATGCATATCGGCAGCTCCCGCGCGTTGCGTGTGGCCCGCGGCGCATGCAATGCCGGGTGCACGGGCCTTGGCCCGAGGCGGCCTGCGGCCGCTTCGGGTCGCGAACCGACAGCGAAGGGGCAGGTTTCACGTCAGGGTTCTCCCAGGCGTCGGCGCGGGCGCACCGGCAACGGCGGCTGATTATCAGGAGCGGCCCGATCCTGGCCCAGAGGGAAATCCTTCAGAAGGAGCGTGCCGCCGGCCGGAATTCCCGGCGCACGGATCGCGCGGCACGCCGGGCCGGCACCTGCGCCGCGGTGCAGCCGCGGGCCGCGCTTCGGGGATCGGCGGCGCTGCCCGCCGGATACCATCGCCGCTTTCGCGGGAGTGCGGCGATGAAGGGCGATCCGAAGGTGGTGGCGGGCCTCAACGAGTACCTGTCGTTCGAGCTGACCGGCCACCGGCAGTACCTGCTGCACGCCGGCATGTGCCGGCATTGGGGCTGGCAGCGCCTCGCCGGCATCCAGGACGCCTACAGCGCCGAAGAGACGCAGCATGCCGCGCGCATCATCACCCGCATCCTGATGCTCGGCGGCAGCCCCGCGCCGCGCGAGCTGCGCACGATCGCCGGCGCGCCGACCGTGCCCGAGCAGCTCGCGCTCGACCGCGAACTGGTCGCCGCCGCGATCGTGCACCTGCGCGCTGCGGTCGCCGACTGCGAGCAGGCGCGCGACTACGCCAGCCGCGCGCTGCTGCGCGAGATGGTCGATGACGAGGAACGGCACCTGCACTGGCTCGACACCGAAACCGCGCTGATCGGCAAGGTCGGGCTGCCGAACTACCTGCAGGCGCAGCTCGGCTGAGCACCCGCTCGGTCGCGCCGGTCTGCTTCACAGGCCCTGCGCGCACGGGCGCTGTCGGCCCGGCGGCCCCGCGGCGCCGCCATCGCGCGTCACCCTTCGGTGTCCGCGGCGTCGTCTTCGTCGCCGCTGGGCAGCGTGAGCATGCCGGTGTGGTAGTCGTACTCGAAGACTTCGCCGTGCCGGCCCCAGGCGATCAGCGTGTGCAGCACGCGCGCGGCCTCGGCCTGGCTCAGGTGTTCGGCCAGCAGGCTCAGGAACGGCTCCTGCGGCAGCCGCCCGTCGGGTTCCTCCTCGAGGCTGCGGCGGATGTGCGCGGCCAGCGGCACGTGCGCGATCAGCTGCTGGCCGAACAGCTCCTGGCGCAGCGTGTGTGCACCCTCGGCGTAGCGGCGCCCGAGCGGCGTGATCTTCACGTCGCCGCGCTCGAGCTGAACCAGCCCCAGCAGCGCGAGGGCGTGCGCGGCGGCCAGCAGCTCGGCGTCGGCCAGCTGGGCCTCTTCGGCCAGCGCCGGCAGGTCGGCGCTGCCGTCGAACGGCGCCGCGATCAGCAGCTGCAGCAGCCCGTCCATGCGCGCGACGTCGGTATCGGGCAGGCGCTCGGCCAGCGGCGCATGCGCAGCGGCGCGGCCCGCGCCGGCGGTCATCAGCGCATAGATCTCGTCGATCAGCAGGCGCACGTCGGCGCTGTCGGGCGCGCGCGGGCGCGGCAGCCGCACCGCAGTCTGGCTGCGGATGCGCCCGGGATTGCTGGCGAAGACCAGCACCCGGTCGGCCATCAGCACCGCCTCCTCGATGTTGTGCGACACCACCAGCATCGCCTTCGTGGGCATCGTGCCGCTGCGCCACAGCTCGAGGATGTCGTCGCGCAGGCGCTCGCCGGTGAGCACGTCCAGCGCCGAGAAGGCCTCGTCCATCAGCAGCACTTCGGGCTCGGTGACGAGCGCGCGCGCGATGCCCACGCGCTGGCGCATGCCGCCCGAGAGCTCGCGCGGCAGCGCGCCCTCGAAGCCGCCCAGCCCGATCAGCGCGATCGCGCGTGCGGCCCTCGGCGCGCGCTGCGCCGGCGGCATGCCGCGCGCCTCGAGCCCGAGCTCGACGTTCTGCTGCACCGTCAGCCACGGGAACAGCGCGAACGACTGGAACACCATGCCGATGCCGCGCACCGGCCCGTACAGCGGCCGGCCGCGCCAGCGCACTTCGCCGCCGTCGGCCTCGATCAGCCCGGCCATGATGCGCAGCAGCGTGCTCTTGCCCGATCCCGAAGCCCCGAGCAGCGACACGATCTCGCCCTCGCGCAGCGTGAAGTCGACGCCGTCGAGCACGCGCCGTTCGTGGCCGTCGGCCGAGCGGAAGCTCTTGCCGACGCCGCTGAGTTCGAGGATCGCTGCGGCCATCGTCGCCCATCCGTCAGAAGTGCATCCGGTCTTCGGCGAGCCGGTACAGCCGCCGCCAGACCAGGTGGTTCAGTGCGATCACGTAGGTGCACATCACGCCGATGCCCAGCGCCACGCGCGCGAAGTCGCCCTTGGCCGTCATCTGCGCGATGTAGCTGCCCAGCCCCTGCGCCATCAGCGTGGTGTCGCCCCACGACACGTATTCGGCGACGATGCTCGCGTTCCACGACCCGCCGCTGGCGGTGATCGCGCCGGTCACGAAGCTCGGGAAAATCGCCGGCAGCAGCCAGCGCCGCCACTCCAACCAGCCGGCCAGGCCGAGGTTGCCGGCCGCGTAGCGCAGCTCGGTGGGGATGCCCGATGCGCCCGCGATCACGTTGAACAGGATGTACCACTGCGTGCCCAGCACCATCAGCGGCGACAGCCAGATGTCCGGGTTCAGCCGCCAATGCACGATCGCGACCACCGCCAGCGGGAACAGCAGGTTGGCCGGGAACGCGGCCAGGAACTGCGCCAATACCTGCAGCCGGCCTGCCCAGCGCGGGTTCAGGCCGATCCACACGCCCACGGGCACCCACACCAGCGCGGCCAGCGCGATCAGCACGAGCACGCGCGCCAGCGTGAACAGGCCCAGCACCAGCACGCGGCCGACCTCGGCCAGGCCGACGTCGGCGTGGACGAACACCGCCAGCCGCCACAGCGCGTACAGCGCTGCCGCCGCGATCAGCGCGTCGAGCGCGCGCTGCAGCCGCGGCGAGGCGGCGCGGCTGCGCGCACGGATCGAGGTGCCGTCGTAGGCCAGCGGCCAGGCCGCGAGGCTGCGCTCGAACAGCCGCACGCCGCGCGCCGCCACCGCCTGCACGCCGTGCGCGCGCCGCAGCCAGGCCAGCAGCCACGAGCGCGGCACCGCGTCGCCGCCGCTTTCCTCGAAGCGGAACTTGTCGGCCCAGGCCACCAGCGGCCGGAACAGCAGCTGGTCGTACAGCGCGATGCCGGCGGCCATCGCCGCAATGGCCCAGCCGATCGCGGCCAGGTCGCGCGTCTCGATCGCCAGCGCGATGTACGAGCCCACGCCCGGCAGCTTGATGCTCTGGTTCGACACCGAGATCGCTTCGGACGCGACCACGAAGAACCAGCCGCCCGACATCGACATCATCATGTTCCACAGCAGCGCCGGCATCGCGAACGGCAGCTCCAGCCGCCAGAAGCGCTGCCAGGCCGACAGCCGCAGCACGCGCGCCGCCTCCTGCAACTCGGTCGGCACCGTGCGCAGCGACTGGTACAGGCTGAAGGCCATGTTCCAGGCCTGCGAGGTGAAGATCGCGAAGATCGCCGCGCACTCCACGCCCAGCAGGCTGCCCGGGAACAGCGCGATGAAGCCGGTCACGGTGATCGCCAGGAAGCCGAGGATCGGGATCGACTGCAGGATGTCCAGCAGCGGCACCAGCATGCGCTCGGCGGCGCGGTGCTTGGCGGCGAGCACCGCGAAGACACAGGCGAAGGCGAGCGACGCCAGCATCGCCAACGCCATGCGCAGCGTGGTGCGCAGCAGGTAGTACGGCAGCCGGCGCGGGTCCAGCGTCAGCGGCAGCGGCTCGCCGACGTGGTAGGGCTGCGCCATCTGTGCCGCGCCCCAGGCCAGCAGCACCAGCGCCGCCAGCACCAGCGGCAGCAGCGCCCAGTCCCAGCGGTTGACGCGGGCCTCGATGCCGGCGCGGGGAAAGAACTCGGGTTGGCGGTACATCGGGCGGGCCTGGCGCGGCCGCGCGATGATCCCATGCGCACGCGGGCCGGCGCCGCCCACCGTTGCGCGGCGGGCGGCTGCGCCGCGCCGTCCCGATTGACCGCGGCACCGGCAGCGGCTCCAATCGTCGCGTTGCGAAGGAGGCCGAGGCGATGCGACGCATGAATTCCGGGGCCGGTGCCGTGATCGCCGCGCTGCTCGTCGGGTTGATCGCGGCCGCGCCGCCTGTACGCGCCGAGGACGACGCGCTGGCCGCACTCGACGCGGGCCAGCGGCGGGTGGTGCAGAAGTTCCTCGCGAAGCAGGCAGCCGACGGCGCGTCGGCGAGTGCCGATGCGGTGCGCGTGCACGACCTCGACGGCGACGGGCAGCCCGAGATGGTGGTCGTGTGGACCTCCTACTTCGGCAACAGCAGCGCCAGTTCGCTGAGCGTGCTGGCGGTGGGCCGCATCAGCGACGGCAAGCGGCTGTGGCGCGAGGCTTCGACGGTGCCGCTCGACGGCATCGACCCCCGGCTCGACATCCGCGGCGCGGCGCTGCGCGTCGACACGCTGACGCTGGGGCCCAAGGACGCGCGCTGCTGCCCGACCCGCAAGGTCCATCGGGAATGGGCCTACCGCGGCGGCAAGCTGGCGGCGCCCTGATCGCGCCGGCACCGGGCCGGCACCCGTGCGCCCGCGCGGCCCGCCGAGCGACCAGCGGGACTGTGCCGTGATGCGGGCTTCGCGCTTCGCGCGGGCTGCGGGCGCGCGAAGCGCGGGTGCAGGGTTTCGCGTGGTGCAGCACTCGGGAAGACCGATGGACGGGTCGTCCCGGCTGGCGCCGAGCGAAGCGGACACCCGAAGGTGCCGTGAGGACTTGCAAAGGCGCCAGCGCCGCAAGGGCGCGGCCTTATGTGCTGCATAGCGTGGAACACTGCACTAGTGCAGTGTTCCACTCTGTGCAGCACTTAAGAAAACCGATGGATTTGTCGTCCTGGCTAGGCGCAAACCGCAGCGATGCCCAGTGGCATCGCGAGGATTTGCAACGACGCCAGGGCGGCAA
>JAFEFZ010000005.1 GCA_018240325.1 Pseudomonadota bacterium
GCGCAAGCCGGCGCCGCCTGCGAAGAAGCGCGCGCGTGCCGCGCGCGCGAAGGAGGGCTGAACGATGGCCACGCCCAGCAGCGCCAAGCGCGCCGACAAGCCGGCTGCACGCGAAGACCCCGGCCTGACCGAGCGGCTGCGGCTCGAAGTCGAGCGCGCGGTGCAGCGCGGGCTCAAGGGCATCGAACTGCTCGGCGCGCAGCCGCCGGCGGTGGGCCGCACGCCCAAGACGGTGCTGCACCGGCGCGGCACGCTCGAGCTGGTGCACTACCGCGCGCAGGCCGACGAGGTCTATCGCGTGCCGCTGCTGATCGTGATGGCGCCGACCAACAAGGCCTACATCCTCGACCTGGCGCCGGGGCAGAGCCTGGTCGAATTCCTGCTGCAGCGCGGCTACGACGTCTACCTGATCGACTGGAACGCGCCCACCGACGACGAGCGCGACCTGAAGATCGACGACTACGTGCTCGACTTCATCCCCGATTGCATCCGCCGCGTGCAGCGGGATTCGGGCGAGACCGACGTGACGCTGGTCGGCTACTGTGCCGGCGGCATGCTGTCGGCGATCTACATGGCGCTGCACGAGCACGGCCCGGTGAAGAACCTGGTGTGCTTCACGACGCCGATCGACTTCAGCCGGATGGAGCTGTTCCGCCGGATGGCGGATCCGAAGACCTTCGACGTGGACAAGTTCGTCGATTCGGTCGGCATCGTGCCGGCCGAGACGGTGGTCGCCGGCTTCGATGCGCTGCGCCCGGCCAGCCGCCTGGCCGGCCGGATCCGGTTGTGGGACAACCTGTGGAACGACCAGTTCGTCAAGGGCTTCCGGATGATGGAGCGCTGGGGCAACGAGACCTTGCCGCTGCCGGGCGGCTATTTCCGCCAGACCACCAAGGAACTGCTGCAGCAGAACAGGCTGTACGAGGGCACGCTGAAGATCGGCGGGCGGCTGGTGGATCTCGGCCGGATCACCGTGCCGATGCTGCACGTGGCCGCGCAGTACGACCACATCGTGCCGCCGGCCTGCTCGGCGCCGCTGATGCAGCGCGTGGGTTCGCGCGACAAGGAAGAGGTCACGCTGCCCGGCGGCCACGTCAGCCTCGCCGCCGGGCCGAATGCGGTCAAGCGCATGTGGCCCAAACTCGATTCGTGGCTCCAGGAGCGTTCGACATGAACCAGGCATCACGCAGCTATCCGCGCCGCATCGACTGCGACGGCTCGCCGGTCGAGATCGCACGCATGGGCAGCGCAGACCGTGCCGCGCTGGAGGCCTTCGTCGCGACGCTGTCGGCGCACGACCTGCTGTTCGTGCCGCGCGACATCACCCGGCCGAAGGTGATCGACGCCTGGCTGCGGGCGATCGACGCCGGCGAAGTGCGCAGCCTGGCGGCGCGCGACGGCAGCGCGATGGTCGGCTGCACCGCGATCGTGACCGACGAGCTGAGCTGGTCGCGACACGTGGGCGAACTGCGCGTGCTGGTGGCACCGGCCTGGCGCGGCAAGGGGCTGGGCCGGGTGCTGATGCAGGAGTGCTTCGCGCAGGCGCTCGAGCTCGGCCTGAAGAAGCTGGTCGCGCAGATGACCACCGACCAGCGCGGCGCGATCGCGGTGTTCGAGGACATGGGTTTCCGCGCCGAGGCGCTGCTCGCGCGGCAGGTTTGCGACCGCGACGGACGGCTGCACGACTTGGTGCTGCTCAGCCACGACGTGGATGCGGTGGCCGCGCGCCAAGAGGCCTACGGGCTGGGCGACGCGCTCGGCGCTTGACGGAAGGAGGCAGCGATGGATCTGGGTGCGATGCTGGCCGGCAAGCGGGTGCTGGTGACCGGAGCGTCTTCGGGCCTGGGCGAGAACTTCGCCCGGCTGGCCGCCGGCTGTGGCGCGCGCGTGGTGATCGCGGCGCGGCGCATGGCGCGGCTCGAGGCGCTCGCCGACGAACTGGCCGCGCTGGGCGCGCCGCAGGTCACGGTGCTCGAGATGGACGTGGCGTCCGAGCCCTCGATCGAAGCCGCGTATGCGGCGATCGACGCGTCCGGCGGCCTGCTCGATGTGGTCGTCAACAACGCCGGCGTCTCGGTCGGCGCCTATGCGCTGAAGATGGCGACGGCCGACTTCGATGCGCAGATGGCAGTCAACGTGCGCGGCGCCTGGCTGGTGGCAGTGCACGCGGCGCGGCGCTGGAAGGAGGCGGGCCGCGGCGGCTCGATCGTCAACATCGCGTCGATCCAGGGCGAGCGCGTGATGGCGGCCATCACGCCGTACTCGATGTCCAAGGCGGCGGTCGTGCACATGACCAAGAGCCTGGCGCTCGAATGGGCGCGCTTCGGCATCCGCGTGAACGCGATCGAGCCCGGCTACATCGGCACCGAGATGACCGGCGACATGTGGGACAAGGAGCACGGCCAGGCGCTGATCCAGCGCATCCCGATGGGGCGCCTGGGCCGGCCGGAAGAGCTCAACGGCCTGCTGCTGCTGATGGCCACCGAGGCCGGCTCGTGGATGACCGGCGCCTGCGTGCCGGTGGACGGCGGCCACCTGTGCTCGTCGTTGTGAGCGCGCGTCGCTCCTGCAACGCCTGAACGCCTGAACGCCTGAACGCCTGAACAACGCCTGAGCGCCCGAGCGCGGGCCGGCCGCGCCCGGCACCTGCGCGGCTACCGCCCGCAGAAGCGCGCCGGCCGGCGCTCGACGAAGGCGCGCACGCCCTCGGCCGCATCCTCGCTGTCGGCCAGCCGGTGCTGCGTCAATACCGTGGCGGCGATCGCCGCCAGCGGCCCCTGCTCGATCGCCTGCAGCACGTTCTGCCGGGTCGCGGCCACCGCCAGCGGCGCCTGCGCGGCGATGCGCCGGGCGATGTGCAGCGCCTCTTCCAGCTCTTGCCCGGCGGGCACCACCTTCTGCACGAAGTTCAGGCGGTAGGCCTCGGCGCTGCCGAACTCGTCGGCCGTCAGCAGGTGCAGCATCGCGTTGCCCACGCCGGCGCGCTCGGCCATGCGCAGCGTCGCGCCGCCGCCGGGCATGATGCCGCGCTGCACCTCGAGCTGCGAGAAGCGGCAGTCGTCGGCGGCGATGACGATGTCGGCGGCGAGCATCAGCTCGATGCCGACGGTGAAGGTGATGCCCTTGACCGCTGC
Source organism: Pseudomonadota bacterium (assembly GCA_018240325.1). GTDB lineage: Bacteria > Pseudomonadota > Gammaproteobacteria > Burkholderiales > Burkholderiaceae_C > Rubrivivax. The sequence continues at coordinate 3,135 of JAFEFZ010000005.1, forward strand.
GACCAGCGGCTTGCTGCGGCGCCGGTATCCGGGCAGGCCCAGGTCGTGCGGATCGACCAGGCCTTCGGGCACGAGCCGGTGGCCGCTGCGCAGGTACTCTGCGATCACCGGCAGGTCCAGCCCGGCGGTGAAGTGGCTGCCGAACGCATGCAGCACGCCCACGCGCAGCGCGGCCTCGTCGTCGAGCCGGGTGTAGGCCTCGGCGAGCTGGCGGAACATCGCCGGCGTCCAGCCGTTGCGCTTGGCCGGGCGGTTGATGCCGATCAGCAGCACGTCGTCGAGTGCCTCGGTGCTGATGCAGCCCTCGGCGGGAGGGACGGGCGCGTAGGGGGTCATCGGGCCTCCAACTGGGTGATGGGTGGATCGGTTCACGCGCGGCAATCGGCAACGGGGCGCGGCAACGGCCGGGGCGCAGCGTCAGACCGCCTCGAGCGTGTAGAACAGCACCGAACGCGGCGGCCAGAGGATGGCAGGCTGATGGCGGAACCAGCGCTCGCGCATCGCGTCGCCCTCCATCCGGTCGGCGATGCGCCAGCCCTTGCCGCGGATCGCGCGCGCGAACGCCGGCGAATCGAAGGCGCCGATCATCGGCTCGCCCTGGGTCGCGGTGAGCGCGCGCGCGGCGGCGAACATCGGCTGCTCTTCGGGAACGGTCTCCTCGCGCCGCGGATAGGCGTCGAAGATCACGAGGCTGCCCGGCGCCAGGATGCGCCGCAGCGTCGTCAGGGTCGAGACCGTCACGCGCTGCTCGAGGTACATCGTCACGCCGAGCCACGACACCAGCGCCGGCCGGGCCGGATCGAAGCCGGCGGCCAGCAGCGCGCGGGCAAGGTCGTCGCGCGCGAAGTCCACCGGCACGAAGGCGATGTTGCCGCCCAGCGCGGGCCGACGCGCCAGCGCGGCGCGCTTGACCGCCTGCGTCGCCGGATGGTCGACTTCGAAGAAGCGGCAGTCCGAATCGGCGTGCTGCAGCGCGGTCGTGTCGAAGCCCGCCCCGAGCACGATCACCTGATCGAGCCCCGCCTGCAGCCGCGGTGCGAGCGCCTCCTCGACGTGGCGCGAGCGCGCCAGCACCTCGCCTTCCATGCCGCGCACCGGCCCGAACAACCTGCCGATCGCGCGATCGAGGAGGGGCGTGGGCATCGCGGCCATCGCGCTGGGCAGATCGAGGAACAGGTACGCGAAGCGATCCTCGAACACCAGCGGCCGGGCGCCGCCCAGCAGGTGGCGGTGGCGCATCGCCGCGGTGATGCGCGCAGTCCGGCTGGCCTTGCCGCTGGCGAGACGTGCCATCGTTCCTCCGAAGGGCCGACGGGTGCGGTGCCCTCAGGCCCCGGCGATCGCCCCTGAACAACCAGGATGGTGGTGCGCACCGGCTGCCGCTGCGGTGCGCAGCGAAGCAGGCCGGAATGCGCCAGCGTGCGCCACGGTCAGCGGCGCGCCAGCCGAGGGTACAGCGTGCGCATGGCCCGGGGCGGCTCGAAACGGTGCCATCGGCCTTCGGCCTGGGCCAGCCGGTCGGCCAGCGCGTACAGCACCGGCGCGTGCACGCCCAGCCCGACATGGCTGCCGACGACTTCGATGTTCTCCGCCAGCGGCCCTTCGGGCTGCAGGCTGGCGCGCCAGGCCACCACGCCGTCGCTGCGGCTGTAGATCGAGGTCGCCGGCACGTTGTCGGCAACCGGGCGGTACGGCGGCGCAGGGCTGCGGCCGGGGGCACGCTGGCCGCTGGCCCAACCGTAGAAGCGCTGCGCGCGGGTGGAGCGTGCGTCCCCGGCGATCGGGCTGCCCAGGGTGATCACGTTGCGCACGGCGTCCGGGCGGCGCAACGACAAGGCGCGCGCGTAGGCGCCGCCCAGGCTCCACCCGACCAGGCTGAGCTTGCGCCCGGCTTGCCGGTGCAGCCGGTCGAACCGCTCGAGCATCGCCTCGCGCACGCCCGGCCGCGGGCCGAGGTTGCGCCCGAGCCCCCAGCCGTGCGCGTCGTAGCCCAGCTCGCCGAGGTAGCGGCGCAGCAGCCGGGTGGAGGTGTCGCCGGCACCCAGCCCCGGCAGCACCAGCACCGGGTGGCCGTCGCCGTGCGGCGCCAGGCGCAACAGCGGCCATGCCGCCAGCGTGGCGGCGAGTTCGCCGGCCGCGCGGATCTCGAGCACCTGCAGCAGCGGCGACGGCGGTTCGATGGGTGATGAGGGGTTCATCGTCGGGTCCTCGTTGTCGGCAGGTGTACCTCCTGTGCGCCTGTCACTCGCAGGGAGCCTGCGCCGGCCGCAAGGCCGGCCCGACTGTCATGCTGGAGCCCCCTCTCGGAGGGGGCTCGGGGGCGCCGTGTGTACGGGCCTTGGCCCGAAGCGGCCTGCGGCCGCTTCGGACCGAAACGCGACTGCGAGGAGCGCTGAATCACTGCATGCACGTGGAGCGCGGGATGAACACGCGGTCGCGCCATTCTGCGACAACACGCAGCGCCGGCAGGATGGGCGCGAAGGGCGCAGCCGGCGGGCGGCGCACCCTCGGCGCCCGTTCGGGGCGGCACTCGCGGTCGAGAAGCATCGTCATGCGGCGGCCCGGTTCATCAGCGGGCCAGTCGTGCGCGAGCGGCTGCATCGCGGCCGCCGAGTGCGCCGCGCGGCGGTGATACGCACACCGGCGCGGGCGATCGGGGTTTGCCGGCCGCTGCGAGCAGCCGGCACCCGCCGCTAGATCACGTAGTCGCCGCTGGCCTCGGGCTGGAAGAGAACGGCGACGACCTCGGCCTCCTTGGCTTCGCCCGTCGGCGTGTGCCATTGCGCCACGTCGCCGACCTGCAGGCCGAGCAGGCTGCTGCCCACCGGCGACAGTACCGAGACGAAACCCGTCGCCGGATTCGCGTCGGCCGGATAGCACAGCGTGATCTTGCTGAGCTGGCCGTTCGCGGGATCGCGCAGCTCGATCTGCGAGTACATCGTCACCACGTCAGGTGCCACCTGGCGCGACGCGACGATGGCACAGCCGTCGAGCAGCTGCTCCATTGCCGGCGGCAGCGCAACCGCGCGCTCGCCGCGCCGGTCGCGGCGCAGGAGGTTGGACAGGCGGACATGGTCCAGTTCGGTGAGCGTGCGGTCGATCGTCATGGCGTCCACGGGGCGTTCCTTCGATGTTGCGGTGCGTGCCCACATGACGCGGACACGAGCAGGCGCGCGGGCTTTGAGGCCCGGCGATCGAAAATCTGCGCTATGGAGAGGAGGAGGTGATCGCCGGGCTCAGACAAGTGCGGCCGGCAGACAGGTGTGCATTCCCGCTGCGGCCCGCGTCGCGGGCGCGCTGTGCCCATCGGCGGCGTGCGCGGCCGCTCGGCAGGGCGTGCCGCAGAGCGCGGCAATCAAATGGCGGGAATCCATAGGCCGCACTGTACCGGCAACGCGCGATCGGCGCAACCTCCCTCAGCGCCGGCTCAAGCCCCGGAAGCCGCCGGCACTTCGGATGCGCCGGCTGCAACAGGGCTGCGCCGTGCCTCGTCGAGCAGCACGCCGATTTCGGCGCCGAGCCGCAGATCCTCGACATGGCCGAAGGCCTGCAGCCGCAATCGGCCCAGCGCGTCGATCAACACGGTGGTGGGCGTGCCCTGCATCGCGTAGGCCTGCATCGTGCGCGGAATCGCGCCGCCGTCGGCGCCCGGCATGTCGATGCCCACCGGCCAGCGGATGCCGTATTCGTGGACGAAGGCGCGCAGCGACTCGGGCCCCATCGCCGCGTGGTGCTCGAACACGGTGTGCAGCCCGACGACGGCCAGCGGCGTGCCGGCGAACAGCTGAACCACGCGCGCCGCCTGCGGCAGCGCCTGCGCGACGCAGCCCGGGCACAGCATCTGGAACGCGTGCAGCAGCACCACGCGGCCGCGCAACTGCTCGAGCGACAACGGCCGGTCGGTGTTGAGCCAGGCCGAGGTCTGCCAGGGCGGGGCGGGTTGCGGCGTCATCGGGCATCGCCCGGCGCGCCGGGCGCCGTCATTGCATGAACCAGCCGTGGCTGACCACCAGCGACTGCCCGGTCAGCGCGTTGGTCGGGAAGGCCGCGAACAGCAGCGCCACGCGGGCCACGTCGTCCACGGTGGTGAACTCGCCGTCGACCGTCTCCTTGAGCATGACTTTCTTGATCACGTCGGCTTCGGTGATGCCGAGCGCCTGCGCCTGCTCCGGGATCTGCTTGTCGACGAGCGGCGTGCGCACGAAGCCCGGGCAGATCACGTTGGCGCGCACGCCGTGCGCGGCGCCCTCCTTGGCGATCACCTTGGCCAGGCCTTCGAGCCCATGCTTGGCGGTCACGTACGGCGCCTTCAGCACCGACGCCTCCTTGGAGTGCACCGAGCCCATGAAGATCATCGAGCCGCCGCGGCCGGCGGCGATCATCTGCCGCATCGCGGCGCGTGCCGTCAGGAAGGCGCCGTCGAGGTGCACCGCGAGCAGCTTCTTCCAGTCGGCGAAGCTGAACTCCGCCAGCGGCGCGACGATCTGGATGCCGGCATTGCTGACCAGCACGTCCAGCCCGCCGAGCTCGGCCACGGTGCGCGCCACGGCGGCGTCGACGCCGGCCTCGTCGGTCACGTCCACGCCGATGCCGATCGCCCTGGCGCCGCGCGTGCGCAGCGCCGCGGCCGCCGCTTCGGCGCCGGCGGGGTTGAGGTCGGCCACCGCGACGGCGGCGCCGGCTTCGGCATAGACCTCGGCGATGCGCCTGCCGATGCCGCTGGCCGCGCCCGTCACGAAGGCCACTTTTTGATCCAGTCTGCTGCTCATCTGCTGCTCTCCTGCCGTCGATGCCGAAGGCGGCATGGTGGCACCGGCGGGCGCGGCATGCGCGGCGCAGTGTCTTCAGCCGGGTGCCCCCGTGCGCCTGTGCGCGCGCGCCTCGGGCCTCAACCCAGGCTGGATGCGAACACGTTGACCGCCAGCGCCAGCACCACCAGGTTGAAGCCGAACGACAGCACGCCGTGCACCAGCGTCAGGCGGCGCATCGGCCGGCTCGTCACCGCCACGTCGGAAACCTGTGACGTCATGCCGATCACGGCCGAGAAGTACAGGAAGTCCAGATAGTCCGGCTCCTGGCCGCCGGGAAAGGCCAGGCCGCGCGCCGTCTCGGCCGCGGCGCGGGACGCGGCTTCGCTGCGATAGAACTCGCGCGCATAGTGCAGCGCGAACACGGTCTGCAGCAGCAGCCACGCGGCTGCCAGCCCCGCCATCGCCAATGCGATGTGAGCCCAGCGTGCGCCGCCGTGCAGCGTGCGGCTCGTGTCCACGGCCAGTGCGACCGCGACGATGCTGGCGCAGGCGGCAGCGGCCACCAGCACGAACAGCATGCGCGCACCGGGGTCGAAGCGCTGCGCGCGGCGGCGCGTATCTGCGGCGTCCAGGCGCAAGGCCAGGTGCCAGACGATGCCGAGGTAGACGGCGCAGTAGCCCAGCCAGGCGGTCAGCCACTGCGTCTCCGCCGCCCCTGCAGCCGTACCTTGCAACGCCGACGACGCCCAGGCTGCCGCCAGCCCCACCAGCAGCGCCAGCGCGTGGCGCTGCAGCCCGGCGAGCCTTGCCGACCACGGCAGATCGTGCAGCGCGTGCCGGCGGGCGTCCATGGCCCACTGTACTTCCACGCCGGGCCGGCCGCGGACGGCGCGGCACGGACGGTCGAGCGCGCCGCGCAGGGCAGGCGCCAGTCGCGAAGCAGCGCAGCGGCGCGTGCCTTCGGGAACGACGCGGCTGAACGGGGCGCTGCGGGCGGGCAGCCTCTCAGTGCCTGGGCGAAGCCGCGGGCACCGGCGGCGGCACCCACCTCTGCCCGGGCTGCGTCCAAGCGAGCAGCGACAGCAGGTATTCGCGCTCCATCCACCCGTACAGGAACCAACCGAAGTTCAGCATGCGGGCGGTCGCTTCAGGGTCGAACCACGAGGTCGTCTTGGGCTGCGGCTGCATCGCATCGCTCCTTTCCGGCAATCGTCAGCGACAGGGCAAGGGTAGCCGGCAAGACGTGGCGAGGCTAGGCCTCGGCGCCGACCCGCAGCGTTTCGCCTGCGGACACGCCGCCGTGCCGGCAGCCTTCGGCTCAAGCCGGCTGCGAAACGTCGGCGGCGGCCGACAGCCGGATGTCGAGCCAGCCGGGGTGGCTGCCGGCGGGTGCGCTTTCGCTGCAACCCAGGATAATCGCCGCCGCGACGACGGCAAGCGCGGCGACCGCCGCGGCGATGCGCAACGCGCCGCTGCCGCCTTGTCGGGATTGCCAGGATGACATGGCTGCCCTCCTTCGCCTCGGGTCGCCGCACCGATGCGGCGATGCTGAAGAAGGTAGGGCAGGGCGCACGCGGCCACAAGTGCCGCGCCTGGAACTACTGTGTTTCGCCGGCGGAAACGCCGGGCACGCCACGGTCCCAGTAGGGCACCGGCCCGAAGCGCTCGCGCAGCAGCTCGACGAAGGCCCGCACCTTCGCGGGCAGGTGGCGGTTGGGCAGGTGTACCGCGTAGACGCGCCGCTCGAGCGGCACGTAGTCGCCCAGCACCGCCTGCAGCCGGCCGGCCTGCAGATCGCCGCCGATGATGAAGGTGGGCAGCAGCGCGATGCCCAGCCCGCTGAGCGCCGCCTGCGCCAGCGTGTCGTCGTCGTCGATGCGCAGCGATCCCTTGATGCGCACGGCGGCTTCGCCCTGGGGGCCGTGCAGCCGCCATTCGGCCTGCGCGCCGAAGGGCGTGCGGTGCAGGCAGTTGTGCGCCTGCAGCTCGTGCGGCGTCGCCGGCACGCCGTGATGCCGGAAGTACGCGGGCGTCGCGCAGATCACGCGGCGCACCGGCGCCAGCTCGCGCGCGACCAGGTGCAGGCTCGGTTCGCGCGCGATCCGGATCGCCACGTCATGGCCTTCCTCGACCAGGTCCACCAGGCGGTCGGTGACCGTCAGGTCCACGCTCAGGCCCGCGTGGCGCACCAGGTACTCGGCGAGCGCGGGCGCCACGTGCAGCCGGCCGAATGCGACCGGCGCGCTGATCCGCAGCGTGCCGCGCGGCTCCGACTGCAGGCGGCTGGCGAGCTCGGCGGCCTGCACAGCCTCGTCGGCGATGCGCGCGCAGTGCTCGTAGAACGCGGCGCCGATCTCGGTCGTGCTCAGCCCGCGGGTGCTGCGGTTGAGCAGGCGTGCACCCAGCGACTGCTCGAGCCGCGCCACCGCCTTGCTCACGCGCGACTTGGACGAGCGCATGCGTCGCGCCGCCTCGGAGAAGCCGCGCGCCTCGACCACGCGCGCGAACAGCAGCATGTCGTTCAGGTCCTGCATCGGGCTCCCATGCGGCGCAGTCTGTCATCTTTTGCAGCGGCCGGCCGCCGTGCGCGGGAGCGCTGCCGCCGGCCGCCCGCGCAAATCCCGATCCGGCTGCCCGGTGCCGGGGTTCAAGCGCCGCGGGGCAGCCGCGCGCGCTCGCGCACCACGCTCGCCCGGCGCGCGGCCGGGTCCGCATCGGGCACCCCCGCGGTTTCCCACGCGAGGCCGTGCGGGTCGAAGCCCGGCTGCAGCGTCGGCTTGACCACCTCGAAGTAGGGCGACATGTCGAAGTCCCGCGGTGCGAACAGGCTGTAGTCGCGGATGTGCAGCAGCTCGCGCTGCCAGTGCTGCCCGGCAAGGTCGCCACTGCCGCGCACCGTGATCTCGGGCAGGATCGGGTAGCGGATCGCCTGGAAGGCCTGGGCGATCAGGGTCGAGCAGATCGCACGGGTCGGGTCGCCGTGGCCGAACGCGAGCAGCCTGCGCCGCCGGTGCGCCGAAACCGGCGGCGTCGGCACCAGGTAGCGCGCCAGGTCGAACAGGTTGCGCAGGTCGTAGCGCTGGCCGATCCGGCCGGCCGCATAGCCGATCAGCCGATCCACCTCGGCCGCGGCCAGCCCGACCGGCCGGCAGATGCGGGTGTGCAGGTGCACGTAGGCTCCCAGCGGGACCGCGCGCACCCCTTCGCGCATGTCGGCCTCGATCAGGGTGGGGCCCTCGACGCCAGCGGCGCCGTGCGGCCCGCCTTCGCCGACGAACAGCGCCGCGTGCGACCAGTTCGACTGCGTCAGGAACTTGATCGCCATGCTGATGCGCGACTCTCCCTCGACCAGCAGCACGTCGCCGGGGCGCAGCGTGGCCGCGAGCAGATCGGGTGCCACGGTCGCCACCATCTCGCCGTGCGGCCTGGGCGCCAGCAGGTGCGCCGCCAGCCGGTCGCCGAGCGCGTCGCGCCAGCCTCTGGCGGGGGCACCCCCGGGCTGCACCCCGCGGTCTTCGCCCTCGAGGCGGCCCGGCGGGTTCATAGGACTGCCCTGCGCGCGGCGTGCTCCGGGATTCGTGCTTGGGAGCGGCCCGGCGCGCTCATCGCTGCGGGTAATGCCGACTGCGTGGCTCGCGCGGCGTGCGGCCGGCGCCTAGTGCAGTGTTCCACTCTGTGCAGCACTCAAGAAAACCGATGGACTTGTCGTCCTGGCTAGGCGCAAACCGCAGCGATGCCCAGTGGCATCGCGAGGATTTGCAACGACGCCAGGGCGGCAAAGGCGCGGTTTCATGTGCTGCATAGCGTGGAACACTGCACTAGGCCTTGCCGGACGCCTGGCCCACTTCGATCGTGAAGTCCGGATCGAAGGCTGCGTTCTCGTTGACGCCGCCGCGCGCATAGCCGCGCGGGTTGCACACGACGCGGGTGGCATGGACGCGGTAGTCGAAGCTGTCGTGCGTGTGCCCGTGGATCCACAGCGGCACGCCGTCGGCGTCCAGCAGGTACGC
>JAFEFZ010000060.1 GCA_018240325.1 Pseudomonadota bacterium
AGCCAGTCCACCGAGAAGCCCAGCGCGCGCAGCCCGGCCGCCAGGCCGTCGCCGAGCAGCGGGTCGTCCTCGACGATCAGCACGCGCATCGCGCGCATCTTGCCCGAACGGCCGCGCAGGGCGCCCGCAGCGGCGGCGCTATGCTCGGCCGGCCGTCCGGGCGCCCTTGCGCCGCGGGGCTGTTGCGGAGAACGGATGTGCTCGAGCTGGTCGTGGCGATCGTGGTGGTGGTCGGTGGCGTGTGGGCGGTGGCCGTGTTCCACCTGCGCGGAGCCGACTTGCGGGCATTCGACCGACCGGTGGGCGAGCGCTTCGCGCTCGGCGACGCGCCCGGGCCCGAGATCGGCGCGGTGATCGCGTCGCTGGGCCAGACCGCCGAGTTGCTGCGCGGCGTGCCGATGCGCCGGCGCAATGCCGTGCTGCGCAAGTACCTGGACGAGATGTTCGACGGCCGCGAGCTGGGCGTGCAACTCGTGCCGGCCGATTGCGGCGGCGTGCCCGGCGAATGGGTGCTGGCGCCCGGTGCCGACCCGCGCCGGCGCACGCTGTACATCCATGGCGGTGCCTTCGTGATGGGCAGCCCCAGGAGCCACCGCACGCTGACCTCGCGCTTCTCCAGGCTGACCGGCGGCGCGGTGCTGGCCGTCGACTACCGGCTGATGCCCGAGCACCCGCGGCGCACCGGCATCGACGACTGCCGCCTGGCATACCGCTGGCTGCTCGACCACGGCCCCGACGGCGCGGCTGCCGCGGACGCGGTGTTCGTCGCCGGCGATTCGGCCGGCGGCAACCTGACGCTGTCGCTGCTCCAGTGGGTGCGCGACGCCGGGCTGCGCGCGCCCGACGCCGCGGTGGCGCTGTCGCCGCTGACCGACGCCACGCTGGCCAGCCCGAGCATGCGCGCCAACATCCCGACCGACCCGATGCTGGGCCCGCTGTTCGCGGCGATGGCGCGCCTGCCTACCGCGGTGCTGCTGTGGATCGGCTGGCTGCAGACACGCATCAATCCGCGCGATCCGCTGGTGTCGCCGCTGCGCGGCGACCTGTCGCGGCTGCCGCCGGTGCTGCTGCAGGCCAGCGAAGTGGAAATGCTGTACGACGACAGCCGCCGCTACGTGAACCGTGCGCAGGCCGCCGGCTCGCCGGCCCGGCTGCAGACCTGGGCGCACATGGTCCACGTGTGGCAGCTGTTCAACCCCGAGCTGCCCGAAGCCGAGCAGGCGCTGGCCGAGATCGGCCGCTTCCTGAACGAAGCCGCACCGCCGCGGCCGGCGCCGGCCGCGGCGGCGCTCGAGGCCGCCGGCTGAGGGCTGGATCCCGGCAGCAGCCGAGGCCCGGGCGGGCCGCCGCGCGGCAGCAGCCGCAGCCGGCGGCGGGCGGGGTGCGCTGCCTAGAATGACCGGTTCCGCCCGTCGTCCGGGCCTGCCCCACGCCATGCCCACCGGCCTCATCCGCATCCGCGGCGCCCGCCAGAACAACCTGAAGAACCTCGACCTCGACATCCGCACCGGCGAGATGACGGTGGTCACGGGCCCCAGCGGGTCGGGCAAGTCGAGCCTGGTGTTCGACACGCTGTACGCCGAAGGGCAGCGGCGCTACGTCGAGACCTTCAGCGCGTATGCGCGCCAGTTCCTCGAGCGCATGGACCGGCCGGCGGTCGATCATGTGGACGGCGTGCCGCCGGCGATCGCGATCGACCAGACCAACCCGGTGCGCACCAGCCGCAGCACGGTCGGCACGATGACCGAGCTGAACGACCACCTGAAGCTGCTGTTCCCGCGCGCCGCACGGCTGTTCGACCGGCAGACCGCGCTGGCGGTGCGCCACGACACGCCGCAGACGATCTTCGACGACCTGCGCCAGCGGGCCGCGGCCGCCGGCGACCCGCGGCTGGTGCTGACCTTCCCGGTCGAGCTGCCGGCGAACACCAGCGCCGCCGAAGTCGCGCAGTGGCTGTCGGCCAGCGGCTTCGCGCGCGTGCAGGCCGAGCGCGAGGCCGGCGGGCGCAAGCTGCTCGACGTGGTGGCCGACCGCCTGCGCATGGGCGGCGCCGAGCGGGCGCGGGTGATGGAGGCGATCGAGCTGGCGCTCGAGCGCGGCGGCGGGCGCTTCGGCGCCTACCGGCTGAAGGAAGGCGAAGGCGCCGAGCCCGATCCGTGGCGCTGGTCCACGGGGCTGCACTGCCCCGAGAGCGATCTGCGCTATGCCGATCCGCAGCCGGCGCTGTTCAGCTTCAACTCGGCCTTCGGCGCCTGCGACACCTGCCGCGGCTTCGGCCGCGTGATCGGCGTCGACCTGGGCCTGGTGATCCCCGATGCGCGCAAGACGCTGCGCAACGGCGCCGTCAAGCCGATCATGACGCCGGCCTGGGCCGAGATCTTCGACGACCTGATGCGCCACGCCGGCGACGCCGGCATCCCGCGCGACACGCCGTGGAGCCAGCTCACCGACGCGCAGCGCGCCTGGGTGCTGGACGGCAGCCCCGACTGGAAGGGCAACTGGCAGCGGCAGTGGTACGGCATCCACCGCTTCTTCGGCTACCTGGAGAGCAAGGCCTACAAGATGCACATCCGCGTGCTGCTGTCGAAGTACCGCAGCTACACGCCGTGCAACGCCTGCGGCGGCGCGCGCCTGAAGCTCGAGGCGCTGCTGTGGCGGGTGGGCTCGAAGGCGCAGGCCGATGCGGTGCTCGATCCGGCGCGGCGCAACCTGCCGGTCGGCGTGGGCTGGAGCCGCGCGCAGCTCGAGGCGCTGCCGGGGCTGAGCCTGCACGACCTGATGCTGCTGCCGATCGAGCGCGTGCGCCGCTTCTTCGACAGCCTGGACGGCGGCGGCGACGAGGCGCTGCGGCTGCTGCTCGGCGAGATCGGCACGCGCTTGCGCTACCTGTGCGACGTCGGCCTGGGCTACCTGACGCTCGACCGGCAGAGCCGCACCTTGAGCGGCGGCGAGGTGCAGCGCATCAACCTGACCACCGCGCTCGGCACCAGCCTGGTGAACACCATGTTCGTGCTCGACGAGCCCAGCATCGGCCTGCACCCGCGCGACATGGGCCGCATCGTCGAGGCGATGCAGCGGCTGCGCGACGCCGGCAACACGCTGGTCGTGGTCGAGCACGATCCGGCGGTGATGCTCGCCGCCGACCGGCTGATCGACATGGGGCCGGGGCCGGGCGAGCGCGGCGGGCAGATCGTGTTCGACGGCCTGCCCGAGGCGGCGCGCGCCGCCGACACGCTCACCGGCGCCTACCTGGGCGCGCGCCGCCAGGTCGGCATCGGGCTGCGCAGGCCGGTGCACGAAGGCACGCCGAAGCTGCTGCTCGAAGGCGCGCGCGAGCACAACCTGAAGAACCTGTCGGTCAGCCTGCCGCTGCAGCGGCTGGTGGTGGTGACCGGCGTCTCCGGATCGGGCAAGAGCACGCTGGTGCAGGACCTGCTGTACCCGGCGCTGGCGCGCCACTTCGGCAAGGCGACCGAGGCGCCGGGCGCGCACGATGCGCTGCTCGGCGCCGAGCGGCTCGCCGATGCGGTGTTCGTCGACCAGAGCCCGATCGGCAAGACGGCGCGCTCCAACCCGGCGAGCTATGTCGGCGCCTGGGACGAGATCCGCAAGCTGCTGGCCGATGCGCCGCTGGCGCGCGAGCGCAGCTGGGGCGCCGGCATGTTCAGCTTCAACGCCGGCGACGGGCGCTGCCCGACCTGCGGCGGATCGGGCTTCGAGCACGTGGAGATGCAGTTCCTCAGCGACGTGTACCTGCGCTGCCCGGACTGCGACGGCAAGCGCTTCCGCCCCGAGGTGCTCGAGGTCCGGCTGGTGCGCGGCCCGCGCCGGCTGTCGGTGGCCGACGTGCTCGAGCTCACCGTCAACGAGGCCGCGCAACTGTTCCGCGAGGACCGCGAGGTGATCGCGCGGCTGGCGCCGCTGGTGGACGTGGGGCTGGACTACGTGCGCCTCGGCCAGCCGGTGCCCACGCTGTCGGGCGGCGAGGCGCAGCGGCTGAAGCTGGCCGGCTTCCTGGCCGATGCCGCGGCGGGGCCGCGCCAGGCAATTGCGAGGAAGGGCAAGCTGTTCCTGTTCGACGAGCCGACCACCGGGCTGCACTTCGACGACATCGCCAAGCTGATGCGCGCCTTCGCCCGGCTGCTCGACGCCGGCCACTCGCTGGTGGTGATCGAGCACAACCTCGACGTGGTGCGTTCGGCCGACTGGATCATCGACCTCGGCCCCGACGGCGGCGATGCCGGCGGCGAACTGGTGGCCTGCGGCACGCCCGAAGACCTGAAGGCGCACCCGACGTCGTACACCGGGACGGCGCTGCGCGAGTACGAGCTCGCGCTCGGCTTGTCCAATGCCACGAACGCCCAGGAGCCGCGGGCGCGAAGCCTGGCCGACGAAGGCCGGCCGCTGCAGCGGGCGCTGCGCGCGCCCGCGGCAAGCGGCGCGGCCGATGACGTCATCCGCATCGTCAACGCGCACGAGCACAACCTGAAGAACCTGAGCGTCGACATCCCGCGCGGCGCGTTCAACGTGATCACCGGCGTCTCCGGCTCGGGCAAGAGCACGCTGGCCTTCGACATCTTGTTCAACGAAGGCCAGCGCCGCTACCTCGAGAGCCTGAACGCGTATGCGCGCAGCATCGTGCAGCCGGCCGGCCGGCCCGACGTGGATGCGGTCTACGGCATCCCGCCGACGGTGGCGATCGAGCAGCGGCTGAGCCGCGGCGGACGCAAGAGCACGGTCGCCACCGTGACCGAGGTCTGGCACTTCCTGCGGCTGCTGTGGGTCAAGCTCGGGCTGCAGCACTGCGTGAAGGACGGCACGCCGGTGCGGCCGCAGAGCGCCGAGAGCATCGCCGCACAACTGCTGCGCCGCCACCGCGGCGAGCACGTCGGGCTGCTGGCGCCGCTGATCGTCAACCGCAAGGGTATCTACACCGACCTGGCCAAGTGGGCCAAGGCGCGCGGCCACACGCATCTGCGCGTCGACGGCGAGTTCCTGCCGCTCGACCCGTGGCCGCGGCTCGACCGCTTCAAGGAGCACACGCTCGAGCTGCCGGTGGCCGACCTGGTGGTGGCCCCGGAGCGCGAAGCCGAACTGCGCGCCGCCCTGGCGCAGGCGCTCGAGCTGGGCCGCGGCGTGATCCACCTGCTGCATCCGCTGACCGGGCTGGCCGAGGCGCTGGAGGCCGGCCAGCCGACCGCCGCGATCGGCACGCTCCAGGTGTTCTCGACCAAGCGCGCCTGCCCGACTTGCGGCACCAGCTACCCGGAGCTGGACCCGCGGCTGTTCTCGTACAACAGCCGGCACGGCTGGTGCCCGGCCTGCGTCGGCACCGGGCTGGCGCTGTCGCGCGAGCAGCGCCGCGCCTTCGACGACTCGGTGCGCGCCGCCGACGATCAGGGCCGCGAGCAGCGTTTCACCGGCGACGAGATCGAGGTCGAAGGCCTGGCCGACCAGCCCTGCCCGGAGTGCGCGGGCACGCGCCTGAACCCGATGGCGCGCGCGGTCAACTTCGACGGCCGGCCGATCGGCGAAGTCGCGGCCTGGCCGGTGGCGGCGGCGCGCGCGTGGATCGAGGGCCTGCTGCGCGACGGGCACCTGAGCGCGCGCGAAGCGGGCATCGGCCGCGACGTGATCGCCGAGATCGCCGCGCGCCTGCGCTTCCTCGAGCAGGTGGGCCTGGGCTACCTGACGCTCGACCGCGCGGCGCCGACGCTGTCCGGCGGCGAGGCGCAGCGCATCCGGCTGGCGGCGCAGCTGGGCAGCAACCTGCAGGGCGTGTGCTACGTGCTCGACGAGCCCACGATCGGCCTGCATCCGCGCGACAACCGCGTGCTGCTGGGCGCGCTGCGCAGCCTCAGCGACAAGGGCAACACGCTGGTCGTGGTCGAGCACGACGAGGACACGATCCGCCATGCCGAGCACCTGATCGACATCGGCCCCGGTGCCGGCAGGCGCGGCGGCGCGCTGGTCGCGCAAGGCACGGCGGCCGACCTCGCGGCCGCGCCGGCATCGGTCACCGGGCGGCTGCTGGCCGCGCCGCTGCGCCACCCGTTGCAGCCGCGCCGGAGCGTGGCCGCCGATGCGCCGGCGCTGTCGATCCAGGGCGCCGCGCTGCACAACCTGCAGCGCGTCGATGCGGCGATCCCGCTGCAGCGGCTGGTGGCGGTCACGGGCGTCAGCGGCTCGGGCAAGAGCACGCTGGCGCGCGACGTGCTGCTGGCCAACCTGCTGTTCGTCAACAGCCGCGGCGCGCAGCCCGACTGGCGCGGCGTGGCCCGGATCGACGGCTGGCAGGCGATCGACCGCGTGCTCGAAGTCGACCAGACGCCGATCGGCAAGACGCCGCGCTCCTGCCCGGCCACCTACATCGGCTTCTGGGACGCGGTGCGGCGCCTGTTCGCCGAGACGCTCGAGGCCAGGGCCCGCGGCTGGACCGCGGCACGCTTCTCGTTCAACACCGGCACAGGGCGCTGCCGCAGCTGTGAAGGGCAGGGCCTGCGCACGATCGAGATGAACTTCCTGCCCGACGTGAAGGTGCCGTGCGAAGCCTGCCGCGGCCGGCGCTTCAACGCCGAGACGCTGGCGGTGAGCTGGCGCGGCCGCAGCATCGGCGACGTGCTCGCGATGGAGGTCGACGAGGCGGTGGAATTCTTCGCGTCGATGCCGGCGATCGCGCACCCGCTGGCACTGCTGCGCGACGTGGGGCTGGGCTACCTGACGCTGGGCCAGCCGTCGCCGACGCTGAGCGGCGGCGAGGCGCAGCGCATCAAGCTGGTGACCGAGCTGAGCAAGGTGCGCGACGACGTCACGCGCCGCGGCCAGAAGGTGCCGCACACGCTGTACGTGCTCGACGAGCCGACGGTGGGGCTGCACATGGCCGACGTGGAGAAGCTGATCCGCGTGCTGCACCGGCTGGTCGACGGCGGCCACAGCGTGGTCGTGATCGAACACGACCTGGACGTGATCGCCGAAGCCGACTGGGTCATCGATCTGGGCCCCGAAGGCGGCGGCGACGGTGGCCGCGTGGTGGCGGCCGGGCCGCCCGAGCGGGTGGTGGCGGCCGGCACCCACACCGGTGTCGCGCTGGCGCCGGTGCTGCGGCGGGGCTGAGCCGGCTGCAACAGCGGGTCCAGCCGCGTCAATGCGGGGGCCGCACGAATATTTGGGCCGACGCGAACTCACCCACAATCCGGGATTAGAGAGCGAGCTGCCGGAGACGGCGCGTGCAGCAGTTCGTGGGTCAAAGGCCAAGGCGATCGCCGGGTGCGATTTCGAGGGGCGCATGAGCAGTTTCGGCCTGTGAGGTTTTCATGACAGATTCCGCCTTTATCCGACGCGTGGTGCTTCGCAGCTACAAGAGCATTGCCAAGTGCGATATCCGCTTGCAGCCGCTCACGTATTTGGTTGGGCAGAACGGTGCGGGAAAGAGCAACTTTCTCGACGCATTGCACTTCGTTCGCGACTCGCTGGCAGGTTCTCTGGACAACGCGCTCAGCGAGCGAGGCGGGCTGGATGAGGTGCGCAGGCGCTCGAGCGGCCACCCCAACCACATCGGCATCCGTCTCGAATTCCGCCTGCGAGATGGCCGCGAGGGTTGGTATGCGTTCAGTATCGGAGCCTTGGCCAGCGGCGGCTATGAGGTGCAAAACGAAGACTGCGTCATCACGGGCATCGGGAAGGGGCCGTTCTTCCGGATTGTCAAAGGCCAGGTTCGCGACACCAGCGAAGCAACGTTTCCTTCAGTGACGAGCGACCGGCTCGCCCTGGTGGCCGCGTCGGGCTTCACGGCATTCAGGCCCGTCTTCGATGCCTTGACGGCCATGGGCTTCTACAACCTGAATCCCAAGATGATGCGCGAGCTTCAGAAGCCGCAAGACGGGCGCTTGCTCAAGCCGGTAGGCGAGAACATCGCCAGCGTCATCAGCCATCTCAAGCGCGTGGCTCCGGATCGGCTGACGGCGATTCGCGAATACCTCGTTTCGGTCGTGCCGACGGTACAGGGCTTGGAGCGCAAGGCGATCGGTCCGATGGAGACCCTAGAGTTTCGTCAGGACGTGGCGGGCGCCAAATACCCATGGCGTTTCTTGGCGCAAAACATGTCCGATGGCACATTGCGCGCGTTGGGCGTGATCACTGCCTTACTGCAGAGCAATGTGGACTACTCACCTACATTGATCGGCATCGAAGAACCTGAAACCGCGCTGCACCCAGCTGCGAGCGCCGCACTGCGCGAGGTGCTGGTTCAGGCTGCGGCACATACGCAGGTGTTGGTCACCAGTCACAGCCCTGACTTGCTGGACGACCCCAGCATCGACGCGGACTCGATTCTCTCTGTGGTGTCGGAAGGCGGCGAAACCAAGATGGCACCGTTGGACACGGCGTCTCGCACGGTCTTGCGCGACCACTTGTTTTCTGCAGGGGAACTGCTGCGCATGGATCAGCT
>JAFEFZ010000061.1 GCA_018240325.1 Pseudomonadota bacterium
CCCCCACCGCCACCAGCACCACGCCGATCGCAGGCCGGATGATGCCTTCGGGCGCGCGGTCGCTGAAGTGCGCGCCCAGCAGCACGCCCGGGATCGAGCCCAGCAGCAGCGTCAGCAGCAGGCCGCCGTCGACGTTGCCCATCAGCAGGTGGCCGCTGCCGGCGACGATGGTCAGCGGGATCGCGTGCACCAGGTCGGTCGCGACCAGCCGGCGCGGCGTCATCCGCAGCGGGTACAGGTACGACAGCATCACCGCGCCGAGCGCGCCCGCGCCCACCGAGGTCAGCGTGACCAGCACGCCCAGGGTCGCGCCGGCCAGCACCGTCAGCGCCGGCTGCCACTGCTTGAAGCGCTCGGCGGCATTGATCCGCAAGCCCCGGCCGATCGCCTGCACCTGCTTGCGCAACAGCATCGCCAGCGCAGTGACGACGATCATCGCGCCCAGCGCGTTCAGGATCAGCCCGTTCCTGACCTGGTGCGCGCCGCTCAGGTGCAGCCACGCGAGCGTCAGCACGGCGGCCGGCAGGCTGCCCAGGCACAGCCGGCGCAGCACCTGGGCGTCGACGTTGCCGCGGCCGTGGTGCAGGCTGCCGCCGGCGATCTTGGTGATCGCCGCGAACCACAGGTCGGTGCCCACCGCCACCGCCGGCGCCTGGCCGAAGGCCAGCACCAGCAGCGGCGTCATCAGCGCGCCGCCGCCCACGCCGGTGAGCCCGACCATCAGGCCGACGCCGAAGCCGGCTGCGGCGTACATCGGGTCCATCGTGCGATCGGCGGCGGCAGTGCAGTGCGGTGCGGTGCGGTGCGGCGGCAGCGCGCTCAGTGCACGATGCCGGCCCGGCGCAGCCGCTGGATCACCTGCTCGGCGGCTTCGTCGGCCGTGAGCGCGGTGGTGTCGATGCGCATCTCGGGCTGCTCCGGCGGCTCGTAGGGCGAATCGATGCCGGTGAAGTTCTGCAGCTCGCCGCGCCGCGCCTTCTTGTACAGGCCCTTCACGTCGCGCGCCTCGGCCACTTCGAGCGGCGTGTCGACGTGGACCTCGATGAACTCGCCGTCGCCCACGCGTGCGCGCGCCATCCGGCGCTCGGCGCGGAACGGCGAGATGAACGCGGTCAGCACGATCAGCCCGGCATCGACCATCAGCCGCGCCACTTCGGCGATGCGGCGGATGTTCTCGACGCGGTCGGCCTCGGTGAAGCCGAGGTCGCGGTTCAGCCCGTGGCGCACGTTGTCGCCGTCGAGCAGGTAGGTGTGGCGGCCCATCGCCAGCAGCCGCTTCTCGACCAGGTTGGCGATCGCGCTCTTGCCCGCGCCCGACAGCCCGGTGAACCACAGCACGCAGGGGCGCTGGCCCTTGAGCTCGGCGCGCGCCGCCTTGTCCACATCGACGTGCTGCAGGTGGATGTTGTGCGCGCGGCGCAGCGCGAAGTGCAGCATGCCCGCGCCGACGGTGGCGTTGCTCATCCGGTCGATCAGGATGAAGCCGCCGGTGTCGCGGTTGTCGCGGTAGGCGTCGAAGGCCACCGGCCGGTCGAGCGACAGGTTGACCACGCCGATCTCGTTGAGCTCGAGCTGCTTGGCCGCCAGGTGCTCGAGCGTGTTCACGTTGACGCGGTACTTGGGCTCGGTGACGGTGGCGTTCACCGTGCGCGTGCCGATCTTCAGCAGGTAGGGCCGGCCCGGGTACATCGGCTCGTCGGCCATCCACACCACGGTCGCCTCGAACTGGTCGGCCACTTCGGGCGGGCTGTCGGCGCTGCTGAGCAGGTCGCCGCGCGACACGTCGACCTCGTCGGCCAGCGTCAGCGTGACCGACTGGCCGGCCACCGCCCGGGGCAGGTCGCCGTCGGGGCCGATCACGCGCGCCACCTGCGTCTGGCGCCCCGAGGGCAGCACGCGCACGCGGTCGCCCGGGCGCACGCTGCCGCCGGCGATGCTGCCGGCGAAGCCGCGGAAGCTGTGGTCGGGGCGGTTGACCCACTGCACCGGCAGGCGCAGCGGCCCTTGCTGCTGGCGCGAATCGTCCTTCTCGACCGTCTCGAGCCAGCCCATCAGCGTGGGGCCGCGGTACCAGGGCGTGTGCGCGCTCGGCGCGAGCATGTTGTCGCCGGCCAGCGCCGACAGCGGGATCGCGGTGACCTCGCCCAGCCCGATGCGCCGGGCGAACTCGAGGTACTCGCCGGTGATGCGGTCGAACAGGTCGGCGTCGTAGCCGACCAGGTCCATCTTGTTGACCGCGAGCACCACCTTGCGGATGCCGATCAGCCCGACCAGGTGGCTGTGGCGGCGCGTCTGCGTGAGCACGCCCTTGCGTGCATCGACCAGGATCACGGCGGCGTCGGCGGTGGAGGCGCCGGTGATCATGTTGCGCGTGTACTGCTCGTGCCCGGGCGTGTCGGCGACGATGAACTTGCGCCGGTCGGTGCTGAAGTAGCGGTAGGCGACGTCGATCGTGATGCCCTGTTCGCGCTCGGCGGCCAGCCCGTCCACCAGCAGCGCGAAGTCGATGGCGGCGCCCTGGGTGCCCCACTTGCGGCTGTCGGCCTCGACCGCGGCGAGCTGGTCCTCGAACAGCATCTTGGCCTCGTACAGCAGCCGGCCGATCAGCGTGCTCTTGCCGTCGTCGACGCTGCCGCAGGTGATGAAGCGCAGCAGGCTCTTGTGCTCGTGCTGGCGCAGGTAGGCGCCGATGTCGGCCGCGATCAGGTCGGACACGTGCGCCATCAGAAGTACCCCTCCTGCTTCTTCTTCTCCATCGACGCGGCTTGGTCGTGGTCGATCATGCGGCCCTGGCGCTCGCTGGTGCGCGCCAGCAGCATCTCCTGGATGATCGCCGGCAGGGTGTCGGCCTCGCTCTCGATCGCGCCCGACAGCGGGTAGCAGCCGAGCGTGCGGAAGCGCACCTTGCGCATCTGCGGCACCTCGCCGGGCGCCAGGCGGAAGCGCTCGTCGTCGACCATCAGCAGCGTGCCGCCGCGCTCCACGACGGGCCGCTCCTTCGCGTAGTACAGCGGCACGATCGGGATGTCGTGCAGGTGGATGTACTGCCAGACGTCGAGCTCGGTCCAGTTGGAGATCGGGAACACGCGGATCGATTCGCCCGCATGCTTGCGCGCGTTGTACAGGTTCCACAGCTCGGGGCGCTGGTTCTTCGGGTCCCAGCGGTGCGCGGCCGAGCGGAAGCTGAAGATGCGCTCCTTCGCGCGGCTCTTCTCCTCGTCGCGGCGCGCGCCGCCGAAGGCGGCGTCGAAGCCGTAGTGGTCGAGCGCCTGCTTCAGGCCCTGCGTCTTCCACAGGTCGGTGTGGATCTGCGAGCCGTGGTCGAAGGGGTTGATGCCCTGCGCCAGCGCCTCGGGGTTGCGCCACACCAGCAGCTCCATGCCCGATTCGCGCGCCATGCGGTCGCGCAGCGCGTACATGTCGCGGAACTTCCAGGTGGTGTCGACGTGCAGCAGCGCGAACGGCGGCGGCGCCGGATGGAAGGCCTTGCGCGCCAGGTGCAGCATCGTCGCCGAATCCTTGCCGATCGAATACAGCATCACCGGCCGTTCGCACTCGGCGACCACTTCGCGGATGATGTGGATGCTCTCGGCCTCGAGGCGCTGCAGGTGGGTCAGGGGATGCGGGTCGTCTGGGGTGGCGCTCATCGGGGCAAGGTCGAATGCGGCGAATCCTGCGCACTTCGCGGCTCCGTCGGGGCCGGGTGCTTCGGCAGAATCGGCATTCTCGGCCACGGCGCCCGGGGCCCGAGGCAGGGCAGCCGCCCGCAATGCCGCAATCCGTAACGAATGCCGCAGCGGCGCCGGGCGCGCGCGGCGCATGGAGGACGACCTTGACCGAACGGCATCCGCATTGGCTCGACGCAATGGCGCGGATCGCGCGTGCGGCCGGGCAGGTCGTGCTCGAGGTGTATGCGCAGCCCTTCGAGGTGCGCGGCAAGGCCGACTGCTCGCCCGTGACTGAGGCCGACGAGCGCGCCGAACGCGTGATCGTGCCGGCGCTGCAGGCGCTCGCGCCCGGCGTGCCGGTGGTGGCCGAGGAGGCGGCCGCGCGCGGCGACGTGCCGCAGGTCGGGCGCGAGTTCTGGCTGGTCGACCCGCTCGACGGCACCAAGGAATTCATCGCGCGCAACGGCGAGTTCACCGTGAACATCGCGCTGGTGCAGGACGGTGCACCGCGGCTGGGCGTGGTCTACGCGCCGGCGCTGGGCCGGCTGTACGCCGGCGACACGGCGGCCGGCGCCTGGGTGGAGGACGAGGCCGGGCGCAGGCCGATCCGCTGCCGGGCTGCGCCGGCGCAAGGCATCACCGTGGTGGCCAGCCGCTCGCACGGCGACGCGGCGGCGCTGCAGGCCTTCCTGGCCGGGCGCCGGGTCGCGGCGACGGTGAGTGCCGGCTCGTCGCTGAAGCTGTGCCTGGTGGCGGCGGGCCAGGCCGACCTGTATCCGCGGCTGGGCCGCACGATGGAGTGGGACATCGCCGCCGGCCACGCGGTGCTCGCGGCCGCCGGCGGATCGGTGTGCGACCTGCAGGGCCGGGCGCTGGCCTACGGCAAGCCGGGCTTCGAGAACCCGCATTTCGTGGCCGCCGGGCTGCCGGCCGGTGCCGACGCGCAGCGGCGCGCGGCCGCGCTCACTTCGGCCGACGATCGAAGCGCTTGATCGCGAAGGCGCCGGCCGCCACGAGCGCGGCGATCAGCCAGCTCATCGGGTGCGTGACCGCTTCGCGAACCGTCGCGACGGCTTCGCGAATCGACTCGAACAGCGAGTCCACCGGCGTGGCGGCGGATCGGGCCTGCAGCCCATCGGGCAACGTGTTCGGCAGCGCCTGGGCTGCGCCGGTGTGGCCGCCGCCCCAGCCGGCGGCACCGGTGGAGCCGGCGGAGCGCTGATCGAGCGGGTCGTGCAGCCCCGGTGCGTCCCAGCCCGGATGCGCCCTCGGCGCGGGCCGGCGTTCGGGCTCGGCCTCGGCGGGGGTGTCGAGCCAGGGCACCGATTCCTTCACCCAGTCCCAGGCTTCCTTCACGCGCGGCCGCAGGCCGAAGGGGTCGTCGGCAGCGGCTGCGGGCTGGGCGGCCGGCCGGGCCGGCGGCGTCGTCGGCCGGGCCGGCGCCGATGCTGCGGGTGCCGGCGCGGCGGGTGCCGAGGCGGCGCCCTCGCTCAGCGCGGCGCCTTCGCCGGCCTCGCGCAGGATGTCGGCCACCGCCGCGCTGTCCAGCACGGCGGCGCCTGCCGCGGCCGGATCGGCCGGCAGGTCGGGCGTGTCGGCCCATGCCGCGGCGCCGGCGCCGATGCCGACGCACAAGAAGAAGCAGGCGAGGATGCGCATGCAGGCGGCTGCCGATCGCGGGAAGGCCGTCAGAATACCGAATGATGAGCGGCTCGGGTCCGGCGAACACGCGGCGATCGGCGATCGATGCCCGCGTTCATGCGGCGGCCCCCTCGTTCGAGGGGGGCGGGGCATGAATCCGGCCGACCGCATCGCAGGCTTCGCAGCGCGCGCCGGCAACGCGCCGCCGGGTGCAGCCGATGCCGCTGCCGCGGATCGCCCGGATTCGTCCCCTCCTGCATCCGTGCTGGGCGACTCGATCCTCCACGCCGACTGGGCGGCCCCCGAGCCCGCAGCCGCGTCCGAGGCCGAAGGCGCGCCCGAATCCAGCGGCGGCCCGTCGGCGCTGGCCCGCATCTACCGCACCTATGCGGCCGCGCGCGCGGCGATCGGCGTGGCGCTCGCCGCCGGCATCGGGCTGGCGGGGCTGGCCGACGTGCGGCCGCCGTTCGCCGTGCTGGCGGTGTGCCTGGGCTACTCGCTGCAGTCGGTGCTGTGGTGGCTGCTGCCGCCTGCGGGCGCGGCGGCGCCGATGCTCGCCCGCGGCGGCGCTGCGCAACGGCGGCGCCTGTGGCTGGGCACCATCGGCGTGGACCTGCTGGTGTTCGGCGCGCTGCACCTGCTGGCGTCGGGCGCCGGCATCAACGTGGCTGCGCTGCTGGTGCTGCCGGTGCTGATGGCCGGCGTGCTGAGTTCGCGCCTGGTCGCGCTGGGCACGGCCGCCGCCGTGTCGCTGCTGCTGCTGCTGACGGCCTGGTACGCCGACCGCGCCGGCAGCACCGGCGCCGTGCCGATCACGCAGGCGGGGCTGGCGGGCATCGGCTTCTTCGCGATCGCGCTGGTGGCGGCGGAGCTGGCCGCGCGGCTGGCGCGCGAGGAACGCAGCGCCCGCGGCAGCCTCGAGCTGGCACGCCGCCAGGCACGGCTGAACCGGCTGGTGATCGAAGAGATGGCCGACGGCGTGCTGGTGGTCGACCGCGAACTGCGCGTGCGCACCAGCAACCCGGCGGCGCGCAGCCTGCTCGCGGTGCCCGGCACCGGCCTGCAGCCCAACTTCCAGCTGCAAGGGCGCACCGAGTGGGCGGCACTGGCGCAGGCGGTCAGGCGCGCGCTGGCCGAGGGGCGCTGGCCCGCGGCCGGCGAAGAGGTGACGCTGCATGTCGGTGCGGGCGACACCCGCACCTTGCGCATGCGCGTGCGCTTCACGCGGCGCAAGGGCGCGCGCGGCTGGCCCGCGGGCGAGGAGTACTGCGTGTTGCTGCTCGAAGACGTGCGCACCGTGCGCGCGCGCATCCGCCAGGAGAAGCTGGCGGCGATGGGCCGGGTGTCGGCCGGCATCGCGCACGAGATCCGCAACCCGCTGGCGGCGATCGCGCAGGCCAATGCGCTGCTGCTCGAAGACCCGCTGCCCGAGCCGCAGGCGCGGCTGGCGCGGATCGTCGCCGACAACGTGCAGCGGCTGCGGCGCATCGTCGACGACGTGCTCGAGGCCGCGCCCTCGGCGACGGCGGCGGCGCCCGCGGCGGTGGATGCCGCTGCGGTGGTGGCCGCCGCGGCCGACGAATGGGCGCGCACCGCCGGCATCGAGATCGGCGGCCGGCTGCGGCTGGACCTGCCGCGCCAACCGCTGATGGTGCGCTTCGACGCCGAGCACCTGCGCCGCGTGCTCGTGAACCTGCTCGACAACGCGCTGCGCCACGCCACCGGCGCGCCCGGCGCGATCGGCGTGCGCCTGGCGCTGCGCGACGAGGCCACCGCGCTGCTGCTGGTCGACAGCGACGGCGCGCCGATCGCGCCCGAGGTCGAGGCCTACATGTTCGAGCCCTTCTTCTCGACGCGCAGCCGCGGCACCGGGCTCGGCCTGTATATTTGCCGCGAGCTGTGCGAACGCTACGGCGCCGGCATCGAATACCGGCTGCGCGCCGACGGGCAGCGCAAACTCTTCCTGGTGGTGATGCTGCGCGACACCCCGGCCGTGCAGCCAGCCGCCCCCGCCGCCCCCGCCGCCACTTGAGCCCGCCTGCCGCCCCGAGCCTGCTGGTCGTCGACGACGAGCCGGACCTGTGCACGCTGTACGAGCTGACGCTGGTGCGCGAAGGCTGCGAAGTCGAGACCGCCGGCACCGTGGCCGAGGCCTGGGACGCGCTGCAGGCGCGCGCCTTCGACGCGGTGATCACCGACCTGCGCCTGCCCGACGGCACCGGGCTGGACCTGCTGCGGCGCATGGAGGCGGCCGGCCGCGGCGAGAAGGTGATCGTGATCACCGCCTACGGCTCGGCGCAGGGCGCGGTCGAGGCACTGAAATGCGGCGCCTACGACTACCTGACCAAGCCGGTTGACCTGCGCCAGTTCCGCGCCGTCGTCGCCGCCGCGGTCGGCCGCGAGCCGCCGGCCGCGCCGCCGCCCACGCCGCGCCGGCGCCGCGACGACCCGCCCGCGCCGCTGCCGGCGCTGCAGCGGCTGGCCGGCGACAGCGCGGCGATGCAGCAGGTGCGCGCGCTGGTCGCGAAGGTGGCGCGCAGCATGGCGCCGGTGCTGGTGAGCGGCGAGTCGGGCACCGGCAAGGAGCTGGTCGCGCGCGCGATCCACGAAGTCTCGCCGCGCGCCGCCGGGCCCTTCGTCGCCGTCAACTGCGGCGCGATCCCCGAGACGCTGCTCGAGGCCGAGTTCTTCGGCGTACGCAAGGGCGCGTTCACCGGCGCCGCCGAAGACCGCGACGGCTTCTTGCGCGCGGCGCAGGGCGGCACGCTGTTCCTCGACGAGATCGGCGACCTGCCGCTGGCGATGCAGAGCAAGCTGCTGCGCGTGATCCAGGAGCGCGCGGTGCGGCCGCTGGGCGCGACCGCCGAGACGCCGACCGACGTGCGCATCGTCAGCGCCACCCACCGCGACCTGGGCGACGAGGTGCAGGCCGGCCGCTTCCGCCAGGACCTGTACTACCGGCTGCACGTGATCGGCATCCGGCTGCCGGCGCTGCGCGAGCGCCTGGCCGACCTGCCGGCGATCTGCGCGGCGGTGCTGCGCCGGCTGGCTGCGGAGGCCGGCGTCGAGCCGGTGCCCACGATCGGCGACGATGCGCTGCAGCTGCTCGCGGGCTACGCCTTCCCCGGCAACGTGCGCGAGCTCGAGAACCTGCTGCAGCGCGCGCTCGCGCTGTCGGGCGGCGAGTCGATCGAGCGCGACGACCTCGGCCTGGACGAAGCCGCGCTGGCCGAGCCGCTGGCGCCGGCGCTCGACGAGTTGCCCACGCCGGCGCCGACCCTGTCGCCATCCGTGCCGCAGCCGGCGCCGCCGCCGAAGGACCCGGCGCCGCTGCCTGCCGACCTGCAGGCGCACCTGGATGCGGTCGAGCGCGACATCCTCGAGCGTGCGCTGGCGCGGCACCGCTACAACCGCACCGCGGCCGGCGCGAGCCTGGGGCTGTCGCTGCGCCAGATGCGCTACCGCATGGCGCGGCTGGGCGTGCTGGCGGGCGCCGATGCGCCCGGCGAGCGTGGCGAACAAGGCTGAGCGCGGCTCCAAGGCCGGGCATCTGCCCGGCGGATCCCCGGTACGCGCCGGGCATCTGCCCGGCCGATCCCCGGTACGCGCCGGGCATTCGCCCGGTCAGCCCCAGGTGCGCGCCGCGCCGTCGCCCGTGCCGCTGCGGGTGCCCCACGGCGTGTCGCCGAGCCTGCCCGACGACGGCGTCGAGGAACCCGTGCGCGGCCCTTCGTCCGCCGCGCGCCGGCGCGCCTGGCGCGAGGGCTGGTGGTCGGGCGCCGAAGCGCGGCCGTCGCCGAACTTCGACGAGCGCCCCGCAGGCGAGGCGGTGACGCTGGTGGTGCTGCACTCGATCAGCCTGCCGCCGGGCGAGTACGGCGGCGATGCGGTCGAGCAGTTGTTCACCAACCGGCTCGACTGCGATGCGCACCCGTACTACGCGCAACTGCGCGGGCTGCGGGTGTCGGCCCACTTCTTCGTGCGCCGCGACGGCCGCGTGCTGCAGTTCGTGTCCTGCGACCGGCGCGCCTGGCACGCGGGCCGATCGCACTGGCGCGGCCGCGACGACTGCAACCACTACTCGATCGGCATCGAGCTCGAGGGCCTCGAAGGCCATGCCTTCGACGACGAGCAGTACCGCGTGCTGGCGCGGCTGCTGCGCGCGCTGGCGCTCCGCTGGCCGATCGCCGAGGCGGTGGGCCACGAGGATGTCGCCCCCGGCCGCAAGGCCGATCCCGGCCCCGGCTTCGACTGGCCGCGGCTGCGCCGGCTGTTGCGCCGGCGGCGGCCGTCGCTGCCGCGCGCCACGGGCTGAAGCGGCGGCGGCAGCGCCGCTCGAGGCCGCGGGGCCGCACGTGCCGCGACTCCGGGGCAAGCACGGGCAACTTCGGGCAAGTGCGGAGGCAGACACTACCCCTAGTGTCTTGAAGGCGACCAGAACCACAGATATAGTGTGCGCCTTGAGGCGGCGGCCGTGACGCGATGGGTCGTCCGCAACGCTGCGGCGGTCGCCCGCGCCGCTGCCGGACCAGGGGTCGGCCCGATCGTTTCGGGCCGCTCCGCGTCGTGGCCGAGGCTCTGCCCCCGGCCCCGATTCGTTCGGCGGCGGCGTGCTGCGGGCGTATCCGTCCGCCACCCGCCACCCGCCACCCGCCACCCGCCACCCGCCACCCGCCACCCGCCACCCCTTGCCAGGATCCCGATGAGCGCCACGCAACCCTTCACCGCCGAAGCCGTCGAACTCGCTGCCCACCTGGGCGCGCCCGGGTCGCCGGCCGCCGCCCCGAACCCGGCCTACGCCGGCTACCAGATCATCCGCCGCAATGGCGCGGTGGTCGGCTTCCAGCCGAACAAGATCGCCGTCGCGTTGATGAAGGCCTTCCTCGCGGTGCACGGCACCCAGGGCGCGGCTTCGGCCAGCGTGCGCGAGACGGTGGACCAGCTGACCGAGACGGTGGTGCGCGGCCTGCTGCGATCGCGCCCCGGCGGCGGCACCTTCCACATCGAGGACGTGCAGGACCAGGTCGAGCTGGGCCTGATGCGCGGCGGCCACCACGAGGTGGCGCGCGCCTACGTGCTGTACCGCGAGCGGCGTGCACAGGAGCGCGCGCGCCAGGCCGCGCCGGTGCAGCCGCGCGCGGCCGGGCTGCACGTGACCGACGGCGGCCGGCGCGTGCCGCTGGACACGGCCGCGCTGCAGGCGCTGGTGGCGTCGGCCTGCGCCGGCCTGGGCGCCGGCGTGCAGCCCGAGCCGATCCTGGCCGAGACCCGTCGCAACCTGTACGACGGCGTGCCGATCGACGAGGTCTACAAGGCCGCGATCCTGGCCGCGCGCACGTTGATCGAGAAGGAGCCGGGCTACACACGCGCCACCGCTAGGCTGCTGCTGCACACCCTGCGCCGCGAAGTGCTGGGCGAGGAGGCGACGCAGGCGCAGATGGGCGCGCGCTACGCCGAGTACTTCCCGCAGTTCGTGAAGCGCGGCGTGCAGGCCGAGCTGCTCGACGAGCGGCTGGCGCAGTTCGACCTGGCCCGGCTGGGTGCGGCGCTGCAGCCCGATCGCGACCTGCAGTTCGACTACCTGGGGCTGCAGACGCTGGTGGACCGCTACTTCCTGCACGTGGGCGAGCGCCGCATCGAGCTGCCGCAGGCCTTCTTCATGCGCGTGGCGATGGGGCTGGCGCTCAACGAGATCGACCGCGAGGCGCGCGCGATCGAGTTCTACGGGCTGCTGTCGAGCTTCGACTTCATGAGCAGCACGCCCACGCTGTTCAACAGCGGCACGCGGCGCAGCCAGCTGTCGAGCTGCTACCTGACCACCGTCGCCGACGACCTCGAGGGCATCTACGACGCGCTCAAGGAGAACGCGCTGCTCAGCAAGTACGCGGGCGGGCTGGGCAACGACTGGACCAACGTGCGCGCGCTCGGCGCCCACATCAAGGGCACCAACGGCAAGAGCCAGGGCGTGGTGCCCTTCCTGAAGGTGGTCAACGACACCGCGGTCGCCGTGAACCAGGGCGGCAAGCGCAAGGGCGCCGTGTGCGCGTACCTCGAGGCCTGGCACCTGGACATCGAGGAGTTCCTGGAGCTGCGCAAGAACACCGGCGACGACCGGCGGCGCACCCACGACATGAACACCGCCGTCTGGGTGCCCGACCTGTTCATGCAGCGGGTGATCGAGGGCGGCGAGCATCCGCAGGATGCGGGCAAAGGTCAATGGACGCTGTTCTCGCCCAGCAGCTGCCCGGACCTGCACGACAAGACCGGCCGCGACTTCGAGCAGGCCTACCGCGCCTACGAGGCCGAGGCCGACCGCGGCGCGATCAAGCTCTTCAAGCGCATGCCCGCCAAGGACCTGTGGCGCCGGATGCTGTCGATGCTGTACGAGACCGGGCACCCGTGGATCACCTTCAAGGACGCCTGCAACCTGCGCAGCCCGCAGCAGCACGCGGGCGTGGTGCACAGCTCGAACCTGTGCACCGAGATCACGCTGAACACCGGGCCCGACGAGATCGCGGTGTGCAACCTGGGCTCGGTCAACCTGGTGCAGCACCTGAAGGACGGCCCCGACGGCACCGTGATCGACCAGGCCAAGCTGAAGCAGACGGTGGCGACCGCGATGCGCATGCTCGACAACGTGATCGACCTCAACTACTACGCGGTGAAGAAGGCGCGCGACAGCAACCTGCGCCACCGCCCGGTGGGGCTGGGCGTGATGGGCTTCCAGGACGCGCTGTACCGGCTGCGCCTGCCCTATGCGTCGCCGCAGGCGGTGGAGTTCGCCGACCGCTCGATGGAGGCGGTGTGCTGGCACGCGTACTGGGCCAGCACCGAGCTGGCCGAGGAGCGCGGCCGCTACAGCAGCTATCGCGGCAGCCTGTGGGACCGCGGCATCCTGCCGCACGATTCGCTGGACCTGCTGGCGCAAGCGCGCGGCGGCCAGGCCGGGCAGGGCAGCGGCGGCTCGCCCTACCTCGAGGTGGACCGCAGCACCACGATGGACTGGGACGCGCTGCGCGCGCGCATCGCCGCGCACGGCATGCGCAACAGCAACTGCACCGCGATCGCGCCGACCGCGACCATCTCCAACATCGTCGGCGTCGATGCGTCGATCGAGCCCTGCTTCGGCAACCTCGCGGTCAAGAGCAACCTGTCGGGCGAGTTCACCGTGGTCAACGAGTACCTCGTGCGCGACCTGAAGCAGCGCGGCCTGTGGGACGAGGTCATGGTCATGGACCTGAAGCACTTCGACGGCTCGCTGCGCCGCATCGACCGCGTGCCCGAGGAGTGCAAGCGCCTGTACGCCACCGCCTTCGAGGTCGATGCGCAGTGGCTGGTGGAGGCGGCGGCGCGCCGGCAGAAGTGGATCGACCAGGCGCAGTCGCTGAACCTGTACATCGCCGGTGCGTCGGGCAAGAAGCTCGACGACACCTACAAGCTCGCGTGGCGGCGCGGCCTGAAGACCACCTACTACCTGCGCACGATGGGCGCGACCCACGCCGAGAAGTCCACCGTGCAGGCGGGCGCGCTGAACGCGGTGCCGGCGGCCGGCGGCATGCCGGGTGCGGCCGCGCCGGCCGACGCCGATGCCGATGGGATCCGCTACTGCGCGATCGACGATCCGGCATGCGAAGCGTGCCAGTGAACCCGCCGCGCGCATGCCGCGACGCGCACGTGCAACAACGCGATGCGCATGCGTGTGACGATGTCAAGTAGTGCTTGGTGTTCACACGCAACACTCACATAATCCGCCGCCATAGGAAGCGCATACGACATGCTGCTCTGGGAAGAAGAAGTCCGCTCCGTTCCTCAGCCTGCCCTGCAAGGCATCGAGCCCTCCGCGCTTCGCGAGGCGCCGTGTGCCGGGCTCCCATCGCCGCCCGCGGCTGCGGCCGCGCACCACCGGATCGACGCCGCCGACAAGCGCGTGATCAACGGCAGGACCGACGTCAACCAGCTGGTGCCCTTCAAGTACAAGTGGGCGTGGGAGAAGTACCTCGCCACCTGCGCCAACCACTGGATGCCGCAGGAGATCAACATGTCGCGCGACATCGCGACGTGGAAGGATCCGAACGGATTGAGCGAGGACGAGCGCCGCATCGTCAAACGCAACCTCGGCTTCTTCGTCACCGCCGATTCGCTGGCCGCGAACAACATCGTGCTCGGCACCTACCGGCACATCACCGCGCCCGAATGCCGCCAGTTCCTGCTGCGCCAGGCCTTCGAGGAAGCGATCCACACCCACGCCTACCAGTACATCGTCGAGTCGCTCGGCCTGGACGAGAGCGAGATCTTCAACGCTTATCACGAGATCCCGTCGATCCGCGACAAGGACGAATTCCTGATCCCGTTCATCGACGCGATCATGGACCCGGCCTTCGCCACCGGCACGCCCGAGGCCGACTGCAAGCTGCTGAAGAGCCTGATCGTCTTCGCCTGCCTGATGGAGGGCCTGTTCTTCTATGTCGGCTTCGCGCAGATCCTGGCGCTCGGCCGGCAGAACAAGATGACGGGCGCGGCCGAGCAGTACCAGTACATCCTGCGCGACGAATCGATGCACTGCAACTTCGGCATCGACCTGATCAACACGATCAAGCTCGAGAACCCGCAGCTGTGGACGCCGGCCTTCAAGGACGAGGTGCGCGCGCTGTTCGAGCGCGCGGTCGAGCTCGAGTACCGCTACGCCGAGGACACGATGCCCCGCGGCGTGCTCGGCATGAATGCCTCGATGTTCAAGGGCTACCTGCGCTATATCGCCAACCGGCGTGCGCTGCAGATCGGCCTGGCGCCGCTCTACCCGAACGAGGACAACCCGTTCCCGTGGATGAGCGAGATGATCGACCTGAAGAAGGAGCGCAATTTCTTCGAAACCCGTGTCATCGAATACCAGACCGGTGGCACCCTGTCCTGGGATTGACGCGTGCAGCCGCACCGAACAACAGCCATGAGCGGCTGCCTGCGCCCGACGGTCCGTGAAGCATCGCCGCCAGAAGCGCATGCCGCGGGCCGGGATCCATTCGTCGCACCGCGGCACGCGCCGCGGCACCGAGGTGCCGCGGCAGACTGCAGGGCGATGAATCACCACGCTGGATCGAGCAGCGCGGTGTTCTAGGCAACTTGATCAAGGAGATCGTAATGGCAACTGCGAAGAAGCCCGCGGCCCGCAAGGCCCCGGCGAAGAAGGCTCCCGCCAAGAAGGCGCCGGCCAAGAAGGCCCCGGCCAAGAAGGCGGCAGCGAAGAAGGCGCCGGCCAAGAAGACGCTGGCGAACCGGATCGCGACGGTGAAGAAGGCGATCGAGAAGGAGGTCGGGATCGTCAAGAAGGCGATTGCCCAGAAGGCCTCGGCGGCGAAGAAGGCCGCCGCGAAGAAGGCGCCCGCCAAGAAGGCCGCCGCGAAGAAGGCGCCCGCGAAGAAGGCTGCTGCGAAGACGGCTCCGGCGAAGAAGGCTCCGGCCAAGAAGGCCGCCGCGAAGAAGGCCGCGTCCAAGAAGGCCCCGGCTGCCGCTGCGGCGAAGACGGCGCTGAGCCCCGCGGCCGCCTGGCCGTTCCCGACGGGCAACAAGCCCTGATCGTCGAGTCCGCCGGCGCGGCAGCGCCGGCGATCCGACCCGAAGCCCGGCCCTGGCCGGGCTTCGCTGTTTCGGCTGCGGCCGGCGCGCGGCGCCCGACGAAGCGGATGTGCCCGCGGCGCGCGCAGGCGGCCGGCGTCAGCCGCGCGCCTGGCGCGCCACGGCGGCTGCGGCTTTCGCCGCGGCTTCCGGATCGCCGAGGTAGCGGCTGCCGATCGGCCGCAGCTGCGCGTCGAGTTCGTAGACCAGCGGGATGCCGTTCGGGATGTTCAGGCCGACGATCTCGGCATCGCCGATGCCGTCCAGGTACTTGACCAGCGCGCGCATCGAATTGCCGTGGGCCGACACGAGCACACGCCGGCCGCTGCGCACCGCGGGCGCGAGCACTTCGTGCCAGAACGGCAGCACGCGCGCGACCGTGTCCTTCAGGCACTCGGTCAGCGGCACCTGGCCGGGCTGCAGGCCGGCATAGCGGCGGTCGAGGTGTTCGCGGCGCGGGTCGTCGGCCGCCAGCGGCGGCGGCTGCGTGTCGTAGCTGCGGCGCCAGACCAGCACCTGCTCGTCGCCGTACTGGCGCGCCGTCTCGGCCTTGTTCAGGCCCTGCAGCGCGCCGTAGTGGCGCTCGTTGAGCCGCCAGTCGTTGACCACCGGCAGCCAGCAGCGGTCCATCTGCTCGAGCGCGTGCCACAGCGTCCAGAGCGCGCGCTTGAGCACCGAGGTGTAGGCGATGTCGAAGTCGAAGCCGGCTTCGCGCAGCAGCACGCCGGCCTGCTGCGCCTGGCGCACGCCGGTGTCGGTCAGCGGCACGTCGGTCCAGCCGGTGAAGCGGTTCTCGAGGTTCCAGGTCGATTCACCGTGGCGGACGAGGACGAGCTGGTGCATGGCGGGCGTGGGTGGGTCGGTGCAGGGCGGCGAATTCTATAATCCACCCCCTCGTTTTCCCTGCGCCGCGCGGCGCCGTCGCCATGGTCTGGAGCTTCATCGTCGAGAACTGGATGCTGATCCTGGCCGCCGTGGCATCGGGCCTGATGCTGCTGTGGCCCACGCTCGCGGCCGGCGGCGGCGGCGGGGCGGTGTCGCCGGCGGCGGCGGTGCAGCTGATCAACCGCGAGAAGGCGGTGCTGATCGACGTGTGCGAGCCGGCCGAGTTCGCGGCCGGCCACGCGGCCGGCGCGCGCAACGTGCCGCTGGCGCAGATCGGCTCGGGCAAGGGCCTGCCGGCCAACAAGTCGCTGCCGCTGGTGGTGGTGTGCGCCAGCGGCGTGCGCTCGTCGCGCGCGGTGGCGCAGCTGCGCAAGGCCGGCTACGAACAGGCGCGTTCGCTTTCCGGCGGCACCAAGGCCTGGCGCGAAGCCAACCTGCCGATCGAGAAGGCCGCCTGATGCCCGCGGCCGCGCCGCTGCCGCAGCCCCGCACCCCTGCCGAGCCGATGCCGATGAACGAAGCCCCGAAGCCGGCGGTGCGCATGTATGCCACCGCCACCTGCCCGTACTGCATCCGCGCGAAGGCGCTGCTGCTCGAGCGCGGCGTGACGCAGCTCGACGAGATCCGCGTCGACCTGCAGCCGGCGCTGCGCGCGCAGATGATCGAGCGCACCGGCCGGCGCACCGTGCCGCAGATCTTCATCGGCGGCGTGCACGTGGGCGGTTGTGACGATCTGGTCGAACTCGACCGCCGCGGCGGCCTGGCGCCGCTGCTGGCCGGCGACGGCGGCTGATAATCCCGTCCTTTCGCCGCTGCCGCCTCGGCGCGCAGACCCATCCCCCGCCGGAACCCGACCATGGCCGAAGCAGAGCAGACCCCCGTCTTCCAGATCCAGCGCATGTACCTGAAGGACTTGTCGCTGGAGCAGCCGAACTCGCCGCAGATCCTGCTCGAGCAGCAGCAGCCGCAGGTCGAGATCAACCTGGCGCTGGGCGTCGAGACGATCGCCGACGGCATCTTCGAGGTGACCGTGACCGCCACCGTCACCACCAAGGTCAAGGACAAGACGCTGTTCCTGGTGGAAGCCAAGCAGGCCGGCATCTTCGAGATCCGCCACGTGCCCGCCGACCAGCTGCAGGGCATCGTCAGCATCGTGTGCCCGCAGATGATCTACCCGTACCTGCGCGCGATCGTGTCCGACATCTGCACGCGCGCCGGCTTCCCGCCGATCATGCTGTCGGAGGTGAACTTCCAGGCGATGTTCGAGGCGCAGCAGGCGCAGGCGCAGGCCCAGGGCGGCAACGGCGGCAACGGCGAATCCCCGCGCATCATCACCAGCGTCAACTGAGCGCGGCGGGCCCGGCCGTGAAGCTCAGCGTGCTGGGCGCCGGTGCGTGGGGCACGGCGCTGGCGATCGCCGCGAGTGCGCGTTGCCCGACGCTGCTGTGGGCGCGCGATCCGGCACAGGCCGACGCGCTGCACCGCGAGCGCTGCAATGCACGCTACCTGCCCGGCATCGCGCTGCCGCCCGCGCTGGCGGTCACGGCCGACCATGCGGCCGCGCTGCGCCATGCCGAAGGCGGGCTGCTGATCGTCGCCACGCCGATGGCCGCGCTGCGCGAGCGCCTGGCCGCATTGCCGGCGGCGCAGCCGGTGCTGTGGCTGTGCAAGGGCTTCGAGGCGGGCAGCGGCGCGCTCGGCCACGAGATTGCGCGCGAGTTGCAGCCGCACGCGGCCTGCGGCGTGCTGTCGGGGCCGAGCTTCGCGCTCGAGGTGGCGCGCGGCCAGCCGACGGCGCTGGTGGCCGCCAGCACCGACGCGGCGCTGGCCGAAGCGGCGGTGCAGGCGCTGCACGGCGAGCAGTTGCGCATCTACACCTCGGCCGATCCGGTCGGGGTCGAGGTCGGCGGCGCGCTGAAGAACGTGCTGGCGATCGCCACCGGCCTGCTCGACGGGCTGGCCGCGGGCGCAGGCGACGCGGGCGCAGCGCCGCTGCCCGGGCTGAACGCGCGCGCCGCGCTGATCACCCGCGGGCTGGCGGAGATGACGCGGCTGGGCGTGGCGCTGGGCGCGCAGGCCGAGACCTTCATGGGCCTGTCTGGGCTGGGCGACCTGGTGCTCACCGCCACCGGCGACCTGTCGCGCAACCGCCGCGTCGGGCTGATGCTGGCGCGCGGGCTGCCGCTGGCGCAGATCCTGCGCGAGCTCGGCCACGTGGCCGAAGGCGTGTACAGCGCGCCCACCGCCTTGCAGCGCGCGGCCGCGCTCGGCGTCGAGCTGCCGATCAGCGCGGCGGTGGTCGACGTGCTCGAAGGCCGGATCGACGCGCTGGCCGCGATGCACCGGCTGATGACCCGCGACGCGCGCAGCGAAGCGATCGGCTGAGCGCCTGCGAAGCGTTGCCCGGCGGCGCATCGGCGCCGGCACTCACACCCCGCCGGCGTAGCCGAGGCAGCGCCAGCCTTCGAACACCGCCACCGCGACCGCGTTGCTCAGGTTCAGGCTGCGCTGGCCGGGGCGCATCGGCAGCCGCAGGCATTGCTCCGGCGCGAAATGCGCGCGCAGCTCGGCAGGCAGGCCCAGGTCTTCGCGGCCGAACACCAGCCAGTCGCCGTGCTGCCACGGCACGCGCCGGAAGTCGCCGCTGCCGTGGCGGCTGAACAGGCGGCAGCGCGCCGGGTCGGGTTGCGCATCGTGCAGCCACTGCCGCCACGAGCGGTGGCGGTGCACGCTCGCATATTCGTGATAGTCGAGCCCGGCGCGCTTGAGCAGTCGGTCTTCCATGCGAAAGCCCAGCGGCTCGACCAGGTGCAGCGTGCAGCCGGTGTTGGCTGCCAGCCGGATCACGTTGCCGGTGTTGGGCGGGATCTGCGGCTGCACCAGCACGATGTGGAACACGGGCGCTCAGCTCCCGGGCTCGGGTGTGCGCGCCAGCGCCCAGACTTCGACGGCGGCGGCGCCCGCGTCCAGCAGCGCCTGCGTGGCGACGGCGGCAGTGGCGCCGCTGGTGACCACGTCGTCGACCAGCGCCACGCGCAACCCCGCGAGATGCGTGCGCCGCAGCGGATCGACCAGAAAGGCGTGGCGCAAGTTGCGGCGCCGCTCGGCCAGCGGCAGGCCCGCCTGGTGCGGGCCGTCCGCCGGCCGCAGCAGCAGCCGCGCATCGGCGCGGCGGCCGGTTGCGGCCGCGACCCGGCGCGCGATCTCCCAGGCCTGGTTGTAGCCGCGTTCGGCCAGGCGTTGCGGTGCCAGCGGCACCGGCAGCACCAGGCCGGCCGCGGCGGCGGCATCGGACGGCAACGCGCGCAGCAGCAGCCCGGCGAGCGCGCCGGCGAGGCCGACATCGCCATGGAACTTGAAGCGGGCGATCAACCGGTCCCACGGGAAGCCGTAGTCCACCGCGCAGACGGTGCGCAGCTGGGGCGGCGGCGCGGCGATGCAGGCGCCGCAGGCGTCAACCGGCTGCGGCCGGCGCAGCCCGCAGCGTGCGCAGCGCGGCACGGCGGCGGCATGGCGCGCGATGCAGTCGGCGCACAGCGCGCCGCGGCACCAGCCATGGCAGACGGCGCACTGGCCGGGGGCCTGCCAACGGTGCAAGGCGAGCCGGGATGTCGCGGAGCCGGCGGGAAGCATCGGCTCAATATACTGGCCCGGCAATGGTCGATGCGCGAGCCCAGCAAGGTCCGGACGCCGCGGCGCTCGCGCGCGGCGTGCGCCGCATGGCCGAGGCCGCCGCGGTGCCGTGGCTGCATGCCGAAGTCGCGCGCCGCATGGCCGAGCGCCTGGCGCTGGTGCGGCGCACGCCGCAGGTGGTGATCGACTGGTGGAGCCACGCCGGCGGCGGCCGCAGCCTGTTGCAGCAGGCCTACCCGAAGGCCCGCGTGATCGCGGTCGAGCCCGATGCGCGTCTGGCCGTCGAGCAGCGCCGGGCAGGATCCGCGCGCCGCTGGCCCTGGCGCCGGCCGCCCGCAGCAGCGCTGGCCGAGCAGGCGGTGCAGCCGGCGCAGGCGCAACTGCTGTGGTCGAACATGATGCTGCACCACGTGCCCGATCCGGCCGCGGTGCTCAAGCGTTGGCAGGCGGCGCTGGCGGTCGACGGCTTCTTGATGTTCTCGACGCTGGGCCCGGGGTCGCTGGCCGGGCTGCGCGCGCTGTACGCGCGGCTGCAGTGGCCGCCGCCGCATGCGCCCTTCATCGACATGCACGACCTGGGCGACGCGATGGTCGCCGCCGGATTCGCCGATCCGGTGATGGACCAGGAGACGCTGACGCTGACCTGGCCCGACGCCGCTGCGATGCTGGCCGAACTGCGCAGCCTGGGCGGCAATGCCGCGCCCGGCCGGTTCGCGGGGCTGCGCACGCCGCGCCGGCACCGACAGCTGCAGCAGGAACTGGCGCAGGCGCTGGCGGGGCCCGACGGCCGGCTGTGGCTGGAGTTCGAGATCGTCTACGGCCACGCCTTCAAGGCGGCGCCGCGCGCGACGCTGACGGTGCATCGTCGCGCCGGCCCCGTGCACGACGACCGATAGCGGCCGCTGCAGCGAAGCGCGCTGGCGCGCGGGCGGTCGGCTGCGACGCGAGCGCCGCGCGATCAGGCCGGCGGCAGCTCGGCCTGCGCCAGCAGCGGCGACGCCGCATCCTTGGCCGCGAGCAGCGGCTGCGCCAGGCCCGCGGGCAGCGGCCAGCGGATGCCGATCGCCGGGTCGTCCCAGCGGATCGCGCGCTCGCAGTCGCGCGCGTAGACGTCGGTGGTCTTGTAGAGGAACTCGGTGTCGTCCTCCAGCGCCAGGAAACCGTGCGCGAAACCCTCGGGGATCCACAGCAAGCGCCGGTTGGCGGCGCTGAGCTCGGCGCCGACCCAGCGGCCGAAGCTGGGCGAGCCCGCGCGCAGGTCGACCGCGACGTCGAACGCAGCGCCACGCACCACGCGCACCAGCTTGCCCTGCGCGTGCGGCGGCAGCTGGTAGTGCAGCCCGCGCAGCACGCCGCGCCGGCTGCAGGAATGGTTGTCCTGCACGAATTCGCGCGGCGCCGGCAGCCCCAGCGCCTGCAGCGCCGCGTCGAAGCGCGGCCGGCTCCAGCTTTCCATGAACCAGCCGCGGTCGTCCTCGAAGACGGCCGGCTCGAGCAGCACGACCCCGGCGATCGCAGTGGGCTGCGCCTTCACCCGATCGCCCCCTCGCGCAGCACCTGCAGCAGGTACTGGCCGTAGCCGTTCTTCAGCAGCGGCGCGGCCAGCGCCTCGAGCTGGGCCGCGTCGATCCAGCCGTTGCGAAAGGCGATCTCCTCGGGGCAGGCGACCTTCAGGCCCTGGCGCTTCTCGATCGTGGCGATGAACTGGCCGGCCTCGAGCAGGCTGTCGTGGGTGCCGGTGTCGAGCCAGGCGTAGCCGCGGCCCATGATCTCGACGTTCAGCTCGCCCTGGCGCAGGTACTGCGCGTTGACCTCGGTGATCTCGAGCTCGCCGCGTGCGCTCGGCTTGATCGACGCGGCGATGTCGCACACCTGGGCGTCGTAGAAGTACAGCCCGGTGACGGCGTAGGGGCTCTTCGGCGCCTTGGGTTTTTCCTCGATGCTGATCGCGCGCCGCGCGGCGTCGAACTCGACCACGCCGTAGCGCTCGGGGTCGTGCACGTGGTAGGCGAATACGGTCGCGCCGGTGTCGCGCGCGCCGGCCTGCGCGAGCAGCGGCTGGAAGCTGTGGCCGTAGAAGATGTTGTCGCCCAGCACCAGCGCGCTCGGCGCCCCGCCGACGAAGCCGCGCCCGAGGATGAAGGCCTGCGCCAGCCCGTCGGGGCTGGGCTGCACGCAGTAGCCGAGGTTCATGCCCCAGCGCGAGCCGTCGCCGAGCAGCGCGGCGAAGCGCGGCGTGTCCTGCGGCGTGCTGATGACCAGCACGTCGCGCATGCCGGCCAGCATCAGCGTGGACAGCGGGTAATAGACCATCGGCTTGTCGTACACCGGCAGCAGCTGCTTGCTCAGTGCCAGCGTGGCCGGGTGCAGCCGGGTGCCGGAGCCGCCGGCGAGGATGATGCCCTTGCGTTGCATGCGCGAGTCTGCCTGCATCTTCAGGTGCCGAACCATTCGGCGAGCACGCGCTCGACGCCGCGCTGCCACGGCGGCAGCACGAAGCCGAAGGCCTGCTGCAGCTTGTGCGTGGCCAGGCG
>JAFEFZ010000062.1 GCA_018240325.1 Pseudomonadota bacterium
CCGGCCGCGAGGCAGCGCTCGATCTGCGCCTGCCACTCGCCGGATACGTCGTCGGCCTTGATCGCGCCCGCGACGACCGCGCCGACGGCGGCGAATTTTCCGGGAAACCGGCCCTGCCAGCGCGCGCACTTTTCACGCATGGCGGCCGTCAGTGGCACGCCGGTGGTCAGGTTCAGATGGACGCCCGCGTCGAGGGCGGGGCAGTCGGCAAGTGCCGCGGCGGCATCTTCGAGTCCGTCTCGATTGGCGATCACGCCGGTGGCCGTGACGATGCCGCAGCGCGCGGCCTCGACGATCCCCCGGCTGACGCATCGGAAGTATCCGTAGTCGTCCGCGTTGACGATCAGAAAGGTCGGACTGGGATGGCCGGCCATGGTCGATGATGTTCCTCGAAGCTGCGGACAACTGCTGCCGCCGCATTGTGCGGTGGTGCGCAATCTGCGGAGGAGCCCGGCGACTATCGGACTATGGATTCGCGCCGGACTTCGCGCGCGACAGCACGCGCGCGCGCGTCCGGCGTCCGGCCAGGCACAGCGTCCAGGTCAGCAGCGCGAACCACGAGGGCGGCCGCACGACGGGTTTGCCGGCCAGCGCGCCGTCCAGGATCCGGCGGGCGACGGTGCGGCGCGGTGCGAACAGGAAGGCGCGCCCCGGATGCGCACGCGCCATGCCCGACTCGAACAACCCCGGCTCGACGACGGTGATCGTCGCTGCGCCCTCGTCGTGGCGCGGCAGTTCGAGCTCCAGGCTTTCGGCCCAGATGCTCAGTGCTGCCTTCGACGCGTTGTAGCCCGCGGTCGAGCCCATGCCGTGCCAGCGGCCCATGCTCGACACCAGCGCGATTCGAGACGGTCGGCGTGCGGCACGGCCGGCGACGTACCAGGCGACGATCTCCGCTGCAGCAAGGAAATTGACTTGCACGGTCTGCTGCAATGCCTCGAGCGCGAGAACCGAGCGGCCCTCGTGCTTGATGCCGGCGCACGCAATGACGACGTCGATCCGGCCGGGATCGACGTCCGCAGCCTCGAGCGCCGCGGTTCCCGCACCGGGGCTCGACAGATCGGCGACCAGCAGCTTCACGGGTGCCTCGGCGGGAAGTTGTTCGAGCACGGCGTGCCGGGACGCCTCGGAGCGCACGATGCCGATCACGCGCGCCCCTCGTCCGAGGCATTCGAGCATCAGGTCGCGGCCGAGCCCACGCGCCGCCCCGGTCAACAGAACCTGGCTGCCTGCGAGTTCGCCTCGGGGCGCAAACCACGCACTGGTGCGCCACATCAGCGCCCTCATGCCCAGCCACGGCAGCGTCAGCACCAGGCTGCCCAGCCAGCGCGCAAGCCAGCCCATGATCGCGAACCACGCGGCGGCGCCGGTCGGAGCGCGGCTCAGTGCGCCATAGCCCTCGGCGGTGCACTCATGCAGCGCGATCACCGCGTTGAGCACATGCCGAATCGGGTGCTGCGGGAAGATCAGGCGGCTGGCCATGTCGAGCCGCGCGATCCGGAACGGTGTCAGCGGCAGCCGGGCCAGCGCGGCCTGCAGCCCGTGCAGAGGCGGGTTGGCGAACGGCGCTTGCGCGAGGTGCCGGTCCAGGCGTGCGAAGAGCGCATCGTTCGGCTCCAGGCCGAGGTACCGGCAGACCCGCGCGTACTCGTCGCGATCGACCTGCCAATCCGGAAAGAGCCGGCCGTTCATCGCGCGCGCTCAGAGTGCCGCGCCGTTGGCGACGCGGATTGCGTGTGCTGCGAGCGACATCGTGATCGACTTGCTGGGCAGCGTCGGGAAGGCCGCGCCGTCGGCAACGAACAGGTTGGGGTACCGATTGCTTCGGCCGTCAGCGCCGCAGCGCCGGGCGCCTTCGCCCATCGGGATGGTGCCGGCATAGTGGATTCCGGCTCCGCTCGCGGCCGGGACTGCCGCCCTGGGCACGCAGCCCAGCGCCCACAGGGCCGAGCGTACTCGGGCCACGGCGTGCATGATGTAGGCCTGTTTCGCCGCCGCTTCGGTGTACTCGAGACGCACCGGATCCCAGCGGCCGCCCCCCGCTTCGAGCACCTGGCGATTGCCCGGCGAGGGCTTGTCCGGAAAGAACAGGCTGACGACGCCGAGTGCCGACTTCATCGCGAAGAACAGGCGCGACGCCGTCCGGCTGTCGAAGGGCATGTGCTCGATCAGCGGGTGGTAGGTGAGCCCCGTGAGATGGAGCACTTCGCCGTGCAGATAGCGCGGCCAGTCTGCCGACGAGCCCACGAGCCCCAGGATCAGGCGGTTGAACTGGAACGCCCGTTCGTCGGTCGGCTGGCCCAGTGCGCGCAGCAACACGTACGGGATCTTGACGACCGCGGTGTCCATCAACGCCTCCGATTCGGGCGGCAGGTCCGGATGCGCCTGCTTCAGGGTGCGCAGGAAGATCGCGCCGCTTTGCAGCGCGCCGGCGGCGAGGAAGACCGCGTCGCAAGCCTCGTCGCGGACCGTGTCGCCGGCGAGATCCAGGAACCGCAGGCCGGTGACGCGGTCCGCGTTGGTGATCAGCGAGACGACGTGCCGCCCGCGAAGGTGCCGGAAGCCGGGGTACGCCGCGCAGGCGGCCAAGGTCGACGTGGCCGGGTTGTAGATCGAGCCGCGCGGGCAACCCCACAGGCAGCGGTCGCAGTAGGTGCAGGCATCCGGCCGCAATGGGTCGGTGACCACCGCCAATCGGGCGCGCCCGATGTGCACCCCGCGCCGGGCGAGCACGCGGGTGCGGCTTGTCGAGCGCGCCAGCAGGATGTCGTCCGCGCGCGAGGTGCGCACCGGAGCCTGCGATGCGCGAACTCCCGGGAAGTAGGGCGAGATCGCATCCTCCGGCGGACCGGCGACCGGCACCCGGTCGAAGGCGACGCGATAGGCGGGTGCCATGTCGGCGAAGGACACCGGCCATCCTGCCATGTCGTCGTCGTCGAAGGCCAGGGCGTTGGCGCCCCAGCCGTTGGCGAGCCCGCCCGTCGCGAACGACGCATGAGCCGCGAATCCCCGTTCGACGAACGGCCACAACGGGTCGTCGGATCGTGCCAGGAAGCGACGAGACGGCGGATAGCGCAACAGTTCAGATGCGCCCGGCGGCACCATGGCCTCGAGATTGCGGCCCAGGAAGTACGCCTCGGGCTCGGGCAGGGCGGCCTTCAATCCGTGAAAGGTCGCGTCGGGGGCCGGCGGCACGGCGTCCACCACGCCCACGTCCCACAGTTCGACGGCGTGTCCGCGCTCCAGGAGCGTCAATGCCGCATGGGTGCCGGCGACACCGGATCCGATGACGACGATGCGCATCAGCGCGATGCCTGGCGGCTCGTATGGCGTGCGGGCCCGGGACTCGCGTCAGCCGAGAATCAGGTACACGGCGACCACTGCCAGCAGCAATCCGACGGCGTGGCGGGCATCCACGACCTCGCCGATCATCAGACCATAGACGGTGACGATCGCGATCTGCGCGACCGTCATCGCCGGGTACACCTTGTTCAGCGGGTAGGTCTTGAGGATGAGCGTGTACAGCAGAAACGACAATGCATAGGACGCGCCGGCGATCCCGACGAAGAGCAGCCAGCCGGAACTCAGCACCTCCTGGAAGGATGACTGCTTCAGCAGGATCTGCGCGAGCGCCGTCGCGACGATGCCGATCGCGACGAGCCAGGGGGGGGAGATCGTGGGCATGGGGGGTGGCAGTCAACTGGCGGCATCGGCGGCCGGCGAGACGATGCAGCAGTCGCTGCGGCTGCCGGCGCCCCGATCGGCTGCAGCCGGC
>JAFEFZ010000063.1 GCA_018240325.1 Pseudomonadota bacterium
CATCGTCCTCGACCCAGATCTCGGGCAGCGCCTGGTCGGGCGGGATCTCGCCGGCGATGCCGCTGGCATAGGCGCGCTGCACGCTCGCCGCGATGCCGGCGGTGCGCAGCTGGTCGGCCCAGAGCACCGCGAGCGCCAGGTTCGGTGCACTGACCAGTTTTCTCATCGGCAGCCGCCCGACAATCGCTGCGACGCAGGACGGAATCGCTTCATGGTCTGGGCCATTCTCGCCGACGCGGTGCTGGCGCTGCACGCGGCCTTCGTCGCGTGGGCGGTGTTCGGCGCGCTGGCGGTGCTGCGCCGGCCGCGCGCGGCCTGGGCGCACCTGCCGGCGCTGGCGTGGGCGCTGTGGGTCGAGGCCACCGCCGGCATCTGCCCGCTGACGCCGCTGGAATCGGCACTGCGCGAACGCGCCGGGCAGGCCGGCATCGGCGCGAGCTTCCTCGACCACTACCTCGGCGCGCTGATCTACCCGGCCGGGTTGACGCCGGCGATGCAGGGCGCGCTGGCGCTCGCGCTGGCGCTGTTCAACCTGGGGCTGTACGGGCTGGCTGCGTGG
This sequence comes from Pseudomonadota bacterium, assembly GCA_018240325.1. GTDB lineage: Bacteria > Pseudomonadota > Gammaproteobacteria > Burkholderiales > Burkholderiaceae_C > Rubrivivax. The sequence goes on from JAFEFZ010000063.1 coordinate 560, forward strand.
CGCTGCCTGCGCCGCCGGCGCCTGCGCTAAGCTCGCCGCGTCCGGCCTACGAAGGAGACACGCATGAGCCGCAACGCCCGCACCGTCCAGATCAGCCGGTACGGCGGCCCCGAAGTGCTGCAGCTGGTCGAGCGGCCGGTGGGCGAGCCCGGGCCGGGCCAGATCCGCATCCGCCACGAGGCCTGCGGGCTGAACTTCATCGACATCTATCAGCGCACCGGGCTGTACCAGAACCCGCTGCCGCTGGTGCTGGGCATGGAGGGCGCCGGCATCGTCGAGGCGGTGGGCGAGGGCGTGACCCACCTGCGGCCGGGCGACCGCGCGGCCTATGCGGCAGGCGCGCCCGGTGCGTACAGCGAACGGCGCGTGATGCCGGCGGTCAACGTGTGCCGGCTGCCCGACGACATCGGCTTCGACACCGCGGCCGGCATGATGCTCAAGGGCCTGACCGCGCAGTACCTGCTGAACAAGACACTGCCGGTCGAGGGCCTGCAGCGCGGCGACCACGTGCTGTTCCACGCGGCCGCCGGCGGTGTCGGCCTGATCGCCTGCCAGTGGGCGAAGGCACTCGGCCTGCAGCTGATCGGCACCGCCGGCAGCGACGCGAAGTGCGAGCTGGCGCTCGCGCACGGCGCCGCGCATGCGGTCAACTACAGCCGCGAGGACTTCGTCGAGCGCGTGAAGGCGATCACCGGCGGGCAGGGCGTGAAGGTGGTGTACGACTCGATCGGCAAGGACACCTTCGAGCGCAGCCTGGACTGCCTGCGGCCCTTCGGGCTGCTGGCGAGCTTCGGCAACGCGTCGGGGCCGGTGCCGCCCTTCGCGCTCGGGCTGCTCGCCGCGAAGGGCTCGCTGTACGTGACGCGCGCGACGCTGTTCACCCACATCGCCACGCGCGCGGCGACGCAGGCGATGGCCGACGACCTGTTCGCGGTGGTGGCCGGCGGCCAGGTGAAGATCCGCATCGACCAGCGCTACGCGCTGGCCGACATCGCGCAGGCGCACCGCGACCTCGAGGCGCGGCGCAACACCGGCAGCAGCGTGCTCACGCCGTAGCCGGCGGGCGCGGCGGCTACAGCGGCTTCTTCAGCCAGTGGCCGATCTCGCCGACGATGCCGCGGCGGAAGGCCAGCACGCACACGACGAAGATCACGCCCTGCACCACCGTGACCCAGGCGCCGAGCTGCGCCAGGTAGTTCTGCATCGTGATGATGATCGCGGCGCCGACGATCGGCCCGAAGATCGTGCCCATGCCGCCGACCAGCGTCATCAGCACCACCTCGCCCGACATCGTCCAGTACACGTCGGTCAGCGAGGCCAGCTGGAACACCAGCGCCTTGGTCGCGCCCGCCAGCCCGGCCAGCGTGCCCGACAGCACGAAGGCCAGCAGCTTGTAGCGGTCGGTGTCGTAGCCCAGCGAGATCGCGCGGCTCTCGTTCTCGCGGATCGCCTTGAGCACCTGGCCGAAGGGCGAATGCACGGTGCGGTAGATCACGCCGAAGCCGAACAGGAAGACCACCAGCACCACCGCGTACATCGCCAGCGGCTGCTCCAGGTCGACCAGGCCGAACAGCCGCCCGCGCGGCACCGCCTGGATGCCGTCCTCGCCGCCGGTGAAGGGCGCCTGCAGGCTGAAGAAGAACACCATCTGCGCCAGCGCCAGCGTGATCATCGCGAAGTAGATGCCCTGGCGGCGGATCGCCAGCAGCCCCGCGCCCCAGCTCAGCAATGCGGCGCAGGCGGTGCCGAACAGGATCGCCAACTCGGGCGTCAGCCCCCAGGCCTTGGCCGCATGCGCCGACGCGTAGCTGGCCGAGCCGAGGAACATCGCGTGGCCGAAGGACAGCAGCCCGCCGAAGCCCAGCAGCAGGTTGAAGGCGCAGGCGAAGAGCGCGAAGCACATCACCTTCATCATGAACAGCGGGTACACCACCGCCGGCGCCAGCACCAGGATCGCCAGCAGGATCAGGAAGGCGCCGCGGTGCGCGCGGCGCTCGTCGCCGCGCTTGCCCGCGGCGGTGGATCGGTCGACGGCGCTGCCGCTCATTTCTGCGTCCCGAACAGGCCCGCGGGCCTGACCAGCAGCACGATGGCCATGATGATGAAGATCACGGTGCTCGAAGCCTCGGGGTAGAACACCTTGGTCAGGCCCTCGATCAGCCCGAGGCCGAAGCCGGTGACGATCGCGCCCATGATCGAGCCCATGCCGCCGATCACCACCACGGCGAACACGACGATGATCAGGTCGGCGCCCATCTGCGGGCTGACCTGGTACACCGGCGCGGCCATCACGCCGGCCAGCGCCGCCAGGCCGACGCCGAAGCCGTAGGTCAGCGTGATCATGCGCGGCACGTTGATGCCGAATGCCTGCACCATCTGCGGGTTCTCGGTGGCCGCGCGCAGGTACGAGCCGAGCTTGGTGCGCTCGATCAGGTACCAGGTGCCCAGGCACACGATCAGCGACGCGACGATGATCCAGGCGCGGTAGTTGGGCAGGAACATGAAGCCCAGGTTCTGGCCGCCGGCGAGTTGCGGCGGGATCGCGTAGGGCTGGCCCGAGGAGCCGAACTCGTTGCGGAACAGGCCCTGGATGATCAGCGCCAGGCCGAAAGTCAGCAGCAGGCCGTACAGGTGGTCCAGATGGTACAGGCGCGACAGCATCAGCCGCTCGATCACCACGCCGGTGGCGCCGACCACGATCGGCGCGATCAGCAGCGCCCACCAGTAGCCGATGCCCAGCTTGTTCAGCAGCAGGTAGCCGACGAAGGCGCCCATCATGTACTGCGCGCCGTGCGCGAAGTTGATGATGTTGAGCAGGCCGAAGATCACCGCCAGCCCCAGCGACAGCAGCGCATAGAACGAGCCGTTGATCAGCCCGATCAGCAACTGGCCGAACAGGGCCTGGGTGGGGACGCCGAAGATCTCGGTCATGGCGGTGGCGGTGTCAAACTGCGGCGGCGGCACCGGCGGCACAGCCGCCCGTGCCGCGCCCCGGCCTTACTTCTTCGCGACCAGCGGGCAGTCGCCCTGGTCGATCGGGCGGAACGCCTGGTCGGCGGGAATGGTGGTGACCACCTTCAGCAGGTCCCACGGCGCCTTCGATTCGGCCGGCTTCTTCACTTCGACCAGATAGGCCGGGTGCAGCTTGCGGCCGTCGGCGCGGATCGAGCCCTTGCCGAACAGCGGGTCGTCGGTGGGCAGCTTCTTCATCTCGGCGACCACCTTGGTGCCGTCGTCGCTGTTGATCGCCTGCACCGCCTTCAGGTAGTGCAGCAGCGACGCGTACACGCCGGCGTGCACCATCGTCGGGTACTTGCCGTTGGTGCCGGCCACGAAGCGCTTGGTCCAGGCGCGCGTCGCGTCGTTCATGTCCCAGTAGAAGGTGGTGGTGAAGTTCAGCCCCTGCGCGGTGGGCAGGCCCAGGCTGTGCACGTCGGTGATGAACATCAGCATGCCGGCGAGCTTCTGGCCGCCCTTGGTGATGCCGAACTCCGAGGCCTGCTTGATCGAGTTGATCGTGTCGCCGCCGGCGTTGGCCAGGCCGATGACCTTGGCCTTCGAACCCTGCGCCTGCAGCAGGAAGGACGAGAAGTCGGTCGCCGGGAAGGGCGTGCGCACGCTGCCCAGCACCTTGCCGCCGGCCTTGATCACCGCAGCCGTGGTGTCGCGCTCGAGCGCGTGGCCGAAGGCGTAGTCGGCGGTCAGGAAGAACCAGGTGTCGCCGCCGGCCTTGGTCATCGCGGTGCCGGTGCCGTTGGCCAGCATCCAGGTGTCGTAGGTCCAGTGCACCGTGTTCGGGCTGCAGGCCTTGCCGCTGAGGTCGGAGGTGCCGGCACCCGAGTTGATGTGGGCCTTGCCCTTGTCGCGCGTGATCTGGTTGACGGCCAGCGCCACCGACGAGGTGGGCACGTCGAAGATCGCGTCGACCTTGTCCTCGTCGTACCACTTGCGTGCGATCGTCGAGCCGATGTCGGGCTTGTTCTGGTGGTCGGCCGACACGACCTCGACCTTGAAGTTGGGCTTGTGGCTCTTCTCGAAATCCTCGATCGCCAGCTTGGCGGCGACCACCGAGCCCGGGCCGGCGACGTCGGCGTACAGGCCCGACATGTCGTTCATCACGCCGATCTTGACCACGCCGTCGGTGATCTGGGCCTGCGCCGCGGCGGCGCCGCAGGCCGCGGCCACGAGGGTGGCCAGGTGATGTCGCTTCAGTTTCATTTGCAGCCCTTTCCGTTGCTGTCCAACATCCAATATCCGGCACCGGCGCCGGACTCGCTCAAACACCCAGCACCTCGTGCAGCATGCCCTGCTTGGCCTGCAGCTCGGCGGCGCCGAAGCTTTCGATCACCTGGCCGTGCTCGATCACGTAGAAGCGGTCGGCCAGCGGCGCGGCGAAGCGGAAGTTCTGCTCGACCATCAGAACCGTCAGCCCCTTCTCGCGCAGCGTGCGGATCGCGCGGCCCAGCGCCTGCACGATCACCGGCGCCAGGCCTTCGGAGATCTCGTCCAGCAGCAGCAGCTTCGCACCGGTGCGCAGGATGCGCGCCACCGCCAGCATCTGCTGCTCGCCGCCCGACAGCCGCCCGCCGGGGCTGGCGCGCCGCTCCTTCAGGTTCGGGAACATCGCGTAGATCTCGTCCAGGCCCATGCCGCCCGAGGCCACCGGCGGCGGCAGCATCAGGTTCTCCTCGCAGCTCAGGCTGGTGAAGATGCCGCGCTCCTCGGGGCAGTAGCCCAGCCCCAGGTGGGCGATGCGGTGCGGCGGCAGGCCCACGGCTTCGGTGCCGTTGATCATGATCGAGCCGCTGCGCCGGCCCACCAGGCCCATGATCGACTTCAGCGTGGTGGTGCGGCCCGAGCCGTTGCGCCCCAGCAGCGTGACCACCTCGCCCTTGTTCACCGTCAGGTCGATGCCGTGCAGGATGTGCGATTCGCCGTACCAGGCGTGCACTCCGGACAGTCGCAGCAATTCAGTACTCATCGCGGGGTGCCCTCAGCCATGGGCGCCCTGCAGCTCGGCCGCTTCGCTGCCCATGTAGGCCTCGAGCACTTGCGGGTTCTTCGACACCTGCTCGTAGGGCCCCTCGGCGATCACGCTGCCGCGCGCCAGCACGGTGATGGCGTCGGCGATGCGGGAGACGACGTTCATGTTGTGCTCGACCATCAGCACCGTGCGGTTGGCCGAGACTTTCTTGATCAACTGCGTGACCAGGTCCACGTCCTCGTGGCCCATGCCCTGCGTGGGCTCGTCCAGCAGCATCATCTTCGGCTCCATCGCCAGCGTGGTCGCGATCTCCAGCGCACGCTTGCGGCCGTAGGGCAGCTCGATCGTCACCACGTCGGCCAGTTCACGCAGGCCGACCGTGTCCAGCAGCTCCAGCGCGCGATCGTTCAGCGTATCGAGCACCTTCTCGGAGCGCCAGAAGTGGAAGGACACGCCCAGGCGGTGCTGCAGCGCGATGCGCACGTTTTCCATCGCCGTCAGGTGCGGGAAGGTGGCCGAGATCTGGAACGAGCGGATCACGCCGCGGCGCGCGATCTGCGCCGGCTGCTCCTTGGTGATGTCCTGGCCCTCGAACAGGATCTGGCCGCGCGTGGGCACCAGGAACTTGGTCAGCAGGTTGAAGCAGGTGGTCTTGCCGGCGCCGTTGGGGCCGATCAGCGCGTGGATGTCGCCGCGCCTGACTTTCAGGTCCACGCCGTCGACGGCCACGAAGCCTTTGAACTCCTTGACCAGGCCGCGGGTCTCGAGGATGGCGTCGGTGGGCATGCGCAGGGTCGTCCGGGCTCGCGGGGGCAACGAAGGCGCGATTATTCGGGCAAGCCGACGCGCGCGCGGTCGGGTTTTTGCCTAGGCGGCGCCGCGAATGGCGCATGCAGCAGCCCCGATTTGCGGGGGTGGGTGGTGCAATTCATGTGTGCTCGGGCGCCGAGTCGGCCACCGCGGCGCGGTAGGCATGCCACGACGCATGGCCGAGCACCGGCCCGACCACCAGCAGCCCGGCGAACCCGGGCAGCATCGCCAGCACCACCAGCAGCGTGATCAGCGCGCCCCAGAGGATCATCACCGGCGTGTGCGTCAGCACCAGCCGCAGGCTCGTCAGGCCTGCGGTGATCGCGTCGGTCTGGCGGTGCAGGATCATCGGGATCGAGATCACGCTGACCGCATAGATCAGCCCGGCGAAGACCGCGCCCACGCCGACCCAGGCGACGATGAAGCCGATGTTCTCGGGGTCGAGCAGCGCCAGCAGCGAGCCCTTCAGGTCGGGCATGCCGTCGAAGCTGACGGCAAAGATCACCAGCGTCGCGCGGCCCCACAACATCTCGAGCACCAGCAGCACGAAACCGAAGATCGCGAGCTGGCCGGTGCGCGTGTCCCAGGCGAGCAGCGAATCGCCGAAGTCGGGCTTCTCGCCGGCCTCCAGCCGCTGGCTGGTGCGGTACAGCCCCAGGCACAGGAACGGCCCCATCAGCAGGAAGCCGGCCGACAGCGCCATCACGTAGGCCGGCGCTGCGCGGTAGACCTCGAGCAGCGCCCAGCCCATCGCGACGAAGCAGGCACCGTAGAACAGGCCGATCGCCGGCGCGCGGATGAAGTCGCGCCAGCCCAGTGCCAGCCAGCGAAAGGGGTCGGCCGGGCGCAGCGGATTCAAGCGGATCGCAGGGCGCGGTGCCGGCTGGCCGGGCGCGGCTTCGGACGCCGGCGCGGCGGCGGGTTCGGGCGCGGCGCCGGTTGCAGGGCCGGGTTCGGGGTCGTTCATGGGTGCCATGCCGCGGCGGTGCGGCGGTGAGGGCCGGGCGGCGCGGGCGCGGTCAACGCGCCTGGCGCACGCGGCGCAGTTCGTCGAGGATCAGGCAGGCGGCGCCCAGCGTGATCGCGCTGTCGGCCAGGTTGAAGGCCGGGAAGTACCAGCCGGCATAGTGCAGCTGGATGAAATCGACCACATGGCCGTGCAGCAGCCGGTCGATCACGTTGCCGAGCGCGCCGCCCAGGATCATGCACAGCGCGAAGCAGAACAGCTTTTGCGCCGGGTGCTTCTTCAGCATCCAGACGATCAGGCCCGCCGCCGCGGCCCCGAGCCCGACGAAGAACCAGCGCTGCCAGCCCGACGCGCCCGCCAGGAAGCTGAAGGCGGCGCCGCTGTTGTGCACCCGCACCAGGTTGAACCAGCCGGTGAGCGCGACGCTGTCGTGCAGATCGAAGCTGCGGACCACCAGCACCTTGGCGATCTGGTCGAGCAGCACCACCGCCGCCGCGATGCCGAGCCACAGCCACAGCCCCGAGCCGCCGGCACCGCCGGCCGCCTTGCGCGCCGCCATGCTCAGGCGACGAGCCGGGCCTCGCCCGCGCCGTACAGGTTGCTCGTGCAGCGCCCGCAGATCGTCGGGTGCGCGGCGTCGCGGCCGACATCGTCGCGCCAGTGCCAGCAGCGCTCGCACTTGGCGGCGGCCGACGGCGCGACCGCCACCGCCAGTGCGTCGCCGGCCACGAGCGTGGCCTTGGAGGTGATGAACACGAACTTCAGGTCCTCGCCCAGCGACGCCAGCAGCGCGTGCGTCTCGGGCGGCGCGGTCAGCGTCACTTCGGCCTGCAGCGACGAGCCCACGCCGCCGGCGGCGCGCACTTCCTCGATCGCCTTGTTGACCGCGTCGCGCAGCTCGCGCAGCGACTGCCACTTGCTCAGCAGCGCGGCGTCGGGGGTGGCGCCGATGCCGGCGAAATCCCAGTAGGTCTGCTTGAAGAGGCTGCCCTGGCCGGGCGCGAACAGGCCCCAGGCCTCTTCGGCGGTGAAGCTCAGGAACGGCGCCATCCAGCGCAGCATCGCGTGCGTGATCTGCCACAGCGCGGTCTGCGCGCTGCGCCGCGCCAGGCTCTTGGGCGCGGTGGTGTAGAGCCGGTCCTTCAGCACGTCGAGGTAGAACGCGCCCAGGTCCTCCGAGCAGAACACCTGCAGCTTGGCCACCACCGGGTGGAACTCGTAGACCTCGTAGTGCTTCAGCACCTCGGCCTGGAACTGTTCGGCGCGCGACAGTGCCCAGCGGTCGATCTCGAGCAGTTGCGCAAAGGGCACCGCGTCCTGCTGCACATCGAAGTCGCTGGTGTTGGCGAGCAGGAAGCGCAGCGTGTTGCGGATGCGTCGGTAGGCGTCGACCACCCGCTTGAGGATCTCGTCGTCGCCGGCGATGTCGCCGCTGTAGTCGCTGGCCGCCACCCACAGCCGGATGATCTCGGCGCCGAGCGTGGAGCTGACCTTCTGCGGCTCGATGCCGTTGCCCAGGCTCTTGCTCATCTTGCGGCCTTGCGCATCGACGGTGAAGCCGTGCGTCAGCAGGCCGCGGTAGGGCGCGCGGCCGTAGATCGCGCAGGCCAGCAGCAGCGAGCTGTGGAACCAGCCGCGGTGCTGGTCGTGGCCCTCGAGGTACAGGTCGGCCTCGGGGCCGCTGTCGTGGTGGCCGAGGCTGCTGCCGGTATTCGCATGCGTGCCGCGCAGCACGTGCCAGAAGGTCGAGCCGGAGTCGAACCACACTTCCAGGATGTCGCTGCTCTTGGTGTAGTGCGGCGCATCCTCGGCGCCCAGGATCTGCTCGGCCGTCACGCGGCTCCAGGCCTCGATGCCGCCGGCTTCGACGATGTCGGCCGCCTGGTCCAGGATCTGCATCGTGCGCGGGTGCAGTTCGCCCGTGTCCTTGTGCAGGAAGAAGGGCAGCGGCACGCCCCAGCTGCGCTGGCGGCTGATGCACCAGTCGGGCCGGTTGGCGATCATGTCGCGCAGCCGCGCGCGGCCGTTCTCCGGATAGAAGCCGGTGCGGTCGATGGCTTCCAGCGCCAACTGGCGCAGCGTCTTCTCGGCCTTGTCCCGGGTGAACACGCCCACGCCTTCGTCCATGCGCACGAACCACTGCGCCGCGGCGCGGTAGATCACCGGGCTCTTGTGGCGCCAGCAGTGCGGGTAGCTGTGGGTGATGGTCTCGGTGGCCAGCAGCCGGCCGGCGTCGCGCAGCGCATCGATGATCGCCGGCACCGCCTTCCAGATGTTCCGGCCGCCGAACAGCGGGAAGTCGGCCGCGTAGCTGCCGTTGCCCTGCACCGGGTTCAGGATGTCGTCGGTCTTCAAACCATGCGCGACGCAGGAGTTGAAGTCGTCCAGGCCGTAGGCCGGCGACGAGTGCACGATGCCGGTGCCGTCCTCGGCGGTGGCGAAGTCGGCCAGGTACACCGGGCTCAGCCGGTCGTAGCCGGCGTGCACCTGCGCCAGCGGATGGCGGAACTGCAGGCCGCCGAGCTTTTCGCCGGGCGCGATGGCGAGCACCGTGCCTTCGAGCCCGTAGCGCTGCAGGCACTTGTCCACCAGCGACGCGGCCAGCAGCAGCAGGCCGCGCGGCGTGTCCACCAGCGCGTAGTCCAGGGCCGGGTTCAGGTTGAGCGCCTGGTTGGCGGGGATGGTCCAGGCGGTGGTGGTCCAGATGACCGCGAAGGCGTCCTTGGCGAGCGCACCCAGGCCGAAGGCCGCGGCCAGCTTGTCCGGCTCGGCGCACCGGAAGGCGACGTCGATCGCCTGGCTCTTCTTGTTGTCGTATTCGATCTCGAACTCGGCCAGCGAAGAGCCGCAGTCGAAGCACCAGTACACGGGCTTCAAGCCGCGGTAGACGAAGCCGCGCTCGATCACGCGCTTGAAGGCGCGGATCTCGCCGGCCTCGTTGGCCGGGTCCATCGTGCGGTACGGGCGCTGCCAGTCGCCGAGCACGCCCAGGCGCTGGAAGTCGGCCATCTGCAGCGCGATCTGCTCGGTGGCATAGGCGCGGCTCCTGGCCTGCATCTGGTCGCGGTCCAGGCCGCGGCCGAACTGCTTTTCGATCGCGTTCTCGATCGGCAGCCCGTGGCAGTCCCAGCCGGGCACGTACTGCGCGTCGAAGCCGGCCAGCTGCCGCGCCTTGACGATCATGTCCTTGAGCACCTTGTTGACGGCGTGGCCCATGTGGATCTGGCCGTTCGCATACGGCGGGCCGTCGTGCAGGATGAACTTGGGCGCGTTGCAGCGCACGTCGCGCAGCTGCTGGTACAGGCCTTCGTCGTTCCACTGCCGGACCCATCCCGGTTCGCGCTTGGCCAGGTCGCCGCGCATCGGAAAGGGCGTGTCGGGCAGGTTCAGCGTGGCACGGTAGTCGGGCTTGCTCATCGGCGGATCCGGGGTCGGGTGCGCAGCCGGGCGACCGAGGCGCCGGGCGCGCAGGGGCAGCGGGGGTACGAGGCGCCGGCGCCGGGGCCGCACGCAACGCGCTCGGCGCGCGTCAAATTCGGTCGCGGCTGGCGAGCCTGCGGCAACCCAGGCGGCGGCGCACGGCAGGGATCATCGGCGAGCGCATCCGGGGCATTCTAGCGGCCGCTGCCGGCCGGCCCGGTTGCCCCGCCCGGGCTGTCGGCACCGAACCAGGCCGACGCATCGGCCACGTCCTGCGCGATGCCGGCGCGCAGCGCGTCGAGCGACGCGTAGGCGCGCTCGTCGTGCAGCTTGTGCAGCAGCTCGACCTTGACGCAGCGGCCGTAGGCGCCGTCGCGGCCCAGTGCCGCGGGCCAGTGCAGGCAGTACACCTCGAGCCGCTGCTCGCCGCCGTGCTCGATGGTCGGGCGCACGCCCAGGCTGGCCACGCCGGGCAGCGGTGCGGCGTCCAGGCCGTGCACGCGCACCACGAAGATGCCCTGCGCGGCAGGGCGGCGGTGCCCGAAGCGCAGGTTCAGTGTCGGCGTGCCGATCTCGCGGCCGAGCTTGCGGCCGTGCAGCACGTGGCCGCTGATGCTGTAGGGCCGGCCCAGCAGCGTCGCCGCGCGCGCCATGTCGCCCGCGGCGAGCGCGTCGCGCACGGCCGAGCTCGACACGCGCAGGCCGTGCACCTCGTAGCTCATCATGCGCGCCACGTCGAAGCCGGCGGCGGCGCCGGCGGTGTCGAGCAGCGCGTAGTCGCCCGCGCGCCTGGCGCCGAAGCGGAAATCGTCGCCGACCAGCACGCAGCGCGCGCCCAGGCCGCGCACCAGCACGTCGTCGATGAAGGCCTGCGGCGACAACGCCGCCAGCGCCGCGTTGAAACGCATCACCACCGCCTGGTCGATGCCGCAGCGCTCCAGCTCCGACAGCTTGTCGCGCAGCGTGCACACGCGCCGCGGCACGGCCTCGGGCGTGCCGGCGCGCGCGGCGAAGAAGTCGCGCGGGTGCGGCTCGAAGGTCAGCACGCAACTGGGCACGCCGCGGTGGCGCGCCTCGTTGGTCAGCAGCGCGAGCATCGCCTGGTGGCCGCGGTGCACGCCGTCGAAGTTGCCGATGGTCAGCGCGCAGGCATCGGCGATGCCGGGGTGGTGCAGGCCGCGGAAGACGCGCATCGGCGGATTATCGTCAGCGGCCGTCGGCCGATGCGGCGGCGGGTGTGCGGCCCAGCACCTGCGCCGGCTCGATCCAGCGCCACTGCCCCGGCGCCAGATCCGACGGCAGCGCGAGCGCGCCGAAGCCGCTGCGGTGCAGCGCTTCGACCCGGTTGCCCGCCGCGGCCAGCATGCGCTTGACCTGGTGGTAGCGGCCGGCCGTCAGCGTCAGCCGCAGCGTGTGGCTGCCGGTGGCTTCCGCAGCGGCGGCGCGCACCGGCACCGGGTCGTCGGCGAGCACCACGCCTGCGAGCAGCCGGGCGCGCTGGCGCTCGTCGAAGGAATGGCGCAGCGTGACCTCGTAGACCTTGGGCACGTGCTGCTTCGGGCTGGTCAGGCGGTGCAGCAGCGCGCCGTCGTCGGTGAGCAGCAGCAGCCCGGTGGTGTCGGCGTCGAGCCGGCCCACCGGCTGCACGCCGCGGCGGCGCAGCGGCGCCGGCAGCAGGCCGAGCACGCTGGGGTAGCGGCCGGGGCGCTGCGAGCATTCGGTGCCGGCCGGCTTGTGCAGCACCAGCAGCGCGCGCAGGTGCACCGGCCAGTCGCGGCCCTGCACGCGCAGCACCAGGCCGGCCGGATCGAACTCCTCGTCGGGGTCTTCGAGCACCTGGCCGGCGTGCGCCACTGCGCCCGCAGCGATCAGCGCCGCACACTCGCGGCGCGTGCCGAAGCCCTGGCTGAACAGCAGTTGCGCCAGGCGCATCGGTTGCGGCGGCGGCATCGGCTGCGGCTGCTGCGGCTGCTGCGGCTGCTGCGGCGGCAGCGGCGGCAGCGGCGGCAGCTCCATCAAGTCGGCTGCAGCCGCTGCCACGCGCGTTCGGCGCGCAGTGCACGGGCCGCGCGCGCCACCGCGAACAGCGGCTGGTCGCGCGCCCAGCGCGCGGCAGCCGGGTCGTCGGCGCCGGCCGCGGCAAAGAGGGTGCCGGCTTCGGCATACAGCGCGTGCGCCAGCTGCAGCGCGCCTTCGAGCGCCACCTGCATCGCCGCGTCGTCGGGCGGCGCCGCGCCGAGTTCGGCCAGCAGCAGCATCAGCGCCGCCAGACGCTCGGCGATGGCCGCGGGCCAGCGGCGCGCGCGTGCTTCGCGCAGCAGGTAGGCGAGCAGCGCCAGCGTCACGTGCAGGTCCTCGATCGTGCGGAAGGGCTTGACCACCGCGTCGTAGCCGTCGCCCGGCAGCAGCGCATCGGCGGCCACCGCCACGCCGTCGAAGCGCAGCCGCGCGTGCGGCACCTCGGGCACGAAGCCGATGCCGGCCATCGGCTCGACCGAAAGCCCGGGCGCGGGCACCGGCACGCGCGCCACCTTCAACCGCGGCCGCGCGCCTCGTTTACCTTCCACGCCTTCCGCGCCTTCCGCGCCTTCGGCCGCGTCCGTCAGGCGGGCGGCCACCAGCAGCAGGCTGCCCGCCGGCCCGAGCGTGGTCCAGCGCTTGGCGCCGGTGAGCCGCCAGCCGCCGCCTTCGGCCGGCTCCAGCGGCACCAGCCGGGTGGCGATGTCGCGCGGCCGGTTGCCGGCTTCTTCGGTGACGCACAGCGCCGCGATGCTGCCGGCCGGCAGGTCGGGACACAGCCGGCGCAGCGCGGCCTGGTAGCCGGCGGCGAAGGCCCAGCCGACGCGGTCGGCGTCGAAGCCGCCGGCGATCGCCTGCGCTGCCGGCGTGGCCGCACGCGCGGCGCGATCGCGCCAGCGCGCCCACCACGCGGCCACGTCGGGCTGCGCGGCGGCGGCCGGGTCGGCGCGCAGCACCTGGGCGATCGCGGCGAGCATCGTGGCGGTGCCCGGTTCAGCCGGCGTCGAAGTCGCGCTGCGCCGGCAGCGTCGGCAGCTCCGGCCCGGCCAGCGGGCTCGCGCTGCGCACCGCGTTGCGGATCGCGCGCGCCACCGCCTCGGCGGCGAGCACGCCCAGCAGCGTCAGGTCGGCAACCGCACCGGCACGGCCGGTGCCCAGCGCGAACAGGGTGTCGCCGTCGGCCATGGTCAGCGGGTCGATCGCGCGCGCCAGGCCGTGGTGCGCAAAGGCGGCCAGCCGGTGCGCGTCGGCCTTGGTCAGTTGCGCGTCGGTGGCGACCACGCCGATCGTGGTCGCGCTGCCGGCCGGCGCCGCGCCGACCAGCCGCTCGGGCCCGCAGCCGGCCAGCAGCGCCGCGGTGGTGCCGAGCAGCCGCGTGCCGTCTTCACTGCGCGCACCGGCGAGCACGCGGCCGTGCTCGTCGAGCACGTCGCCGACGGCGTTGACGGCGACGAGCGCGCCCACGGTGGCCGCGCCCACGCGCAGCGACGCGCCGCCGATGCCGCCGCGCATCGCCCGGCCGATGCCGAACAGCTTGCCGACGCTGCAGCCGGCGCCGGCGCCGACGTTGCCCTGCGCCGGCGGCGCCGTGGCGGCGGCGGCGCAGGCACGTGCGCCCGCCTCGGCGTCGGGGCGGATGCGCGCGTCGCCGATCCACAGGTCGAACAGCACCGCGGCCGGCACGATCGGCACCCGCGTCGGGCCCACGTCGATGCCCACGCCCTGTGCCGCCAGCCAGCGCATCACGCCGCCGGCGGCGTCCAGCCCGAAGGCGCTGCCGCCGGTCAGCAGCAGCGCGTGCACCTGCTCGACCAGGTTGCCGGGGGCGAGCAGGTCGGTCTCGCGCGTGCCCGGTGCACCGCCGCGCACGGCCACGCCGGCCGTCGCGCCGCCGTCGCACAGCACCACGCTGCAGCCGGTGGGGCGGCGCGCGTCGGTGTCGTGGCCGACGCGCAGGCCGGCGACGTCGGTGATCGCGCCCGGGTACAGCGCCGCGCCGGCGGCGGGCATCAGGCGGACACGCCGGCCTCGTCGGTCATCCGCGCCGAGACTTCGCCGAGGTGGTGCAGGGTGTCGCCGAAGCTCATCTCGAGCATGGTGAGGCGCTTGAAGTAATGGCTGCCGACATACTCGTCGGTCACGCCGATGCCGCCGTGCATCTGGATGCATTGCTGGGCGGCGAAGCGCGCCGAATTGCCGAGCTGCACCTTGGCCTGCGACAGCGCGCGCCGGCGCTCGGCCGCGGGCGCGCCCAGCTTCAGGTTGGCGTAGTAGCTCATCGAGCGGCCGAGCTCGAGCTGCATCTTGATGTCGGCCACGCGGTGGCGCAGCGCCTGGAAGCTCGACAGCGGCACGCCGAACTGCTTGCGCTGGTGCAGGTAGTCCACGGTCAGCGCCAGCAGCTTGTCCATCAGCCCCACCGCCTCGGCGCAGCCGGCGGCGATGGCCACGTCGGCCGCCTGCTCG
>JAFEFZ010000064.1 GCA_018240325.1 Pseudomonadota bacterium
GCCGCGACCACGCAGGTGCTGGTGCAGGCCGCGCTGCAGCAGCACCTGGCCGACTGCCTCGTGCTGCAGGCCGTCGACGTGACGCACGACGAAGGCACGCTCACGGTCCACGTGGCCTACCGGCTGCGCAGCGACGGCAGCGTGCGCACCGCCACCTTCACGCGCCCGGGGAGCTGAACGATGGCCGGCACCCTGTTCCACTGCTGCGACGAGCGCAGGCTCGACGTGCTGCGCCTGGCGGGCAGCGCCAACGCGATCGACTTCCTCGAGGTGCTCGACCGTGCCGCGCCGCCGGGCGTCGCGCGCCAGCGCACGCTGTTCGTGCGCCTGCTGCGGCCGGTGCCGGCCACGCTCTCGCGCGCCAACGTCGTGATCGACGGCGGCGAGCGCATCCGCACGGTGCCGGTCGAGTGGGCCGCGGCCGCCGACAACCTGCCGCCGCAGGCCGAGCCGGGCCTGGCCGACGGCATCGACCCGCAGGAGCGCGCCCGCACGCTGGTCGTGCGCACCGGCAGCGAAGGCGACTTCTCGCGCTACGGCTTCGCGCTCGTGGCCGGCATCGGCGCGACGCAGCCGCCGGCCGGCTTCGACCCGGTGCTGGCGCGCATCGCCTTCAGCTTCAAGGTCGAATGCCCGAGCGACTTCGACTGTGCCGAGCAGCGACCGTGCCCGCCCGAGGCGCGCACGCTGCCGCCGATCGACTACCTGGCGAAGGACTACCCGACGCTGCGCCGGATGATGCTCGACCGGCTGAGCCTGACCGTGCCGGGCTGGGCCGAGCGCTCGGCCGCCGATGTCGGCATCACGCTGGTCGAGCTGCTGGCCTATGCGGCCGACCAGCTCAGCTGGCGCCAGGACGCGGTGGCCAACGAGGCCTACCTCGCCACCGCGCGGCGGCGCGTGTCGGTGCGCCGCCACGCGCGGCTGGTCGACTACCGCCTGCACGAGGGCTGCAATGCGCGCGCCTGGGTGCAGATCCAGGTCCAGGGCACGCCGAGCGTGCGCATCGCGCGCGGCACGCCGCTGGTGGCCGACGCGCCCGACCCGCGCCTGGCGCCGCTGCCGCTGGTCGTCATGCGCGGCAGCGCGCAGGAGCGCTCGCTGATCGATGCCGGCGCGCCCTGGTTCGAGGCGGCGCACGACGCGACGCTGCGCCCCGCACTGAACCGGATGGACTTCTACACCTGGGGCCAGCTCGGCTGCTGTCTGGCGCGCGGCAGCACGCGCGCGACGCTGCGCACGCACCTGCCGCTGGCGCCCGGCGACGTGCTCGTGCTGCAGGAGCTGCGCAGCCCGACCGAGTTCACCGAAGCCGACGCCGACCCCGCGCACCGCTGGGCCGTGCGCCTGGTGTCGGCGGTGCACGACACCGACCCGTCGAGCCGCCTGTTCGACGACCCGCCGGTCGACGCGCCGGTCGACATCACGCGCATCGAATGGCAGGCTGCCGACGCGCTGCCCTTCGCGCTGTGCCTCGGCGTGGCGGCGCGGCCCGAGCTGGCGATCAGCGTCGCGCTCGGCAACATCGTGCTCGCCGACCACGGCCGCACGCTGCCCCCCGAGGCGCTGCCGACGGTGACTGACGGAGTCCGGCGCTATGCGCCTTCGCCGCGTCAGGCCGATGCCTGCCGGCAACCCGAAGACCCGGCGCTGCCGCTGCGCTACCGGCCGCAACTCGCGGCTGCGCCGCTGACCTGGGGCTTCGACCTGGCGGCGATGCTGGCCGCGCGCAGCACCGGCAGCTCGGCTTCGACGCCGCTGTGGCCGGCCAGCGGGCTGCTCGCGCTGCCGGCGCGCGCCGCCGAGCCGCGGATCACGCTGGCCGGCACGAGCGCCGCCGGGGTCGCGAGCACCTGGCGGCCGCAGCCCGACCTGCTGGCCAGCGGCGCCAGCGACCCGCACTTCGTCGTCGAGACCGAGCACGACCGCTCGAGCACGCTGCGTTTCGGCGACGACCGCAACGGCCAGCGCCCGAACGCCGGCACGCGCTTCGACGCGCACTGCCGCATCGGCAACGGCAGCGCCGGCAACGTCGGCGCCGGCTCGCTGGTGCACCTGGTGCTCGACAGCGCGCTGTACGCCGACGCGCCCGGCAGCTTCCCCGACGCGGGCAGCATTGCCGCCGTGACGAACCCGCTGGCCGCAGCCGGCGGAGTCGATCCCGAAGACGTGCAGGCGGCGCGCCGCGACGCGCCCGAAGCCTTCCGCACCCAGGAGCGCGCGGTCACGCCGGCCGACTACGCGGCCGCCGCCGAACGCAGCGGCGAAGTGCAGCGCGCCGCGGCCACCTTCCGCTGGACCGGCAGCTGGCACACGGTGTTCGTCAGCGCCGACCGGCCGGGCGATGCCGCCGTCGACGCGGCCTTCGAGCGGCGGCTGCGCCGCCATCTGGAGCGCTTCCGCATGGCCGGCGCCGACCTCGAAGTCGACGGCCCGCGCTACGTCGCCCTCGACGTCGCGCTGCACGTGTGCGTCGCCGACGGCCACTTGCGCGCCGGCGTGCTGCAGGCGGTCAGGCGCGCGCTCTCGGCCGACCGCCTGGGCGACGGCACGCCCGCGCTGTTCCACCCCGACAACTTCAGCTTCGGCGACCCGGTCTACCTGAGCCGGGTGGTCGCGGCCGCGCAGGCCGTGCCGGGCGTCGATTCGGTGCGCGTCGACCGCTTCCGGCGCATGTTCGGCGGCAGCCCGAGCTCGCTCGCCGACGGCGTGATCCCGATGGGGCGGCTCGAGATCGCGCAACTCGCGAACAACCCGAACTTCCGCGAACGCGGCCTGCTCACGATCACCGGTGGAGGCGGCCTGTGACCCAAGCGCTCACCCCCGACGTCAAGGCCGGCGCGCAGCCGCTGCCCAGCGGCACCGAGGCCTGCGGCTGCTGCGCCGGCGTGCTGCCGGCGACGCCGCAGCCCGGCTTCAACCGCATCGGTCTGGCGGCGATCAGCTACCGCATCGGCGACCAGGCACAGTTCAAGGCGAGCCTCGTCGCCGGGCTGAACACCGCGTCGCTGCCGGCGCTGGCGGCGTTGCGCACGCGCGCGCAGGCCGACTTCACGATCGGCCTGATCGACGCCTTCGCCTGCGCCGCCGACGTGCTGAGCTTCTACCAGGAGCGCATCGTGCAGGAGAGCTTCCTGCGCACCGCGACCGAGCGCGTGTCGTTGCAGGAGCTCGGCCGCCTGATCGGCTGTCGGTTGAAGCCCGGGGTCGCGGCCGAGACGCTGCTCGCCTTCGCGCTCGAGACGCCGCCGGTGCCGCCGGCGACGCTCGCGCCCGAGCCCGGCAACTTCGTCACCGGCGTGCCGGCTGCACTACGGCTCGACGCCGGCCTGAAGGTCAGCAGCGTGCCGGGCCCGGGCGAGCAGCCGCAGGCCTTCGAGACGGTCGAGCCGATCGAGGCCCGCCCCGAGTGGAACGCGATGCGGCCCTGGCTGGCCGAGGCGCGCCAGCCGGCGCGCGGCGACACCGAGACCTGGCTGGCCGGCATCCGCACCGGGCTGCGCGCCGGCGACGCGCTGCTCTTCGTCGACGACGCCTTTCGCACCAACCCCAGCAGCGACCGCTGGGATTTCCGGCTCGTCGACAGCGTCGAGCCCGACAGCGCCAACGACCGCACGCGCGTGCGCTGGAAGCGCGGCCTCGGCTCGATCGTGCCGCGCATGGACCCGGCCGCGCAGCCGCAGGCCCATGCGCTGCGGCGCCGTGCCGCGGCCTATGGGCACAACGCGCCGAAGTGGCGCTCGATGACCGAGGCCTTCCGCACCGACTACGTGGCCGCCGTCGGCAGCGGCACGGCGACCCAGGGCGAGTGGCCGCTGTTCACGCTGTCGCCGCGCGGCGCGACTTCCACCGGCGGCTGGATCGACCTCGACGCCGTCTACAGCGAAGTGGCAAACGCCAGCTTCGTGGTGCTGGCCAAGGGCGACTTCAACCGCCCGAACGAGCCGATGCCGGCCGGCGCCTACGTCGAGCTGTTCGAGGTGGCCGGCACGGCCGAGGTCTCGCGTTCGGACTTCGCGCTGTCGGGCAAGGTCACGCGGCTGCAGCTGCGCGGCGAGAACTACAGCGCGCAGTTCACCGGCGCCACGGCGGTGCGCGACACCAGTGCCTTCGTGCAAAGCGAGCGGCTGCCCTTCGCGCCGTATCCGGTGGTCGCCGACGTCGCCGGCGCCACCGTGCCGGCCGCGGTGCGCGCCGACGGCCTGCTGCCGGGGCGGCGCCTGATCGTCAAGGGCAGGCCCGTGGCGGGCGGCGCGACGCTGGTGCATGTGTGCACGCTGGTGGGCGCGACCGCGCTCGACGGTGCACGTTGCACGCTGCAGATCGACCCGCCGCTGCCGGCGGCGCTGCAGCGCGCGAGCGTCGTCGTCTACGCCAACGTCGCGCTCGCGTCGCATGGCGAGAGCGTGACGCAGATCCTCGGCAGCGGCGATGCCGGCCAGCCCTTCCAGCGCTTCGAGCTGCAGCAGGTGCCGCTGACCTACCGCGCCGCCGCGACCGAGACCGGCGCGAAGAGCGAACTGCTGCTGCGCGTCGGCGACGTCCAATGGACCGAGCAGCCGACGCTGTACGCGCAGCCGGCCGACGCGGCGGTGTTCCGCGTCGACCTCGACGAGAACGGCCGCACGCTGCTGCGCTTCGGCGACGGCGCGAACGGCGCGCGCCTGCCCAGCGGCACGAACAACGTGCGCGCCACTTACCGGCGCGGCATCGGCGCCGCCGGCAACGTGCGCGCCGAGACGCTGACGCAGCCGGCGACGCGCCCGCTCGGCCTGAAGAGCGTGGCCAACCCGCTGGCCGCGAGCGGCGGCACCGACCCCGAGCCGCCCGATGCCGCACGCCGCACGATGCCGCTGTCGGTGCGCACGCTCGGCCGCGCGGTCTCGGTGCCCGACTACGAGGACTTCGCGCGCGCCTTCGCCGGCATCGCCAAGGCGCAGGCCGCGGTGCTGAAGCTGCCGGCCGGGCCGACCGTGGTCGTCACCGTCGCCGGCGCCGGCGGCACCGTGCTGCTGCCGGCCAACCCGGTGCGGCAGCACCTGCTCGACGCGCTCAAGGCTGCCGGCGACCCCTACGTGCCGCTGCGGTTGCTGGCGCACCAGGCGAGCACCTTCCGCGTCGGCCTGCGCGTGAAGTGCGATCCGGCCTACGACCGCGATGCGGTGCTCGCCGCAGTCGAAGCGGCGCTGCGCGCGCGCTACGCCTTCGATGCGCGCGAACTCGGCCAGCCGGTGCAGCACAGCGACGTGATCGCGTGCGTGCACGGCGTGGCCGGCGTGATCGCGACCGATCTCGATCGGCTGTACGGCGGCACGCTGCCCGCGGCGCAGACCCTGCCGTCGCGCCAGCTGCGCCTGCTCGCGTCGCGCATGCGCGTGGTCGGCGGCGTGCCGCTGCCGGCCGAGCTGCTGGTGCTCGACCCGGCACCGCTCGACCGCCTGGAGGCGATGTGATGCGACCGGCCCGCCTTCCATCGGCCGCATGCGTGCATCGGCCCCGCCGCACGCGGAGCACGGCATCGGGCCGCGAGCGCGCGGCCGGATGCGCGCGGCGGACACCGCATCGGCACGAGGGGTACGCAAGATGAACACGCAAAGCACCTTCAGCGCCGAGCGGCTGTATGCGCTGCTGCCCAGCGTGCACCGCCTGCGCGACGCCGAGCAGGGCGGCGCGCTGCGCGCGCTGCTCGCGCTGTTCGCGAACGAGCTGCAGGCGATCGAGGAGAACATCGAGCAGCTGTACGACGACCAGTTCGTCGAGACCTGCGCCGACTGGGTGGTGCCGTACATCGGCGACCTGATCGGCTGGCAGCCGCTGCTCGACGGCGCGTCGCCGGCGCTCGGATCGCCGCGCGCCGAAGTCGCGAACACGATCGCCATGCGCCGCCGCAAGGGCACCGCGCTGATGCTCGAGCAACTGGCGCGCAGCGTCACCGGCTGGCCGGCGCACGCGGCCGAGTTCTTCGAACAGCTGGCGACGACGCAGTACATGAACCATGTCCGGCCGCAGGCGCCGGCCACCGCCGACCTGCGCTCGCAGGCGGCGACGATGGCGCTCGACCGGCCGCCGCGAGCCGGGCGGTCCGGCGACCTGAACCGCGGCGCGTTCAACACCGTCGCGCACACGGCCGAAATGCGCACGCCCGCGGTCTCGGCCGACGGCCATTCCGGCGGCGGGCGCTTCAACATCCCGAACGTCGGCCTGTTCGTCTGGCGGCTGCAGGCCTTCGCGCGCAGCGGCGTGCCGCTCAGCCCCGACCCGGGCGACGCCACCGGCCGGCGCTGGCGGCTCGACCCGCTGGGCTGCGACGCGCAACTGTTCCGCCGGCCGCAGGCGCAGCCCGGCTTCGACATGTTGAGCAGCGCCGCGCACGTGCCCGCGCCGCTGACGGTGCGCGGCGTCGCGCTGGCGCCCGGGCTGGACTTCGGCGCCGGCTCGAGCCTGACGCTGCTGCGCCCGCCGGCGCTGCCGGGCGACCCCTGGGTGCCGGTGCCGGCCGCCGAGATGATCGTCGCCGACCTGCGCGACGTGGCCGGCGGCTGGAACCACGAGGCCGGCGTGCCCGCCGGCCGGATCGCGGTCGACCCCGAGCGCGGCCGCGTGCTGCTCGGCAGCGCGCAGGTGGGCACGGCGCTGCGCGCCAGCTTCCATGCCGGCTTCGCGCGCGCGATCGGCGGCGGCGAATACGAGCGCACGCCGCCGGGCGAGGCGCTGCCGGTGCAGCGCCGCGCGCGCGAGGCCGAGGCGCTCGCGCCGCACCTGGCGGCGATCGCCGGCGGCGGCCGCCTGCTGGTCGAGGACAGCCTGGTCTACGCCCAGACGCCGGTGTTCAGCGTCGCCGGCGTCACGGCCGCCGGGCAGCCCGGCCACGAGGTCGTGGTCGCGGCCGGCAACGGCGCGCGCCCGCTCGTCGCTGCCGGCGGCGACCTCACGCTCGCGATCGGCGCGCGCGGGCGCCTGGTGCTCGATGGCCTGGTGATCAGCGGCGGCGCGCTCGTGCTCGCGGCCGCGGCCGACACCGAAGCGCGCGAGCTCGTGCTGCGCGACTGCACGCTGGTGCCCGGCCTGACGCTCGACGCGGCGGGCAACGCCGGCTCGCCCGGCGCGGCCAGCCTGGTGGTGACGCATCCCTTCGCCAAGGTGACGCTGCAGCGCTGCATCACCGGGCCGCTGCGGATCGCGACCGAAGCCGAGCTTTCGCTGCAGGACTGCATCGTCGACGCCGGCGCGCCCTCGGCGACGGCCTACGAAGGCAACAGTGCCGGCACGCCCGGTGCGCCGCTGACGGTGCAGGACAGCACGCTGGTCGGCAAGGTGCATGCGCAGGTACTGATGCTGGCCTCGAACACGCTCTTCGTCGCGCGCCGCGCGGCGCTCGACGGCTGGCGCGCGCCGGTGTGGGCCGAGCGCACGCAGGAGGGCTGCGTGCGCTTTTGCTGGCTGCCGGCCGATTCGATCGCGCCGCGGCGCTTCCGCTGCCTGCCCAGCGCCGAGCAGCCCGGCGTGCTGCCGCAGTTCACGTCGCTGCGCTACGGCGACGCGGCGTATCTGCAGCTGCGCGGCACGACGCCGCTGGCGATCCGCACCGGCGCCGACGACGAAGGCGAGATCGGCGTGATGCACGCGCTGATGCAGCCGCAGCGCGAAGCCAACCTGCGCGTGCGCCTGGCCGAATACCTGCGCTTCGGCCTGGCCGCCGGCGTCTTCCACGCCACCTGAGCGCCCCGAACGAAACGACCAGCTGAGGAAACCGCCATGTCCGCCGATTTCTCGCGCATCCGCCACGACCCGCTGCTGGACTGGGCCGGGGTCGAACTCAAGCAGGGCGGCGTGCTGCTCGACGCCGACGCCAACGAACTCGTCGCAGTGATCGACCGGCGCGCGCGCGCGCTGGCGAGCGACGTACTGGGCCGCGCGACCGTGTCGTCGACCACGCCCGACGCGTTCCAGCTCACGCTGCTCGCCGGCATGCTGAGGATCGGCCGCGGCCGCCTGTACGTCGACGGCCTGCTGGCCGAGTGCCACGGCGCCGGCAGCCCCGAGTGGGACACGCTGCTCGCCGAGACGCGCGGCGCCGACCCGGTGCGCTACGACCAGCAGCCGTACCTGCCGGCACCGCCCGCGCTGCCGGCCGGCGGCCGCCACCTGGTGTACCTCGACGTCTGGCAGCGCGAGGTCACGCACCTCGAGGCGCCGGCCCTGATGGAGATCGCGGTCGGCGTCGAGACCAGCTCGCGGGTGCAGACGGTGTGGCAGGTGCGCGTGCTGGCCGAGGACGCCGGCAACGCGGCGTGCGCCAGCGCCGATGCGGCCATCCCGGGCTGGGCCGCCCTGATCGCACCGGGCGACGGGCGCCTGAGCACCGGCACCTTCGAGGTGCCGCCGATCGACGACCCCTGCCGGCTGCCGCCCACCGGCGGCTACCGCGGCGTGGAAAACCACCTGTACCGCGTCGAGATCCACGACGCCGGCACCGCGGGCGGCGGCGCCACCTTCAAGTGGTCGCGCGAGAACGCCAGCGTCGGCGCGCGAGTGTCCAGCGTCGTCTCGGCCACCGAGCTCGAGCTCGACACGATCGGCCGCGACGACGTGCTCGGCTTCAAGGACGGCGACTGGGTCGAGATCGTCGACGACCGGCGCGAGTTCTCGCAGTTGCCCGGCGAGATGCGGCGCATCGGCGTGGACGTGGCCAACCGCCGGGTCAGCTTCACGCCGGCGCTGCCGGCGGCGATGCTGCCGGCCGCCTTCCCCGACAGCGTGTTCCCGGGCCAGCGCAACCTGCGCGTCAAGCGCTGGGACCAGCGCGGGCGCGTCTTGCGCACCGGCCCGGGCGGCACCACGGTGCAGGTGCAGGACCTGGACGCGCCCGGCTCGAGCGGCGTGATCGCGGTGCCCGGTGCGGCCACCACGCTGCTGCTCGAGGACGGCGTGACCGTCAACTTCCAGAGCGGTGCGCGCGGCTTCAAGGCCGGCGACTGGTGGGTGTTCGCGGCGCGCACCGCCGACGCCTCGGTCGAGATCCTGCAGGCGGCCGCGCCGCGCGGCATCCACCACCACTACGCACGGCTGGGCCTGTGGGACGTGGCCGCCGGCACGATCACCGACTGCCGCGTGCACTGGCCGCCGGCCGCCGGCGGCAGCGACTGCGGCTGCACCGAATGCGTGACGCCCGAGTCGCACGCCAGCGGCGCGCTCACGATCCAGGCCGCGGTCGACCGCCTGCGCGACACCGGCGGCACCTTGTGCCTGCACACCGGCACCTACGTGCTGGCCGCGCCGGTCGACGTCACCGGCGTGCGCAGCCTGACGATCCGCGGCCAGGGCCCGGCCACCGTGCTGGCCGCGTCGGGCAGCGCCTTCGTGTTCGCCAGCGCGGCGGCGGTGCTGCTCGAGAAGTTGGCGATCGTCTCGCTCGGCCGCGGCGGCTCGGCCGTGGTGCTGCGCACCGTGGCCGGGGCGCGGCTGTCGGAACTGGCGCTCGCGGTGCTCGGCAACGCCGACCTGCGCGCGGCCGGCATCGGGCTGCAGGGCATCTGCGCCGGCGTCGCGATCCGCGACAACCTGATCATCGCGCCCGACGGCATCCGCGCCGAGACCGGCGCCGAGGGCGTACCGAAGGCCGTGATCACCGCCGCGCTCGGCGTCGAGCGCAACATCCTGTGGTGCCGGAACCAGGGCATCGCGTTCAACGGCACCGTCGGCCACCTGTACGCGCACACCATCGCCGACAACCAGCTGATCGGCTGCCGCGACCGCGGCATCGCGCTCGGCGGCGTGGCGCTGCCGGGTGCCGGCGTGCACATCCGCGACAACGCGCTCAACGTCAACGGGCCGGGCATCACGGCCGGCATCGACGGGCTGTGGATCGAATCGAACAAGATCGTCGCCACGCGCCAGGGCCAGCGCGCGCCCACCGGCAGCGGCATCACGCTGCTGGCCGGGCTCGACAAGAACGGCAGCGACCAGGCGCAGATCCTCGCCAACCAGCTCAGCGGCTGGCCGACGGCCGGCATCGACATCCGCTCGCCGGTGCAGGAGCTGGTGTGCAAGCTCAACATCGTCGAGGGCTGCGGCCAGGGCATCGTGATGAACGACGACGCGCAGGCCGGCGCGGTGTCGATCGAGAACAACCACGTCACCGATACGCAGGCCACCACGGCCGGCGACGCGCCGGCGATCACGGCCGGGATCGCGGTCGCGCGCGTCGCGGCCGCCACGATCGCCGGCAACACGATCCGCCGCGTCAACGTGCAGGCCACGCGCGCCACGCTCACCGCCGGCGTGCTGGCGGTCGGCGCGGGGCGCGTGCGCATCACCGGCAACGACATCAGCGAGATCGGGCCGAGTTCGAACCCGAGCGGCATCGCCGCGGGCATCACGGTGCGCTCGCCCTTCGTCGAAACCGCGATCGCGCACAACCACGTGCGCCGCGACGCCGACGGCTCGCTCGGCATCGACGACGCGGCCTGGCTCGCGGTGCTGGTGCTCGAGGCCGCGGCCGGCGCGGGCAACGCGGCCGTGGGCAACGCGGCCTTCGTCGCCGGGGCCGCGTCCTTCGTGGCCGGCGCCGACCGTTCCGGCGGCGTCAGCACGCTGCGCCTGGACGCGCAGCGCACGCTGGTGCTGGCGCAGGGCCGGGCCTACATCGGCGTGGCCGCGACCGAGACCGACGCCGCCGGCGCGGCCGTCGTGCGCGGCACGCTGCTGTCGATGCTGGGCAACGTGCTGGCCGCGCGCGGCCGCGTGCCCGCGGTGATGGCGATGGCCGGCGGCGACGCGATGGTCAGCGACAACCGCATCGAACTGCGCGCGACCGACACCGTCACCGCGGTGCTGCTCGCCACGCCGGCGCTGGTGCTCAACGCCAACCGCGTGCGCCACGCCGGCCCGGCGATCGCAGTGCTCAACGCCAACGCGGTAACCGCGCTCGGCAACCTGACGCAAGGCGGCATCACGGTCGGCGGCGCCGCGCTGCCGGCGCCGTGGAACGCGCTCAACCTGATCGGCTGAACCCGGAGCGACCCATGATCCGCATCTTCCAGATCAAGAACGCCGACAGCCTGGGCAAGCTGGTGCAAGGCGGCGCGGCGGCCGATGCGCCCGTGCTGCAGCGGCTGCAGGCACTGAACCCGCACGTCGACCTGGCCAACCTGAAGGCCGGCAGCGTGCTGCTGGTGCCCGACTCGGCCGAGTTCAGCGCCGGCGACGGCGACCCGGTGGCGGGCGAAGCGTTCGACGGATTCGCCGGCGACGCGACCGCGGGGTTGAAGCGGTCCGCCGAAGCGGTGCGCGCCGGCATCGCGCAGCGCGACGACGCGCGCAGGCAGGTGCAGGCCGCGTTCAAGAGCGCCGCCGTCAAGCGCGTGCTCGACGCCGACCCGGTGCTGCGCCAGCAGGCCGACAGCGCCGACGCCCGCTTCAAGGCCGAGCAGAAGGAAGGGGCCGACGCCCTCGATGCGCTGGCCGCGATGAACGACGCGCTGTCGGCCGAGTTGGCCAAGCTCGCCAAGCTGTTCAAGTAGCGGGCGGCAGGGGCGACCGGCACCGTGTGCCGCAACTCGCGCGGCAACCGGTCATGCCGGGCTCAATGTCGTTTCGTGTGGAACGCGACGGTCTCATTTGGCCGGTGCTGATACGAACGGGTGAGCCGGCAGGTGCTTGAGCTTGGACATGCGCAGGTAGGCAATCGCGATGA
>JAFEFZ010000065.1 GCA_018240325.1 Pseudomonadota bacterium
CTTCGACACCGCCAGCGGCGCGGTCGACTTCGTCGCCGTGGGCAAGCAGCCGCACGGGCTGGCGGTGTGGCCGCAGCCGGGGCGTTACAACCTCGGGCACACCGGCAACCTGCGCTGAGGCGCGCTCGCCGCCCGCGCGCCTCGGCGCGCCCGCCCCGACCCCACGCCTTTCAAGGCGGCGCGGCCTGCAGGTACACCGCCGTCAGCCGGCCGCCGGCAGCCCGACCTCCGCCGGGATCGGGCAGACGTACGGCCGCCCGCCGCGGCGCTGCTCGAGTTCGGCGCGCGCGCGCTCGAGCAGCGCCGGCTGCTCGTAGAGCCGCAGCGCGGTCGCCGCCAGCGCGTGCGCGGCGTGGCGCAGGCCGGCGTGCGCGATGCCGGTCTTGCCCTGCGCGACCAGCTGCCACGAATGCATCGGCGTGCCGAACGCGAAGCAGGCGACCCAGCACTGCGCGGTCGGCGTCACCCAGCTGACGTCGCCAACGTCGGTCGAGCCATACAGCAGCCCGGCCGCGCCCGGCGCGTAGTCGGCCACGCCTTCGAACAGCGCCGGCGTGCGCCCGCGCAGCACCGCGCCGAGCGGCCGGCCGGCTTCGGCGACGTCGGTCTCGCTCAGCGTGCCGGTGAAACGCTCGGCCTCGCCGCGCTCGCGCTCGCCGACCGGCAGCGAGCCGATCGCCAGCAGCTGCTCGTGCAGCACGCCGTTGAGCACGTCGTTCATCATCAGGTTCGAGCACGCCTTGTCGAAGCGGACCTCGAGCTCGCAGCCGGTCATCAGCGCCGCGCCGCGGGCGACGTTGCAGACCCGTTCGTACAGCACCGCGGCATCGTCGTTCGACGCCGCGCGCACCAGGTACAGCACCTCGGCGCGCGCCTGCACGACGTTCGGCGACAGGCCGCCGGTGTCGGTGACCGCGTAGTGCACGCGCGCGTCGGGCGGCATGTGCTCGCGCAGGTAGTTGACGCCGACGTTCATCAGTTCGACCGCGTCGAGCGCGCTGCGGCCCAAGTGCGGCGACTGCGCGGCATGCGCGGCGCGGCCGCGGAAGGCGAAACGCGCCTGCACGTTGGCCAGCGACGGCTGCGCGAACACACCGGTGTGGCTGCCGGGGTGCCAGCTGAGCGCCGCATCGACATCGTCGAAGGCGCCTTCGCGCACCATGAAGGTCTTGCCCGACCCGCCCTCCTCGGCCGGGCAGCCGTAGAAGCGCACGCGCCCCGGGAGCCCGCGCTCGCGCAGCTGGCCGGCGACGGCCAGCGCCGCCAGGTGCGCCGCCGCGCCGAGCAGGTGGTGGCCGCAGCCGTGGCCATTGAGGCCGGGGGTCTCGAGCGACGGCGTGCAGACCAGCGCGCCGCTTTGCTGGTTCAGCCCGGACAGCGCGTCGTACTCGCCGAGCAGGCCGATCACCGGCCCGCCTTCGCCGGCCTCGGCGACGAAGGCGGTCGGGATGCCGGCGACGCCGCGGGTCACGCGAAAGCCCGCCGCTTCGAGCGCGTCGGCGTGCAGCGCGGCCGATTCGCGCTCGCCGTAGCGCAGCTCGGCGAGCCCCCAGATGCGGTCGGCCATCGCCGAAAGGCGCGGCGCGTCGCGGTCGATCGCGGCGGCGACTGCCGCGGCAAGCGGGGCGCCCATCAGTCGACCTTGATGTCGGCGCGCTTGGCAATCGCGCGGTTGCGCGCGAGCTGCTCGTCGATCTGCTTCTGGAACGCGGCGCTCGCGGTGCCGAGCGGGCGGGCTTCCATCTGCGCCAGGCGCTTTTGCACCTCGGGGGACCTCAGCGCGTTCTGCGCGGCGCCGGCCAGCCGCGCGACGACCTCGGCCGGCGTCTTGACCGGGACGACCAGGCCGAACCAGCTCTGGCCGATGTCGTTCAGCTCGGGGTAGCCGAGCTCCTTCAGCGTCGGCACGTCCGGCAGCTCGGGCATCCGGCTCTCGGCCATCACCGCGATCGGGCGCAGCTTGCCGGCGCGCACGTGCGGCAGCACCGACGGCGCCTGGTCCATCATCCACGGCATCAGGCCCGACAGCACGTCGGTCTGCGCCGGGCCGACGCCGCGGTACGGCACCGGCACCACCTGCACGCCGACCGCGTCGGCGAAGGCCTCGACCATCAGGTGGCCTAGGCTGCCCACACCCGGCACCGGCGTGCTCGACCCGCCCTTCTGACGCTTCAGCTCGGCGACGAATCCGGCGAAATCCTTCGCCGGAAACGACGGGTTGACCACGATCAGCGACGGCATCGTCACCAGGTTGACCAGCGGCAGCAGCCGCCGGTTGGTCGCTTCCGCCTTCGCGTGGAACACCGGGTTGACCGCCATCGTGCTGACGGTGGCCATGCCGATCGTGTAGCCGTCGGGCGCCGCGCGCGCGATCCCCTCGGAGCCGAGCTGGCCGCCGGCGCCGGCGCGGTTGTCGACGATGATTGTCTGGCCCAGCTCCTTGCCCATCTGGTCGGCCACGACTCGCCCGACCAGGTCGGTCGAGCCGCCGGCGGCGAACGGTACGATCAGCGTCACCGGCTTGGTCGGGAAGGCCGGCTGCGCCGCGGCGGACAGCGGCAGCGCGGCGGCGGCGGCGAGCATCAGCAGCGCGGCGCGGCGCAGGCGAAGGGCGTTGATGGCAGGCATGCAATCTCCTGTGGGTGGGGCGGGCACCGGGCGCAAGTGCATCCGGCTCGGCGGCCACTGTAGGCCGCAACGGCGCCGGCGACCAGCCGCTTTCCGGCCCGAGCTATCGGCGCCGCCGATGGCTGGGTGCAGCGCGCGATGACGCCGCCGCCGGCCCCTGCCGCCGACAGCGGGCTCGCCGCCGTGCTGTATGCGCGGCTCGCGGCGCAGGGGCGGCTGCGCCAGCTGCAGCTGCTGGTCGAGGTCGACGACTGCGGCAGCATCGCCCGCGCCGCCGAGCGGCTGCACTTGTCGCAGTCGGCGGCGACGCAAGCGCTGGCCGACCTGGAGCGGCTGCTCGACCTGAAGCTGTTCGAGCGGCACGCGCGCGGCGCGCGCGCGACGCCGGCCGGACGCGCGCTGGTGGGCGCGGCGCGCGGCACCCTGGCCGGGCTGCGCGACGCCGCGCAGGCCTTGGCGTCGATCAGCCATGGCGCGCCGGCGATGCTGCGGCTCGGCGCGATCCCGGCCGCGACCGCGCGGCTGATGCCCGGGCTGCTCGAGGCCTTCGCCGAGGCGCACCCCGACGTGCACCTCGAGCTGCACGAAGACCGCGGCAGCCGGCTGCTGCCGCTGCTGAGCGCCGGCATGCTCGACGCCGTGTTCTGCCGCCGGCCGGCGCAACTGCCGCCGGGCTTCGCCTTCGAGCCGCTGTGCGACGACGCGATCGTCGTCATCGCCGCCGCGCAGCACCCGCTGGCCGGCAAGCGCGGACTGCGGCTGCCTGACCTGGTCGACTCGTGCTGGGTGATGCCGGCGGCGCACACCCAGCTGCGCGACGTGTTCGAGCGCATCGTCCGCCCGGCGCTGCCGCAGGCGCGGCTGCTGCCGGTGTCGACGCTGTCGATGGCGCTGCTCGATGGGCTGCTGCGCCGGCCGGGCGCCGTGGCGCTCGCGCCGGCCAGCCTAGCCGGCGCGCTGCGCGCCGACGGCAGGCTGGTGCGGCTCGAAGTCGAGATCGGCGCGCCGCTCGACTCGCTCGGCGCAGCGTACGACGCCGGCTGCAGCTTCGCGCTGCTGCGCGACTGCCTCGCGCTCGCGCGGCGAGCTGCACCGCGCGAGCGCGCGTGACCTTGGTCGCCGCGCGCAACGGGCCCAGCGCCATCGGTCCCAGCCACAGCAGGCGCAGGCGCTCGCGCAGCGCGGCGTCGGCCAGGTCGTCGAGGCGGAAGCGGTGGCTGCGCGCGGGCGCGCAACAGCGCGTCGTCGAAGCCGCGGGGCGGCGCGCCGTCGGGGCCGGGCTTGAGCTTCTTCGCTTCGAGCACGAAGGCGCCGGCGGCGGCAGCCCCGACATGGGCGGCGTCAGCGCCGACGGCCGCCACCTGTGGCTGTCGGGCCGCTACGACGATGTCGTCTACCGCTTCGACACCGCCAGCGGCGCGGTCGACTTCGTCGCCGTGGGCAAGCAGCCGCACGGGCTGGCGGTGTGGCCGCAGCCGGGGCGTTACAACCTCGGGCACAC
>JAFEFZ010000066.1 GCA_018240325.1 Pseudomonadota bacterium
CGGCGGCTTCGGCCCGGGCCTGTATGGTCAGGTGATGGTCGCCGCCGGCGAGAACGCGGCGCTGAACAAGTACTGGGGCGGCCGCATCGGCTACGCCGCCGGTCCGTTCGACGTGGCAGCTGCCTACGGCCAGACCGGTGTCGACGCCGCCGACACCCTCAAGATGGACAACTGGAACATCGCCGGTTCGTGGAACTTCGGTACCTGGGGCAAGCTGGCAGGCTTCTACGGCGACATCCGGGTTGAACTGTCCACCACCAGCCCGAAGGCCACCCAGAAGAACTACTTCCTTGCGTACTCGATCCCGTTCGGCCAGTGGAACGCCAAGGCCAGCTGGGGCCACGTGGCGCAGGGCGGCATCGCCGGCTTCACCGGCAACGACGCCAACCAGTACGCGATCGGCGCCGACTACAACCTGTCGAAGCGCACCGCGCTGTACGCCACGGCTTCGTGGATCTCCAACAGCACGGCGGCTCCCGGCACCACCGGTACCAACTTCTCGGTCGTTCCGGGTGCCGGCGGCGACCTGAGCTTCGGCAAGAACTCCAGCGGCGTGCAGGTCGGCGTCCGCCACAGCTTCTGATCCCGGCCCCTGCGGCAACGCAGGGCTGGCATCGAGCAGGGGCCACCGCAAGGTGGCCCTTTTTTCTTATTGGTGCGCCCGGCAGTGCACTGCATTCTCGCGGGCTGCGTGCGCAGCCAGCCGCCCGCGTCACCACGCCGCGGCGCGCGGCGAGAATCGCCTGACCGCGCAACTGGGTTTTCACTCGTGGCGCCGCGTGGCCGTTGCGCGCACCATCGGCACCGCCCAGGCGCCGCACCACACGTGTGGCGGTGCCCGCCACCTGCCCGCCCGCACCCCGTCGCAGATCTGCAGCCGATGCTTGCCTTCATCCTGCGCAGGATCGTCCAGGCCTTGGTCGTGATGCTGGCGGTGGCCTTCATCGCCTTCATGCTGTTCCAGTACGTCGGCGACCCGGTGGCGAGCATGCTCGGCCAGGACGCGACGCCCGAGCAGCGCGAGCGGCTGCGTGCCGACCTCGGGCTCGACCAGCCCTTCGTCGTGCAGTTCGCGCACTTCGCCGGCAATGCGGTGCGCGGCGACTTCGGCATCAGCCTGCGCCAGGGGCGCCAGGTTTCGGCGCTGATCGCCGAGCGGCTGCCGGCCACGCTCGAGCTGAGCCTGGCCGCGGCGGTGATCGCGCTCGCGGCCGGCATCCCGCTGGGCGTGTACGCGGCCTTGCGCCGCGGCAGCTTCGGCTCGCAGCTCGTGATGACGTTGTCGCTGCTGGGCGTGTCGCTGCCCACCTTCCTGATCGGCATCCTGCTGATCCTGGTGTTCGCAGTCATGCTGAAGTGGCTGCCGAGCTTCGGCCGCGGCGACACCGTGGCCATCGGCGCCTGGAGCACCGGGCTGTTGACGGCCGACGGCTGGAAGCACCTGGTCCTGCCGGCGATCACGCTCGCGGTGTTCCAGCTGGCGCTGATCCTGCGGCTGGTGCGCGCCGAGATGCTCGAGGTGCTGCGCACCGACTACATCAAGTTCGCGCGGGCGCGCGGGCTGCCCGACCGCGCGGTGTACTTCGGCCATTCGCTGAAGAACACGCTGGTGCCGGTGATCACGATCACCGGGTTGCAGCTCGGTGCGCTGATCGCCTTCGCGATCATCACCGAGACCGTGTTCCAGTGGCCCGGCATGGGGCTGCTGTTCATCCAGGCGGTGCAGTTCGCCGACGTGCCGGTGATGGCCGCGTACCTGTGCCTGGTGGCGCTGATCTTCGTCGTCGTCAACCTGGTCGTCGATCTGCTGTATTTCGCCGTCGACCCGCGGCTGCGCATCGAGAAGCCTGCGGGCGGGCACTGAGAGGCTGAGAGGCTTTCGCCCATGCCCGCCTTGCACGCCGGAACACGCCGGCTCGTCGTTGCAAATGCTCGCCATAGCCCAAGCTATGGCTGCGCTTTGCGCCTAGATCCGACGTGTTCCGGCGCGCCTTTCGGGCACGACCGAAAGCCTCTCAGCCTCTGAGCGCATGAACACCACCACCGCCGCCGCCGCAGCCGACCGGAACCCGGGCGCCTGGGCCCGCTTCCTGGACAGCGACCTGTGGTTCAGCTTCCGCACGTCGCCGATGGCCGTGGCCGCGGCGCTGATCGCAGCGGCCTGCCTCGCGTGCGCACTGTTCGCCAACTGGATCGCGCCGCACGACCCCTTCGACATGGCCGCGCTCGACCTGAGCGACGCGCGCCTGCCGCCGGCCTGGGAAGAGGGCGGCAGCCGCCGCTTCGTGCTCGGCACCGACGACCAGGGCCGCGACATCCTGTCGGCGCTGATGTACGGCGCGCGCATCTCGCTGTTCGTCGGCGTGGCGTCGGTGCTGGTGTCGATGGCGATCGGCGTGGCGCTGGGGCTGCTGTCGGGCTTTGCCGGCGGCAAGGTCGATGCGTTGATCATGCGCATCTGCGACGTGATGCTGAGCTTTCCGTCGATCCTGGTCGCGCTGCTGATCGACGGCGTCGGCCGGGCGATGTTCCCGAACGCGCACGACACGCTCGCCTTCGGCGTGCTGATCGTCGCGATCTCGCTGACCGGCTGGGTGCAGTACGCGCGCACCGTGCGCGGCTCGACGCTGGTCGAGCGCCAGAAGGAATACGTGCAGGCGGCGCGGGTGATAGGCGTGCGGCCGCTGCGCATCATGTTCGCGCACGTGCTGCCCAACGTGACCGGGCCGGTGCTGGTGCTGGCGACGATCCACGTGGCGGCGGCGATCCTGACGGAGGCGACGCTGTCGTTCCTGGGCGTGGGCGTGCCGCCGACCTCGCCGTCGCTGGGCACGCTGATCCGCATCGGCAACGATTTCCTGTTCAGCGGCGAGTGGTGGATCACGATCTTCCCCGGCCTGATGCTGGTGCTGATCGCGCTGAGCGTGAACCTGCTCGGCGACTGGCTGCGCGATGCGCTCAACCCACGCCTGCGATGAAGCCGATCGCGCGGGCCGAGCGCCCGCTCACACCCAACACCCCGCCGGCCGGCAGTTGCACCGGTTGCGCGCCGGCTTCTGATGGTCAGACTCTCAGGGAATCGGACGATGCACCTGTCGGGCGAGGCGCTGAATCGGAGCCCGGACCTTTGCCGTCGCCTTCAGGCCCGGTGCGATCTTGCGCCGCTGCGCCGAAAACAGTCCTCGTTCGGGTGCGAAAACGTGGTGCACGGGGCCGCCGACGGGGTGGCCAACTCCGTTCAGCCAAATTCTTATTCACTCCGTTGGCCACC
>JAFEFZ010000067.1 GCA_018240325.1 Pseudomonadota bacterium
CGCGCTCGTGCGCCGCGTGCATGTCGACGATCACCAGCCCCTGCGCGTTCTGCGCGAGCACGTAGGTGCCGCCCAGTTGCGCCAGCGCGTGGCCGAGCGGGTGGTCGCCGGCGGCCGCGGCGTCGGGGTGGAGGCCGAGTGCGACGCCGGGTTGCAGTCCGGGCCGAAGGCCGGAGGGCCACTCGGCGGCGATGCTTGCGGCGGCCGCGGCGGCGCTGTCGGCCGCGGTTGCGGCGGACGCGTCGGCCGCGGCCGCGCCCGGCAGCCAGCGCGGCGGCGGCTCGGCGGCCCACAACGCCTGCACGGTCTGCAGGCTGCGCGCCGGCTGCAGCGCCAGGCGGCCCTGTTCGGTGGCCGGCCACCCGGCGGCGCCGCGCCCGGCACCCGCGTGCGGCGTTGCGGGCAGCGGCGGCGTGGCCGGTGTCGCTGTCGCCGGCGCCATCGATGCCGCCGGCGCGCCAGGCGGCGACGATGCCGGCAACGCCGCGCGGCTCGCCGCCAGCGCCTGCTCGGCCGCGTGGCGCACCGCCTGGTGCAGCGCGCTGCCGTCGCGAAAGCGCACCTCGATCTTGGTCGGGTGCACGTTGACGTCGACCCGCGCCGGGTCGATGTCGATGAACAGCAGGTAGGCCGGCTGGCGCTGGCCGTGCAGCACGTCGTCGTAGGCGCTGCGCAGCGCGTGCGCGACCAGCCGGTCGCGCACGTAGCGGCCGTTGACGTACACGTACTGCTGGTCGGCGCGCGCGCGCGCCGCGTCGGGCAGGCCGACGCGGCCGTGCAGCGCGAGCGCCGCCGCCTGCTGCGCCAGCGGCCGGCTGTGCGCCAGGAAGTCGGCGCCGAGCACGTCGCGCAGCCGCTGCTCGCCGCTGCCGGCGCGCCACTGCGCGACGGGCTTGCCGTCGCTCCAGACCGCGAAGCCCACGTCGGGCCGCGCCAGCGCGTGGCGGCGCACCGCCTCGAGCGCGTGCGCCGCCTCGGTGGCGTCGCTCTTCAGGAACTTGCGCCGCGCCGGCGTCGCGAAGAACAGCTCGCGCACCTCGACGGTGGTGCCGGTGGCGCGCGCTGCCGGCGCGATCTCGCCGCTGCGCGCGTCGAGCCGGGTGGCGTGCGCGGCCGCGGCGCTGCGGCTGGTGATCGCGAGCTCGGCCACCGACGCGATCGCCGCCAGCGCCTCGCCGCGAAAGCCCATCGTCGCCACCTGCTCCAGGTCGGCGAGCGAGCCGATCTTGCTGGTTGCGTGGCGCTGCAGCGCCAGCGGCAGCTCTTCGGCCGGGATGCCGCTGCCGTCGTCCTCGACCACGATCGCGCGCACGCCGCCGGCGGCGAGGCGCACGTTGACCTGCGTGGCGCCGGCGTCGAGCGCGTTGTCGAGCAGCTCGCGCACCACCGACGCCGGCCGCTCGACCACCTCGCCGGCGGCGATCTGGCTGACCAGTTCGTCGGGCAGCGCGCGGATCGCGCGGCGCGCGGCGGGGGCGATCAAGGCGCTCATCGGGACATTCTAGGAATGCGGCGTGGGCCGCTGCGGTGCCGGCCGGCACCGACTTCAGCCCGTCTGCAGCAGCACCGCGACGAAGTGGCAGGCGGTGCCGCCGAGCACGAACAGGTGCCACACGAAGTGGCCGTAGCGCAGCCGCGAGTCGAAATGGAACACGACCGCGCCCAGCGTGTACGACAGCCCGCCGGCCACCAGCCAGGCCAGCTCGGCGGCGGGCAGGCGCTCGACCAGCGGCACTGCGGCGACCAGCGCCACCCAGCCCATCGCCACGTACAGCGCGGTGGACCACAACGGCCGGCGCAGCCGGTTGAACAGCTTGGCGGTCACGCCGAGCGCGGCCGTGCCCCAGACCACGCCGAACAGGCTCCAGCCCCAGGGCCCGCGCAGCACGCCCAGCAGGTAGGGCATGTAGCTGCCGGCGATGAACAGGAAGATCGCCGCGTGGTCGAGCCGGTTGAACCAGTGCTTGGCGCGGCCCGCCGGCAGCGCGTGGTACAGCGTGGACACCAGGTACAGCAGGATCATCGTCGCGCTGAACAGGCTGACGCCGACCACGTCGACGCGCGCGCCGCGCTGCGCGGCGAAGTGCACCAGGATCGGCAGCGACGCGATCGCCAGCAGGCAGCCGACGCCGTGGCTCAGGCTGTTGGCCAGCTCCTCGCCCCAGGTCTGCGCGCGCTCCTGCAGGCGGGTCATCGGCGTGCGCTCGGCGTGCATCTCATCCCCCGGCCGCGGCGCCGGCCGTCAGCTCGTCGATCAGCCGGTCCTTGTCGGCCCACTGCTGCTGCACCCACGCGCCGATGCGGCGGCGGTAGTCGGCGTCGGCGACCGGGTCGCCGCCCAGCACCTCGGCCGGGATCGGCAGCTGCTGCACGCGCACCACCACCGCATCGACGCGGCCGCACAGCAGATCCCAGAAGGTCGGGCGGCCGCCCGGGTAGACGATGGTCACGTCGAGCACCGCCTCGAACATCTCGCCCATCGCCGCCAGCGCGATGCTCAGCCCGCCGATCTTCGGCTTGAGCAGGTGCTTCCAGGGGCTGGCCTGCGCCGCATGCTTGGCCGGCGTGAAGCGCGTGCCCTCGACGAAATTGATCACCGTGGTCGGGATCAGCTTGAACTTCTCGCAGGCCTGGCGCGTGGTTCGCAGGTCGCTGCGCTGCGATCCCAGGCCCTTGCCGCGCTTCATGAACGGAAAGTCCAGCGCCCACCAGGCCAGCCCGATCACCGGCACCCAGATCAGCTCCTGCTTCAGGAAGAACTTCAGGAACGGCACCCGGCGGTGGAAGATGCGCTGCAGCACCAGGATGTCGACCCAGCTCTGGTGGTTGGACGACACCAGGTACCAGCCGCGGCGGTGCAGCCCGTCCACGCCCTGTACGTCCCAGCGCGCGCCCGGGTTGGCGGCGCGGATCCAGGCGTTGTTGACGGCCACCCAGCCGGTGGCGATCGCGTTGAGCCAGCGGTCGGCGAAGCGCCGCACCGGCGCGAAGGGCAGCGCCAGCTTCAGCAGCGCCGGCGGCACGAAGTTCAGGACGCCGACGACCGTGCTCAGCCCGAGCAGGGCGCCGGTCAGCACGCCGCGCAGCGACGGCGGCAGCCAATGCAGCATCAGGAATACGCGCAGGCCCCGGGGCCGTCCGGGTGGCCGCAGCTGCCGCAGGCGCCCATCGCCGGCATCGGCTCGGGCCGGCCGCTGCCGGTGGCGAAGGTGGACAGCTTCTTGTCCAGCTGGGTCGACGCGCAGTGCGGGCACTGCGGCACGGCGGACGCGCGCACCAGCACCTCGAACTCGCGGCCGCAGTCGTGGCAGGCGTATTCGAAGATCGGCATCGGACGGACTCCTCGGCAGGTGAAGGCCCGATTGTGCCCCGGCGCCGGGTGCACGCCGGCGCTGCCGCTGCGACCGGCCGGGCTGGTAGAGTGGCTGCACATGGATGCCCTCGCCGTCGCGCTCGACCTCGTGCTGCACATCGACCGGCATCTGGCCGAGTTCGTCACGCTGTACGGCGCCTGGGTGTATGCGCTGCTGTTCGCCGTGATCTTCGTCGAGACCGGCGTCGTCGTGATGCCCTTCCTGCCCGGCGACTCGCTGCTGTTCGTCGTCGGCGCGCTGTGCGGCCTGGGGCTGATGCAGGCGTCGATCGCGATGCCGCTGCTGGTGGTGGCGGCGGTGGCCGGCGACCAGATGAACTACTCGATCGGCCGCTGGTTCGGCCCCAAGGTCTGGGGCTGGGAGCATTCGCGCTTCTTCAACAAGCACGCGTTCCACCAGGCGCACGAGTTCTACGAGAAGTACGGCGGCGTCACGATCATCGCTGCGCGCTTCCTGCCCTTCATCCGCACCTTCGTGCCCTTCGTCGCCGGCGTGGCCGACATGACGCGGCGCAAGTTCACGATGTACAACGTGGCCGGCGCGCTGCTGTGGGTGATCGGCCTGATCGGGCTGGGCTACGTCTTCGGCAACACGCCGTGGGCGCGCGCCAACATGAGCCTGATCATCTGGCTGATGATCCTCGTGCCGGGTGCGTTCGCGCTGTTCGGCGCGTGGCGGGCGCGGCGCAAGAGCCAGCCGCCGCCCGATTCTGCGGCGGCCTGAGGCACGGCTGCCTGCGCCGTGCAGGCGGGCCTGGGCGAGCGGGCCATGCCCGGCGCGCGCCGGTCCATGAGCGGCACTCGAGAGCGGCACATGTGCCGGGGCGATCAGGACCCGCGCGAAGGCGGCAAAGATCACGAAGCCCGCCGCGGGGCGCGCGCGCACGAGCCTATGCTTCCCGGTGCGGCGCAACGGCAGCGCCGGCAGCGGCGGGAGCAACTCGGGTGGGCGTGCAGGATCGGGATTACATGCGCGAGCGGGGGCGGCAGGCTCATGCGGCGCAGGCCCCGCGATGGAACGCCCAGGCGCCCGCCGCCAGTCTGCGATTCGGCGCCATGGGCACGGTGCCGAAGGCGCTCGTGATCGGGATCGCGATGTTGCTGGTGTTCCTGGCGGTGCGGTACCTGCTGGAGTTCCGCCGCACGCTGCCGTTTCCGGCGACGGGAGACGTGCACTGGTACATCGGCACCGAACAGCCCCGGGTGGCGCGCCTGACGCTGCGCGCGCGCCCGTCCTCGACGCGCTACTCCGTCGTCCTGCTGGACGACTGGGCCACCGGCGCACCCGTCGCCATGATCCCGGTTCGCGCCGGTGAGACCGCGGTCACGCTCGTGCCGCTCGGGCGCTACCGGATGACGATCGCCAAGGGCGCCGACTGGCAGGGGCCGGGCCGGCTCTTCGGCGTCGGCGGCAGCAACCGGGTGGTCGTCGATCCGATGGCGTTCTACCGGCGCGGCAACCAGGTCATCGGGCACGAGATCGACCTGGAAGTGCCCGTCGCCGGCAACCTGGAAACGGCGCCGGCGCTGCCCCGATAGCCGCCGCGCGCCTACGCCGCCAGCCGATGCTCGTAGTACGGCCGCTGGCGGTCGTCGAGGATCGCGTGGCTGGCGGCCAGGGCGTGCGGGTCGGGGTTCAGCCAGGCGTCGACATGCTCCGGCTTGATCGGGATGATGCAGCGGTCGTGCCCGGCGGCGGCCACTTCGGGCGGCGGCTCGTCGGTGATCGCGGCGAAGCTCAGCAGTTCGCCTTCGGGCCCGGCCCAGCGCGACCACAGGCAGGCCACCAGCATCGGCTGCTGGTCTGCCGGCGCGAACTCGAGCACCATGTTGCGGCCGTCGCGGCTGACGTTCTCGAAGAAACGCTCGACCGCGAGCAGGCCGTGGGTGCGGCCGAACTGCCCGCGCCAGAAGCCTTCCAGGTTGTTGCGGCGGGCGTTGTAGGTGCCCGGGTAGCGCCGGTCGTAGGAGGCCGGCTTGCCCGCCGGGCGGCACTGGTAGCGCATCGGCAGCGCGGCGCGCTGCCCGCGCTCGCTGACGATCAGCGGCGCGTACCAGCCGGGGAAGATGCGCGAGTCGCGCGGCAGCAGCGTGCTGCGGCGCAGGTCGGCCAGCTTGCCGAGCAGCCATTGCACCTTGTCGCCGGCGATGCGCCGGTGCTCGGCCGCGGCCTTGGTGGCCTTGGTCTGCAGCGCGCGTTCGGCATCGGCCAGGCGCCGGCGTTGCCCGAACAGCTGCTGTTCCCAGGCGGCGGCCTGGCGGGCGTCGAAGGCGTCGATCTGCGCCTTGATCGCGCGCTCGGCCGGGTCGGCAGGCGCGGCGAAGGCGGCGTCCATCGCCTTCGGGATGCGGATGCCGGCGTCGCTCTGGCGGATGCCGTACAGGCGCGCGAATTCGTCCAGGCTCAGCTGCACGCCCATGCGGCGCATGAAGCTGCGCCAGGCTTCGACGGTCTGGGCCGAAAAGCACATGCGCCGATCGTAGCGGGATCGTCATGGTCAGCCGGCGCCCGGCCGCGGCGCCCGCGCCGCAGCATCGGCGCCCGCGCAACGCGCCGCGTTCGGCCTGATGCTCAGAAGATGCCCAGCGCCAGCCCCGCCGCGAGCGCCGCGCCCAGATCGCGGCAGCGCGCCAGATCGGCGGGGCCGATCGTCTTGGGCGCGAGGATCGCCTCGGGGGTCTGCGCGTGGGTGCACACGATCAGCGCCGGTGCCGCGGCCTTCAGCCGCCAGCCGGCGCAGATGCGCTCGATCTGGCGCACGGCGCCCTGGCCGTCGCTGCCGGCGCAGACCATCGCCGCGTAGGGGCGGCCCTCGATGCGGCCCAGCGCCGGGTAGTAGCAGCGGTCGAAGAAGTCCTTCATCAGCCCGGCCATCGATGCCAGGTTCTCGGGCGTGGCGAACAGGCAGCCGTCGGCGCCGAGCAGGTCTTCGGGCCCGGCCTGCGGCGCCGCCAGCAGCCGCACCTGCACGCCGGCTTCGTCGGCAGCGCCGTCGGCCGCGGCCTGCGCCATCTGGCGCGTGCCGCCGGTCATCGACTGCCACACGATCAGCAGCGTCTTCATCGCTGCGCCTACAGCTGGCGGTTGCGCGCCAGCGGCGGGTTCTTGGCGAACCAGCGGCGGATGCCGGTGGCCAGCGCCTCGACCAGTTGCGCCTGGTAGTCGGGGTCGCGCAGCCGCTGCTCCTCTTCGGGGTTGGAGATGAACGCGGTCTCCACCAGGATGCTCGGCACGTCGGGTGCCTTCAACACCGCGAAGCCGGCCTGCTCGACACCGCGCTTGTGCAGCCGGCCGACGCGCCCGAGCGGGCCCAGCACCTCCTGGCCGAGCTTGAGGCTGTCCTTGATCTGCGCGGTGGTGCTCATGTCGAACATCGCGCGCATCACGTGTTCGTCGCGCACCGCGGCCACGTTCAGGCCGCCCACCAGGTCGGCGGCGTTCTCGCGCTGCGCCAGCCAGCGCGCCGCGGCGCTGCTGGCGCCGCCCTGGCTGAGCGCGAACACGCTGGCGCCGCGTGCTTCGGGCTTGAGGAAGGCGTCGGCGTGGATCGACACGAACAGGTCGGCCTGCACGCGCCGCGCCTTGCGCACGCGCTCGTGCAGCGGCACGAAGAAGTCTTCGTCGCGGGTCATCAGCACGCGCAGGTTCGGGTTGGCGTTGAGCCGGTCGCGCAGCTGCAGCGCGATGCTCAGCACCACGTCTTTCTCTTTCGTGCCGGCCGGGCCGACGGCGCCCGGATCCTCGCCGCCGTGGCCGGGGTCGAGCACGACGATGACCAGCCGGTCGATGCGCTGCTGCTCGGCCGCGCTCGGCGGCGGCGGCTCGGGTGCCGGTGCCGGCGTGCGCAGCGGCGCGGGCGGGGTGGGCGGCGCGGCGGCGACACGCGGCGCCGCGGCCCGGGCGGTC
>JAFEFZ010000068.1 GCA_018240325.1 Pseudomonadota bacterium
ACCAGCGAGCCGATCAGCGGCGCCTTCCACCAGGTGGCGCGGCGCCAGCGGTTGAACACCAGCACGTCCATCAGCTGCGACACGATGAAGGCCGAGCCCGAGGCCAGCGCGATCCGCCACGGCGCCAGCAGCCCCGAGGCGGCCACCGCCACCGCGAAGCCGGCCCAGGCCACGCGCCGCGCAGCCGCCGGCCCGAGCGCGCGGTTGGTCAGGTCGCACACCAGGAACACCAGCGGATAGGTGAATGCGCCCCAGGTCAGCCAGGCGTTGATCGGGAACTGCACCGCCCAGTTGGACAGCACGATCACCAGCGCCATCGCGGCGATCGGCGGCGTCAGCGCGCGCAGCGGCGGGGTCGGGGAAGGGGCGGTCGTCATCGCGGCTCGGTCGGCGTGGAGCTGTCAGCAGGCGGCGGCGCAGCCGGCCGCACGGCAAAGGGGCGGCATCTTACCCGCCGTCATCGGCCGGGTGTCGCCAAGGCGTGCGCCGATGCCGCGGCGCGGCGGCACACTATGCGCCGTGCGCACGCGGCCGCCGCGCCCTTCCGGCCGCCGCGAAGCCCGCCGACCGGCACCGCCGGCCGACCCCGACGCCCAACCCGAGGAGACCTTCCCGATGATCGACATGCCCGTGACCGACGCCGCGCGCCGCATCCGCCGCGTGGCCCTGGGGGACCTGGTCCACCGCAGCGCGCTCAAGTTCGGCAGCCGCACGGCGGTGGTCGACGGCGACATCCGGCTGAGCTACGCGGATCTGGATGCGCGCAGCTCGCGCTTCGCCCACCACCTGCTCGGCGCCGTCGGCAGCGGCCGGCAGATCGGCATGCTGTGCATGAACTCGGCCGACATGGTGGTGGCCTACAACGGCATCCACAAGTCGGGCAACGTGTGGGTGCCGGTCAACATCCGGCTCGATGCGGGCGCGATCGGCTACATCCTGAACCACGCCGAAGTCTCGGCGGTGGTGGTGGACCAGGCGCTGCTGGCCGACCCGGCGATCGGCGCGCTGCTCGCCAAGCTGGGCGTGCCGCTGGTGCTGACGATGGCCGATGGCGCCGGCGCATCCGGCGCGACCACGCTCGCCCAGGCCGAAGCGGGCGGCGGCAGCGACGCGATGCCCGAGATCCTGATCGACGACCACCAGCCGGCACTGCTGATGTACACCAGCGGCACCACCGGCCACCCGAAGGGCGTGGTGCACTCGCACCTGTCGGTGTACGCGGCGGCGATCGGCAACATGGCCGGCTTCGCCTACACCGAGCACGACGTGCTGTCGGGCTGGCTGCCGCTGTTCCACTGCGCGCAGCATTCGCTGGCGGCCACCGCCTGCGCGGCCGGCGCCTGCATGGTGCTGACCCGCGGCTTCGAGCCCGACCCGATCCGCGCGCTGATGCTGAAGGAGCGGCTCACCATCTTCGTCGGCCTGCCGATGATGTATGCGGCCGTGCTCGCCGACCCGGCGTTCAAGCCCGAGTCGCTGCGCATGTGCATTTACGCGATGGCGCCGATCCCGGCGCCGCTGATCGCGCAGATCGCCGCGCGCATGAGCGGCAACCTCCTGCTGGCCACCGGCCAGACCGAGATCTATCCGGGCACGATGACCTTCAGGCCGCTCGACAACCCGGGCCGCGACGCCAACTACTGGGGCACCTCGCTCGTGACCTGCGAGACCGCGGTGATGGACGACGCCGGCCGGCTGCTCGGCCCCGGGCAGCCGGGCGAGATCGTGCACCGCGGCCCGAACGTGATGCTCGGCTACTACAAGGATCCCGAGGCCACCGCCGCTGCGCAACTGCACGGCTGGCACCACACCGGCGACCTGGGCATGTGGGACGAGGGCGGGCAGATGCTGTTCCTCGACCGCAAGAAGGACATGATCAAGACCGGCGGCGAGAACGTCGCCAGCGTCAAGGTCGAGGCGGTGGTGCTGGCGCACCCGGGCGTCGCCGGCGTGGCGGTGCTGGGGCTGCCGCACCCGCGCTGGAGCGAGGCGGTGTGCGCCTTCGTCGTGAAGAAGCCCGGCGCCGATCTGGACGAGGCGGCGTTGCTGGCGCACTGCCGCGAACGCCTGGGCGGCTTCGAGGTGCCCAAGCTGGTGCGTTTCATCGAGGTGCTGCCGGCCACCGCCACCGGCAAGGTGCAAAAGCACGTGC
Source organism: Pseudomonadota bacterium (assembly GCA_018240325.1). Taxonomy (GTDB): domain Bacteria; phylum Pseudomonadota; class Gammaproteobacteria; order Burkholderiales; family Burkholderiaceae_C; genus Rubrivivax. The sequence goes on from JAFEFZ010000068.1 coordinate 2,153, forward strand.
TGCGCCAGCAGTTCGCGAAGCTGGCCGACGAGGCCTGGGCCGCCGAAGGGGACTGACGGGCCGCGAGCGGCGCTGCCGGCGTCTGCGCAGGGCGCCTGCCGGCGATCGCCCGATTCAGCAAAAACGGACGGACCCTGCGGGAGCGCTGCCGGCGGCCGGCGCGGTGCCGGTGCCGCGGCGCTGCTGCGGCCGCCCCGGCCGCAGGCACCTGGGCGATCCGCCGCCGCGCGCTCGGTCAGGGCCGCCCGGCGTGCGGCACCTCCACGCGCACCGCCACCAGGCTGGCCTCGCGCGCCTGCTTGCGCGCCTCCTCGTGGAAATCGGGCGCGGTGCAGATGAACAGCGTGCGCCCGTCGGCGCCGCCGAGCATGCACGCGAAGGCGCCGGTGCCGGGCTGGATCTGGTCGACGATGCGCCCGCCTTCGACCACGCGGATCACGCGGCCGCCGACGGCGTCGGCGATCCACATCGCGCCCTCGGCGTCCAGACAGCAGCCGTCGGGCGCGGCGGCGGCCTGCCCGATCATCTGCCCGACGTCGGTGCCGGTGGGCGGCTCGGCGAACTTGGCCCAGGTGCGGCGGTTGTGCAGCGTGCCGTCGGCACCGATGTCGAAGGCGCTCACGCGGTTGCCGAAGGTCTCGCACACGCGCAGCGTGCCGTCGGCGCCGATCACGCTGCCGTTGGGAAACCACAGGTCGTCGGCCGCGCGGCTGACGCTGCCGTCGGCGTCGACGCGCCACAGGCCGGTGGGCCGGAACGGCGCGCCACCCATCAGGTCGAAGCCGAAGTCGCCGACCCAGGCGCGGCCCTGCGCGTCCACCACCATGTCGTTGACGTGGCCGCCCGCATGCGCGGACAGATCGGCATGCGTGACCAGGCTGCCGTCGCTCTCGCGGCGCAGCAGTTTGCGGTCGCGCATCGACACCACCAGCAGCCGGCCGTCGGGCAGCCAGCCCAGGCCCGACGGCTGTTGCGGCACCCGCGCCTCGACGCGCAGGTCGGCGCCGTCTTCGGCGGCCGAATACACCTGCTGCGAATAGAAGTCGGAAAACCAGATGCGGCCGTCGTGCCAGCGCGG
>JAFEFZ010000069.1 GCA_018240325.1 Pseudomonadota bacterium
CGACCTGCTGATCGTGGTCGGCGCGCTCGTCGGCTGGTCGGGCGCGATCCTGTCGTACATCATGTGCCGCGCGATGAACCGCAACTTCATCAGCGTGATTGCCGGCGGCTTCGGCACCGGCGGCGGCGCGCGCGCGGCGGCCGCGGGCGGCGCTGCGCAGCCCGCAGGCGAGGTGCAGCCGATCAGCGCGGTCGAGACCGCCGAGATGCTGCGCGAGGCCAAGAGCGTGGTCATCGTCCCCGGCTACGGCATGGCCGTCGCGCAGGCGCAGCACACGGTGTTCGAGATCACCAAGCTGCTGCGCGAGAAGGGCGTGAACGTGCGCTTCGGCATCCACCCGGTGGCCGGGCGCATGCCGGGCCACATGAACGTGCTGCTGGCCGAAGCCAAGGTGCCCTACGACATCGTGCTCGAGATGGACGAGATCAACGAAGACTTCCCCGACACCGACGTGTCGATGGTCATCGGCGCCAACGACATCGTCAACCCGGCCGCGCAGGAGGATCCGGCGAGCCCGATCGCCGGCATGCCGGTGCTGGAGGTGTGGAAGGCGCACCACTCGATCGTGATGAAGCGCAGCATGGCCAGCGGCTATGCGGGCGTGGACAACCCGCTGTTCTACAAGGACAACAACCGCATGCTCTTCGGCGACGCGAAGAAGATGCTCGACGAGGTGCTGGCGGCGTTGAGGGCTTGAGTCTGCGCAACCCTGCGGTGGCCGATCGGCCACCGTGCGATCGAAGGGCCGGTGAACCGGCCCTTTTTTATGATGCCGGTATAAAGTAATATAAGCACCGCGCTTGTTTGAGGCTCAGTTCCCCATGCATCGCCCCCCACCGGGACAGACAGTCAAGGTCAGCGCGCAAGGCGAGCCCTTCACGGCCTTCGTGCCGCGCCCGCTGCCGCCGCTGCCGCCGATCGTCTGGTCTGCGGGGCTGCGCCGGCGCTTCGACGACGCGCTGGTCGCGCTCGGCCGCCTCGATGCGGTGTCGGCGATGCTGCCCAATGCGCACCTCGTGCTCTACAGCTTCGTGCGCAAGGAAGCGGTGCTCTCCTCGCAGATCGAGGGCACGCAGTCGTCGCTGTCCGACCTGCTGCTGTTCGAGATCGACCAGCAGCCCGGCGTTCCGCTGGACGATGCACGCGAAGTCAGCCGCTGCGTCGCCGCCATGGCGCATGGCATCGAGCGGTTGCGCGGCGGCTTTCCGCTGAGCCTGCGGCTGCTGCGCGAGATGCACGGCGTGCTGCTCGACCACCCGCGCGGCCGGGGCAAGTCGCCCGGCGAGTTCCGGCGTTCACAGGTCTGGCTGGGCGGCACGCGGCCGGGCAATGCCGTGTTCGTGCCGCCGCCGGCAGATCGCCTCGGCGAATGCCTGGACGCTTTCGAGCGCTTCCTGCACGACGAGCCCGAGCCCACCCCGCCGCTGGTGCGTGCCGCGCTCGCCCATGTGCAGTTCGAGACCATCCACCCCTTCCTCGACGGCAACGGCCGCATCGGCCGCCTGCTGATCGTGCTGCAACTCGTGGCCGACGGGCTGCTGCACGAACCGCTGCTCTATCCCAGCCTGTTCTTCAAGGCCCACCGCGCGCTGTACTACGAGCTGCTGAACGAGGTGCGCGTCAA
>JAFEFZ010000006.1 GCA_018240325.1 Pseudomonadota bacterium
CGACGGCCTGCACGACGGCGCGCTGCGCGTGCGGCTGCACGCGCCGCCGGTGGACGGCAAGGCCAACGATGCGCTCCTGGGCTGGCTGAGCGCCGAGCTCGGCCTGCCGCGGCGCGCCTTCACGCTGCTGCGCGGCGCCGCGTCGCGGCGCAAGACGATCGCGATCGCGGCGCCGCCCGCCGTGGTCGCGGCCTGGCTGCGGCAGGTGCTGGGCGACGCGACTGCTGCCGGCCGCGCGCCGGGCGAGCGGCGCTGAGCCGCAGCCGATGAACGCCGCCGTCTTCGCCAAGCTGCTGGGCATCTTCGCGACGGTGGCGATCGGCTGGTTCGCGTCGCGCCGCCGCTGGCTGGGTGCGCCCGGCGGCGGCGGCGACCCGGCGCGGGTGCTGTCCAACGCCGCCTTCTACCTGTTCGTGCCGGCGCTGCTGTTCCGCACGATGGCACGCATCGATCTGGCGCGGATGCCGTGGCCGACGCTGGCCGCGTACTTCGTGCCGGCGATCGGCGTGCTGCTCGCGATCTACGCACGGCAGCGCCGCACGGCTGCGGCGCATGCGGCCACGCCGGCCACGCGCACCATCGCCGCGACCTACGGCAATGCGGTGCAACTCGGCATCCCGATCGCCGCGGCGGTGTTCGGCGAAGCCGGCCTGGCGCTGCACATCGCGCTGGTCAGCCTGCACGGGCTGGTGATGCTGACGCTGCTGACGGTGCTGGTCGAGCTCGACCTGGCGCGCGCCGCCGGCAGCCAGGCGCATTGGGACACGCTGCGCAGCACCGTGCGCAACGCGCTGATCCACCCGGTCGTGCTGCCGGTGGTGGCCGGCCTGTGCTGGAACCTTGCCGGCTGGCCGCTGCCGGCGGTGGCCGACCAGACGCTGGCGATGCTCGCCGCCGCGGTGGTGCCGGTGTGCCTGGTGCTGATCGGCGTGTCGCTCGAGAGCTGGGGCCTGCGCGGGCAACTGCGCGGCGCAGTCGAGCTCGGCCTGCTCAAGCTGCTGCTGCTGCCGGCGGTGGTGCTGCTGGCGGCGCGCCTGGCCTTCGGCGTCACCGGCACGCCGCTGGCGGTGCTGGCGATGATGGCCGCGCTGCCCACCGGCAGCAATGCGCTGCTGTTCGCGCAGCGCTACGCCACGCGCGAGGCCGAGGCGACGGCGGCGATCGTGCTCAGCACCTTCGCCTTCGCGCTGACGGCGCCGCTGTGGCTGGCGCTGGCCGCCTGGGCCGGTTGACGCCGCAGCGGCATCCGCACCGGCGCGGGGCGAGGCGGCGGGCAGGCCCGGGCGCAGCCCGATCGTCCGCCCGGTGGGACAATCGGCGCGATGGATCCGAGCGACATCAGCGCCTACATGGCCCATGTCGGTGTGGCCGCCCGTGCGGCCGCGACCGCAATGGCGGCCGCGCCCACCGCGGCGAAAGACGACGCGCTGCGCGCCCTGGCGGCGCGGCTGCGCGC
>JAFEFZ010000070.1 GCA_018240325.1 Pseudomonadota bacterium
GACGGGGTGGCCGACTCCGTTCAGCCAAATTCTTATTCACTCCGTCGGCCACCCCGTCGGCGGCCCGGACAGTGGTGTGCCCATGCTGCTGTTCGCGCCGAGGCCGGCTCGCATGCGTGGCGCCGAAGCGTGCCTCAGCGGCCTCGAAGCGCGGCGCAAGGGCAGCGGTCCGTCCGAAGGAACACACAGCCCCGCCAGCAATCGCCGGGCATCTGTCGCCAAATGCGCGATGGACGATGGAGCGGCTGCGATGAGCGCGCTGAACGGCCAGACGGTGCTGGTGCTCGGCCTCGGCCATTCGGGGCTGGCGATGGCGCGCTGGTGCGCGGCCCACGGCGCGCAGGTGCGCGCGTGGGACAGCCGCGAATCGCCGCCGCAGGCCGAGGCGCTGCGCGCGGCGCTGCCGCAGGCGCAAGTCCTCGGCCGCGAGCCGCTCGGCGCGGCCGCGCTGGCCGGCGTGCAGCGCGTGCTCAAGAGCCCCGGGCTGGCGCCGCACGACGCCTCGATCGCGCCGCTGCTGGCGGCGGCGCGCGCGGCCGGCGTGCCGGTGCAGGGCGAGCTCGCGCTCTTTGCCGAAGCGCTGGCCGCACTGCGCGCCGAGCGCGGCTGGGCGCCGCAGGTGCTGGCCGTCACCGGCACCAACGGCAAGACCACGACCACCGCGCTCGCCGCGGCGCTGGTGGCGCGCGCCGGCCGGCGCGTGGCGAGTGCCGGCAACATCGGGCCGACGCTGCTGGACACGCTGGCCGCGGCGCTGGCGGCGCCCGACGCGCTGCCCGAGGTCTGGGTGCTCGAGCTGTCGAGCTTCCAGCTCGACGGCGTCGAAGGCTTCGAGCCCGACGCCGCCGCGGTGCTGAACCTGACGCAGGACCACCTCGACTGGCACGGCACGATGGCCGCGTACGCGCAGGCCAAGGCGCGCATCTTCGGCAGCAAGGCCCTGATGGTGATCAACCGCGACGACCCGCTGGTGCGCGCGCTGGTGCCGCAGCCGCCGCCGGCCGACGCGCCGCGCAAGCCCAAGGCGCCGAAGTTCCAGCCGCGGCGCGTGTGCAGCTTCGGGCTGGACGCGCCGTCGGCTCCGGGCGACTTCGGCCTGGTCGAACAGGCCGGCATCGCCTGGCTGGTGCGCGCGCTGCCGCCGGACGAAGGCGTGCGGCTGCGCAAGGGCGAGGCGCCCGAGATCCACCTGCAGCCGCTGATGCCGGCCGACGCGCTGCGCATCCGCGGCCGCCACAACGCCGCCAACGCGCTCGCGGCGCTGGCGCTGGCCACGGCGATCGGCTGCCCGCTGGCGCCGATGCTGCACGCGCTGCGCGACTACCGCGGCGAGCCGCACCGCGTCGAGCCGGTGGGCGTGATCGGCGGCGTCGAGGCCTTCGACGACAGCAAGGGCACCAACGTCGGCGCCACCGTCGCCGCGCTCGAAGGCCTGGGCGCCGAGAAGGCGCCGGGCAAGCTGGCGGTGATCCTCGGCGGTGACGGCAAGGGGCAGGACTTCGCGCCGCTGGCGGCGCCGCTGGCGCGCCATGCGCGCGCGGTGGCGCTGATCGGCCGCGATGCGGCGGCGATCGAGGCGGCGGTCGGCGCCGCGCTCGCCGGCGCCGGCGTGCCGCTGCAGCACCACGCCACGCTCGAAGCCGCGGTCGCCTGGTGCCTTGCGCAGGCGCGCGCCGGCGACGCGGTGCTGCTGTCGCCGGCCTGCGCCAGCCTGGACATGTTCCGCGACTACGCGCACCGTGCCGAGGTCTTCGTCGCCGCGGTGCACGCGGCGGCGGCCGGCCGCGGGGAGGTGCTGGCATGACGACGCAAGCCGTCCGGCCCGGCTTGTGGGCGCGCCTGACGCGGCGCCCGGCGCGCGGCGCCGACGCGCTGCCGGTGCGCGACCAGATCCCGATCTCGCCGGCGGCCGGCACGCGCGTGGCCGGCTTCGACCGCGGCCTGCTGGCGGTGGCGGTCGCGCTGCTGGCGCTCGGGCTGGTGATGGTGTATTCGGCGTCGATCGCGCTGCCCGACAGCCCGCGCTTCGCGCGCTACGCGCCCACCCACTTCCTGCTGCGCCACGCCGTCGCGCTGGCGCTGGGCTTCGTCGCCGCGCTGGTGGCGCTGCAGGTGCCGGTGGCGGCGTGGGAGAAGTGGGCGTCGTGGTCCTTCGTGCTGGCGCTGCTGCTGCTGGTGCTGGTACTGGTGCCCAAGGTGGGCCTGGCGGTCAACGGCGCGCGCCGCTGGATCCCGCTGGGCTTCATGAACTTCCAGCCCAGCGAGCTGGCCAAGCTCGCGATGGCGATGTATGCGGCCGGCTACATGGTGCGCAAGATGGACGTGAAGGAGAACTTCCTGCAGGCGGTGTGGCCGATGGCGGTGGCGCTGGCGGTGGTGGGCCTGCTGCTGCTGGCCGAGCCCGACATGGGCGCGTTCCTCGTGATCGCCGCGATCGCGCTGGGCATCCTGTTCCTGGGCGGCGTCAACGGCCGGATGTTCGCACTGGGCGTGGGCGTGCTGCTGGGCGCCTTCGTGCTGATGATCGTGCTCAGCCCGTGGCGCGCGCAGCGCATCTTCGCGTACCTCGACCCGTGGAACCCGGCCTATGCGCAGGGCAAGGCCTACCAGCTGACGCATTCGCTGATCGCGATCGGCCGCGGCGAATGGCTCGGCCAGGGCCTGGGCAGCAGCATCGAGAAGCTGCACTACCTGCCCGAGGCGCATACCGATTTCCTGCTGGCGGTGATCGGCGAGGAACTGGGCTTCGCCGGCGTGGCGGCGGTGATCGTTGCCTTCTTCTGGCTGACGCGGCGCATCTTCGTGATCGGCCGCCAGGCGGTGGCGCTGGACCGGGTGTTCGCCGGCCTGATGGTGCAGGGCATCGGCATCTGGATGGGCGGCCAGGCCTTCATCAACATGGGCGTGAACCTGGGCGTGTTGCCGACCAAGGGGCTGACGCTGCCGCTGATGAGCTATGGCGGCTCGGCGATCGTGATGAACCTGGTGGCCCTGGCGATCGTGCTCCGAGTGGATATGGAGAACAGGGCACTCATGCGCGGAGGCCGCGCATGAGCGGCATGCGCAGCATGCCGCCCGCGCGCAGCGCGGGTGCCGGCCTCCGGACCGAACCCGCCGGAGGCCACCGATGAGCCACCTCGTCGTCATGGCAGCCGGCACCGGCGGCCACATCGTGCCGGGGCTGGCGGTCGCGCGCGAGATGCAGTCGCGCGGCTGGAGCGTCAGCTGGCTGGGCACGAAGAGCGGCATGGAAAACCGCCTGGTGCCGCCGGCACGGATCCCGCTCGATGCGATCGCCTTCGCCGGCCTGCGCGGCAAGGGGCTGCTGCAGGCGCTGACCGGCGCAGCGCGCCTGCTGCAGGCCTTCTGGGACTGCCTGGCGATCCTGCGCCGGCGCGGCGCCGATGCGGTGCTCGGCATGGGCGGCTATGTCTGCTTCCCCGGCGGGCTGATGGCCGCGCTGCTGGGCAAGCCGCTGGTGCTGGTCAACGCCGATGCGTCGCTGCTGCTCAGCAACCGCGCACTGCTGCCGGTGGCCGATGCGGTCGCCTTCGGCTTCGACGGCGCCGATGCGCGCCGCACCAAGCGCGCGATCGTCACCGGCAACCCGGTGCGCGCGGCGATCGCGCGGCTGCCGGCGCCGGCCGAGCGCTTCGCCGGCCGCGAAGGGCCGCTGCGCGTGCTGGTGGTCGGCGGCAGCCTGGGCGCGAAGGTGCTGAACGACACGCTGCCGGCGGCGCTGCAGCGTATCGACGCGGCGCAGCGGCCGCGCATCACGCACCAGACCGGCACCGCGCACCTCGACGCGGTGCGCGCCGCCTACGCGCAGGCCGGCGTCGAGGCCGAGATCGTGCCCTTCATCGACGACATGGCGGCGCGGCTCGGCGCGTGCGACCTGATCGTGTGCCGTGCCGGCGCGGTCACGGTCAGCGAGCTGTGCGCGGCCGGCGTCGCCGCCGTCCTGGTGCCGCTGGTCGTCAGCACCACTGCGCACCAGCGCGACAACGCCGCCTGGATGGCGGCCGAGGGCGCAGCGCTGCACCTGGCGCAGGCCGAGCTGGCGCCCGAGCGGCTGGCCGGGCTGCTGCAGTCGCTGCAGCGGCCGCAGTTGCTGGCAATGGCCGAGCGCGCGCGCGCGCTCGCCCGGCCCGACGCCGCGGCGCAGGTGGCCGATGCGATCGAGCGGCTGGTGCAACGCGAAGGGGCACGCGCATGAAGCACGCGGCCGAGCACATCCACTTCGTCGAAGGTCTGTCGGTGCCGACGAAGGCCGGCGGCGTGCGGGAGGGCTGCGCATGAAGCACGCGGTCAAGCACATCCACTTCGTCGAAGGTCAGCCGGTGCCGACGAAGGTCGGCGGCGTGCGGGAGGGCTGCGCATGAAGCACGCGGTCAAGCACATCCACTTCGTCGGCGTGGGCGGCACGGGCATGAGCGGCATCGCCGAGATCCTGCACAACCTCGGCTACACCGTCACCGGCTCGGACCAAGCCATCAGCCTGACCACGCGCCGGCTCGAATCGCTGGGCATCCGCGTCTACACCGGCCACCACGCCGGCTACATCGCCGGCGCGCAGGCGGTGGTCGTGTCCACCGCGGTCAAGGCCGACAACCCCGAAGTGGCGGCCGCGCGCGCGCGGCGCGTGCCGGTGGTGCCGCGCGCGGCGATGCTGGCCGAGCTGATGCGGCTGAAGCAGGGCATCGCGATCGCCGGCACCCACGGCAAGACGACCACCACCTCGCTGGTGACCAGCGTGCTCGCCGAAGCCGGGCTGGACCCCACCTTCGTGATCGGCGGCCTGCTGCACAGCGCCGGCGCCAACTCGCGCCTGGGATCGGGCGACTACATCGTGGTCGAGGCCGACGAGAGCGACGCGTCGTTCCTGAACCTGTCGCCGGTGCTGTCGGTGGTGACCAACATCGACGCCGACCACATGGAGACCTACGGCCACGACCTGGCGCGGCTGCACGCGGCCTTCGTCGACTTCCTGCACCGCATGCCCTTCTACGGCGCGGCGATCGTGTGCGCCGACGACCCCGGCGTGCGCGCGATCGTGCCGTCGCTGTCGCGTCCGGTGGTCAGCTACGGCTTCAGCGCGGGCGTGCAGGTGCGCGCGGTCGACGTGCAGGCGCTGCCGGGCGGGCAGATGCGCTTCGTCGTGCAGCGGCGCAACGGCACGGCGATGCCCGATCTGCAGGTCACGCTCAACCTGCCGGGCGAGCACAACGTGCGCAACGCGCTCGCGGCCGTCGCGGTGGCGGCCGAGCTCGAGCTGCCCGATGCGCCGGTGGTGCGCGCGCTCGCCGCGTTCCAGGGCGTGGGCCGGCGCTTCCAGCGCTGGGGCGAGCAGCCGCTGCCGGGCGGGCGCGGACACATCACGCTGGTTGACGACTACGGCCACCACCCGGTCGAGATGGCGGCGGTGCTGGCCGCGGCGCGCGGCGCCTTCCCCGGGCGGCGGCTGCTGCTGGCCTTCCAGCCGCACCGCTACACGCGCACGCGCGACTGCTTCGAGGACTTCGTGCGCGTGCTGGGCAGCGCCGACGCGGTGCTGCTGACCGAGGTCTACGCCGCCGGCGAGGCACCGATCGTCGCCGCCGACGGCCGCAGCCTGGCGCGCGCGCTGCGCGTGGCCGGCAAGGTCGATCCGGTGTTCGTCGAGTCGGCGGCCGAGCTGCCCGACGCGATCGTCGCGCAAGCGCGCGACGGCGACGTGGTGATCGCGATGGGCGCCGGCTCGATCGGCAGCGTCGCGCCGCAGCTGGCCGAGCGGCTGGCCACAGGGGAACCGGCATGAACGCACGCGCCAAGGCCCTGGGCAAGGTGGCGGTGCTGATGGGCGGCAGCTCGGCCGAGCGCGAGGTGTCGCTGATGTCGGGCCGCGGCGTGCTCGACGCGCTGCTGGCACAGGGCGTCGATGCCAGCGCCTTCGACCCGGCGCACACCGACCTGGTGGAGCTGAAGAACGAGGGCTTCGAGCGCGCGTTCATCGCGCTGCACGGCCGCCACGGCGAGGACGGCACGGTGCAGGGCGCGCTCGAGCTGCTGGGCATTCCGTACACCGGCTCGGGCGTGATGGCCAGCGCCGTCGCGATGGACAAGGTGATGACCAAGCGCGTGTGGGCCGCCGAAGGGCTGCCCACGCCGCGCTGGGTGCTGCTGCCGCCGGGCGATGTGCCGCGCGAGCGGCTGCACGCCGTGCCCGACGAGCTCGGGCTGCCGCTGATCGTGAAGCCCTCGCGCGAGGGCTCGTCGATCGGCATCACCAAGGTGATGGGCTATTCGCAGATGCAGGACGCGGTGCTGCTGGCCGCGCGCTACGACGCCGACGTGCTGTGCGAGGAATACATCGACGGCGTCGAGCTGACCTGCGCGGTGCTGGGCCGCGGCGCCGATGCGCGCGCGCTGCCGGTGATCCGCATCGACGCACCCGGCGGCAACTACGACTACGAGCACAAGTACTTCTCCGACGACACCGGCTACCGCTGCCCGAGCGGCCTGCCGCCCGAGGCCGAGGCCGAAGTGCAGCGCCTGACGCTGGCCGCGTACCGCGCGCTCGGCTGCCGCGGCTGGGGCCGCGCCGACCTGATGCGGCGCGCGGCCGACGGCCGGCTGTTCCTGCTCGAGATGAACACCTCGCCCGGCATGACCGGGCATTCGCTGGTGCCGATGGCCGCGCGCGCGGCCGGCATCGGCTACGAAGAGCTGTGCCTGCGGCTGCTGGAGCAGGCCGCGCTCGACAGCGGCGCCGGGAGCTGACGCGCGATGGCGACCCTGGCCTCGAACCCCGATCTGCTGCCCTTCGACGTGCGTCTGATGAACGGCGTCGCCAGCCTGCTGTATGGCCTGGCAGGCGCCGGGCTGCTGGCGGGCGGGGTGCTGTGGCTCGCGCGCTCGCCGTGGCTGCCGATCCGCACGATCGAGCTCGAAGGCGAGCTGCAGCGCAACAGCGTCGCGGCGGTCCGCGCCAATGCGGCGCCGCAGCTGTCGGGCAACCTGCTGTCGATCGACCTCGACCGGGCGCGCACCGTGTTCGAGGCGGTGCCCTGGGTGCGCCAGGCGAGCCTGCGCCGCGTGTGGCCCGACCGGCTCGCGGTGCAACTCGAGGAGCACCGCCCGGCGGCGCTGTGGGTGGACGAGGCCGGCGACGAGCGCCTGGTCAACAACCGCGGCGAGATCTTCGAGGCCAACCTCGGCGACGTCGAGGACGACGGCCTGCCCGTCTTCAGCGGCCCGCCGGGCACGGCCGTGCCGATGCTCGCGCTGTACCGCCGGCTGGTGCCGGTGTTCGACGGGCTCGGCCGGCCGCTGCGCGAGCTGCACCTGTCGGGGCGCGGCTCGTGGCAGGTGGTGCTCGACGGCGGCGCGCGCATCGAGCTCGGCCGCGGCAGCGACGACGAGGTGGTCGCGCGCAGCGAGCGCTTCGTGCGCACCGTCGGCCAGTTGACGCAGCGCTGGCAGCGCGATCTCGAATACGCGGACCTGCGCCATGCCGACGGCTACGCGGTGCGGCTGCGCGGCATCACCACCACCGCCGCCGCACCGGCGGCCCACAAGACGAAGCGATAGGGGCAACCGGCATGGCCAAGGAAATCAAGGATCTGGTGGTCGGCCTGGACATCGGCACCGCCAAGGTCATGGCGGTGGTGGCCGAGGTGCTGCCCGGCGGCGAACTGCGCGTCGCCGGCCTGGGCGTGGCCAACGCGCTGGGCCTGAAGCGCGGCGTGGTCGTGAACATCGACGCCACCGTGGCCAGCATCCAGGAGGCGCTGAAGGAGGCCGAGATTTTTACTGATACCACGACCACCGAGATCTACACCGGCATCACCGGCAGC
>JAFEFZ010000071.1 GCA_018240325.1 Pseudomonadota bacterium
CGGCTACTACCACTACAGCTATTCGGTGGTGCGCGGCTGCGACCGCATCGTGCCGGTGGACGTGTACGTGCCGGGCTGCCCGCCCACGGCCGAGGCGCTGCTGTACGGCATCTTGCAGCTGCAGAACAAGATCCGGCGCGAGAACACGATCGCGCGCTGAGGGCCACGCCGATGACCGACAAGCTCGACACCCTGCAAGCCGCGGTCGCGTCCGCGCTGGGGGATGCCGCATCGGCGCTGGTCCGCGACCGCGGCGAGTTGACGGTCACCGTGCGCGCCGCCGACTACGCGCACGCGATGCGCACGCTGCGCGACGCGCCGCAATGCCGCTTCGAGCAGCTGATCGACCTGTGCGGCGTTGACTACTCGAACTACAAGAACGCACCCTGGGACGGCCCGCGCTACGCGGCGGTCGTCCACCTGCTGTCGGTCAGCCACAACCGGCGGCTGCGGGTCAAGGTTTTCGCACCCGACGACGATCTGCCCGTGGTGCCGTCGGTCACCGCGATCTGGGCTTCGGCCAACTGGTTCGAGCGTGAAGCCTTCGATCTGTACGGCATCGTCTTCGAAGGGCACGAAGACCTGCGCCGCATCCTCACCGACTACGGCTTCATCGGGCATCCGATGCGCAAGGACTTCCCCGTCAGCGGCCACGTGGAGATGCGCTACGACGCGCAGCAGCAGCGGGTGATCTACCAGCCGGTCACGATCGAGCCGCGCGAAATCACGCCGCGGGTGGTCCGCGAGGACAACTACGGCGGATTGAGCTGAGCATGGCCGAGATCAAGAACTACACGCTCAACTTCGGCCCGCAGCACCCGGCGGCGCACGGCGTGCTGCGCCTCGTGCTCGAGCTCGACGGCGAGGTGATCCAGCGCGCCGACCCGCACATCGGGCTGCTGCACCGCGCGACCGAGAAGCTGGCCGAGAGCAAGACGTACATCCAGTCGCTGCCCTACATGGACCGGCTGGACTACGTGTCGATGATGTGCAACGAGCACGCGTACTGCCTGGCCATCGAGAAACTGCTCGGCATCGAGGTGCCGGTGCGTGCGCAGTACATCCGCGTGATGTTCGCCGAGATCACGCGGCTGCTGAACCACCTGATGTGGCTGGGCGCGCACGGCCTGGACTGCGGTGCGATGAACATGCTCATCTACTGCTTCCGCGAGCGCGAGGACCTGCTCGACATGTACGAAGCGGTGTCCGGCGCGCGCATGCACGCGGCGTACTTCCGCCCGGGCGGCGTGTACCGCGACCTGCCGGAGACGATGCCGCAGTACCAGGTCTCGCGGATCAAGAACCAGAAGGCGATCGACCGGCTCAACGAAGACCGGCAAGGCGGCCTGCTCGACTTCGTCGAGTCGTTCACGCGGCGCTTCCCCGGCTATGTCGACGAGTACGAGACGCTGCTCACCGACAACCGCATCTGGAAGCAGCGCACCGTGGGCATCGGCGTCGTCAGCCCCGAGCGCGCGCTGAACCTCGGCTTCACCGGGCCGATGCTGCGCGGCTCCGGCGTCGAGTGGGATCTGCGCAAGAAGCAGCCCTACGATGTCTACAGCCGGATGAACTTCGACATCCCGGTCGGCAGCAATGGCGACACCTACGACCGCTACTTGGTGCGCGTCGAGGAATTGCGCCAGAGCAACCGCATCATCAAGCAGTGCGTCGACTGGCTGCGCGCCAACCCGGGCCCGGTGATCGTCGCCAACCACAAGGTCGCGCCGCCGCCGCGCGAGCGCATGAAGTACGGCATGGAGGACCTGATCCACCACTTCAAGCTGTTCTCCGAAGGCATCCACATGCCCGAGGGCGAGGCCTACGCGGCGGTCGAGCATCCGAAGGGCGAGTTCGGGATCTACTTGATCAGCGACGGCGCCAACAAGCCGTATCGGATGAAGATCCGTGCACCCGGTTTCGCGCACCTGGCGGCGATGGACGAGATGGCGCGCGGGCACATGATCTCCGACGCCGTGGCGATCATCGGCACGATGGACGTCGTGTTCGGGGAGATCGACCGATGAAGCTGTCGGAGCAGACGCTGGCCCGCTTCGCGCGCGAGACGGCCAAGTACCCGCACGAGCAGCGCCAGTCGGCGGTGATGGCCTGCCTGGCGATCGTGCAGCAGGAGCAGGGCTGGGTGTCGCAGGAGGCCGAGAACGCGGTCGCCGCGTATCTGGGCATGCCGCCGATCGCGGTGCACGAGGTCACCACCTTCTACAACATGTACAACCAGCAGCCGGTGGGCAAGTTCAAGCTCAACGTCTGCACCAACCTGCCGTGCCAGCTGCGCAACGGCCAGACCGCGCTGGAGCACGTGTGCGAACGGCTCGGGATCGAGCCCTACGGCAGCACCGCCGACGGCGTGTTCACGGTGCAGCCCTGCGAATGCCTGGGTGCCTGCGCCGATGCGCCGGTGATGCTGGTCAACGACCGCCAGATGCTGAGCTTCATGACGCCGCAGCGGCTCGACGAGCTGGTCGACACGCTGCGCGCGCACGCGGCGAAGGAAGGGGCCTGAGGCGATGCTGGACCTGTCCAAGTTCCAGGCTTCCGGGCGCGAGACCTGCTTCCATGGCCGGCACATCGGCCCGCAGATCTACGCGGGCCTGGACGGGCGCAACTGGCACCTGGCCGACTACGAGGCGCGCGGCGGCTACCAGGCGCTGCGCAAGGTACTCGGTGCCGACGGCGGCGCCGGCATGACGCCGGAGCAGGTGATCGCCGAGGTCAAGGCTTCGGGCCTGCGCGGCCGCGGCGGCGCCGGCTTCCCGACCGGGCTGAAGTGGAGCTTCATGCCGCAGAAGTTCGCCGGCGCGAAGTACCTGGTGTGCAACTCCGACGAAGGCGAGCCCGGCACCTGCAAGGACCGCGACATCCTCGCCTACAACCCGCACATCGTGATCGAGGGCATGGCGATCGCCGCCTACGCGATGGGCGTGGCCGTCGCCTACAACTACATCCACGGCGAGATCTTCGAGGTCTACGAACGCTTCGAGCAGGCGCTGGACGAGGCGCGTGCCGCCGGCTTCCTGGGCGAGCGCATCCTCGGCAGCGGCTTCAACTTCCAGCTGCACGCGCACCACGGCTTCGGCGCCTACATCTGCGGCGAGGAAACCGGCCTGCTCGAGTCGGTCGAAGGCAAGAAGGGGCAGCCGCGCTACAAGCCGCCGTTCCCGGCGAGCTTCGGCCTGTACGGCAAGCCGACCACGATCAACAACACCGAGACCTTCGCCGCGGTGCCGTGGATCATCCGCCACGGCGGCCCGGCGTACCTGGAGGTCGGCAAGCCCAACAACGGCGGCACCAAGATCTTCTCGGTGGTGGGCGACGTCAACGAGCCCGGCAACTTCGAGATCCCGCTGGGCACGCCGTTCTCCGAGCTGCTGGCGCTCGCGGGCGGCGTCAAGGGCGGGGCGCTGAAGGCGGTGATTCCCGGCGGGTCGTCGTCGCCGGTGCTGCCGGCCGCGGTGATGATGGACTGCACGATGGACTACGACAGCATCGCCAAGGCCGGCTCGATGCTGGGCTCGGGCGCGGTGATCGTGATGAACGACACCCGCTGCATGGTCAAGAGCCTGCTGCGCCTGAGCTACTTCTACCAGCACGAGAGCTGCGGCCAGTGCACCCCCTGCCGCGAAGGCACCGGCTGGCTGTGGCGGCTGGTCGACCGCATCGAGCACGGCCGCGGCCGGATGGAAGACATCGCGCTGCTCGACACGGTGGCCGAGAGCATCATGGGCCGCACGATCTGCGCGCTGGGCGACGCGGCGGCGATGCCGGTGCGCGGCATGATCAAGCACTTCCGCGACGAGTTCGTGCACCACGTCGAACACAAGCGCTGCGTCGCGGGGGCGGGGGCATGAGTCCGCGCCGGGCCGCCCCGATCCGGCTCGCCGCAGCGGCGGGCGGGCACGCAGCGTCCAGGGGGCTCGCATGACCACGGCGATGATCGAAATCGAGCTCGACGGCCGCAAGGTCAGCGTGGCGCCGGGCAGCATGGTGATGCACGCGGCCGACGCGCTCGGCGTGTACGTGCCGCACTTCTGCTACCACAAGAAGCTGTCGATCGCGGCCAACTGCCGCATGTGCCTGGTCGAGGTCGAGAAGGCGCCCAAGCCGATGCCGGCCTGCGCCACGCCGGTGGCGCCCGGCATGGTGGTGCGCACCAAGAGCGACAAGGCCCTCGCCGCACAGAAGTCGGTGATGGAGTTCCTGCTGATCAACCACCCGCTCGATTGCCCGATCTGCGATCAGGGCGGCGAGTGCCAGCTGCAGGATCTGGCGGTGGGCTACGGCATGTCGGCGTCGCGCTACACCGAGGAAAAGCGCGTCGTGCTCCAGAAGAACGTCGGCCCGCTGATCTCGATGGCGGAGATGACGCGCTGCATCCACTGCACCCGCTGCGTGCGCTTCGGCCAGGAGATCGGCGGGGTGATGGAACTCGGCATGGTCAACCGCGGCGAGCATTCGGAGATCACCACGATCAAGGGCGGCACCGTCGATTCCGAGTTGTCGGGCAACATGATCGACATCTGCCCGGTGGGTGCGCTGACCAGCAAGCCCTTCCGCTACAGCGCGCGCACCTGGGAGCTGGCGCGGCGCAAGAGCGTCAGCCCGCACGATTCGACCGGCGCCAACCTGGTGGTGCAGGTCAAGGGCAACCGCGTGATGCGCGTGGTGCCGCTCGAGAAAGAGGACGTCAACGAGTGCTGGATCGCCGACCGCGACCGCTTCTCGTACGAGGCGCTGAACGGCGACGCGCGCCTGGACGCGCCGATGATCAAGCAGGGCGGCCAGTGGCAGGCGGTCGACTGGAGCACCGCGCTGCGCTTCGTCGCCGACGGCCTGCTGCGCATCCGCGGCGAGTTCGGCGCGGCGGCGATCGGCGCGCTCGGCACCCCGCACAGCACGGTCGAGGAACTGCACCTGCTGGCCAAGCTGGTGCGCGGCCTGGGCAGCGAGAGCATCGACCACCGCCTGCGCCACGCCGACTTTGCCAACATCGCGCCCGCAGGATCGGCGCGCTGGCTGGGTACCTCGGTGGCTTCGCTGACCACGCTCGATGCCGCGCTCGTGGTCGGCTCCTTCCTGCGCAAGGACCATCCGCTGTTCGCGCAGCGGCTGCGCCAGGCGGCGCGCAAGGGCGCGCGCATCCACCGGGTGCACGCGCTCGCCGACGACTGGGCGATGCCCGAGGCCGCCGGCCTGATCGCCGCGCCGAGCGGCTGGCTGCGGGCGCTGGCCGGGATCGCCGCGGCGGTGGCGGCCGAGAAGGGCATCGCCGCACCCCTGCCGCAGGCGCCGGGCGATGAGGCCCGCGAAATCGCGCGTTCGTTGCTGCAGGGCGAGCGCAAGGCGGTGCTGCTGGGCAACGCCGCCGCGCAGCACCCGCAGGCGGGGGCGCTGCTGTCGCTGGCCGGCTGGATCGCCGAGCAGTGCGGCGCCAGCGTCGGCTGCCTCGGTGAAGCGGCCAACTCGGTCGGCGCGCAGCTGGTGAACGCGCTGCCCGGCGCCGGCGGGCTGCATGCCGGGCAGATGCTGGCGCAGGGCATGAAGGCGTTGCTGCTGCTCAACGTCGAGCCGGCGCTCGACGCGGCCGATGCAGCCGCCGCAGCGGCGGCGCTGCAGGCCAGCGGCCTGGTCGTCGCGCTGACGCCGTTCAAGGACGCGGCCGTCGCCAACGCCGACGTGCTGCTGCCGATCGCGCCCTTCACCGAGACAGCCGGCAGCTTCGTCAACGCCGAGGGCAGGCTGCAGAGCTTCACCGGCGTGGTGCCGCCGCGCGCCGAGACCCGGCCCGCATGGAAGGTGCTGCGCGTGCTGGGCAATCTGCTCGGCCTGCCGGGCTTCGACTTCGACAGCGCCGAGGCGGTGCTGGCCGAGGCGCTGGGCGACCGCGCGACGCTGGCCCGGCGGCTCGACAACAGCGTGTCGGCCGATACCGCGTCGGGTGCACCGCTCGACGGCCCCGAGCGGGTCGCCGACGTGCCCATCTACAGCGCCGACGCGCTGGTGCGCCGCGCGCCGGCCCTGCAGCACACGGCCGACGCGCAGGCGCCGGTGGCCGGCGTGTCGGCGCAGCTGTGGGAGCGGCTCGGCCTGCAGCCGGGCGGCAGCGTGCGCCTGAGCCAGGGCGGGGCGTCGCTGGTGATCGCGGCGCAGTGCGACCCGACGCTCGCCCCGACCGCGGTGCGGGTGCCGGCCGGCCATGCCGACACGTCCGCGCTCGGCCCGATGTTCGGCGCGATCGCCGTCGAGCGCGTCTGAGGATCCGCGATGCTCGATCTCGTCAATCAACACGGTGTCGCGCTGATGGGCCCGACGCTGTGGGCCGTGGTCTGGAACCTGATCAAGATCATCGTGCTGCTCGCGCCGCTGATGGGCGCGGTCGCCTACCTGACGCTGTGGGAGCGCAAGGGCATCGGCTTCACCCAGCTGCGCCCGGGGCCGAACCGCGTCGGCCCCTACGGGCTGCTGACGCCGATCGCCGATGCGGTCAAGCTGATCTTCAAGGAGATCATCCGCCCGACCGCGGCGAACAAGCCGCTGTTCTTCCTCGGACCGGTGATGACGATCATGCCGGCGCTGGTGGCCTGGGTGGTGATCCCCTTCGGCCCGGAAGTGGCGCTCGCCAACATCGACGCCGGGCTGCTGTTCCTGATGGCCGTGACCTCGCTCGAGGTCTACGGCGTGATCATCGCCGGCTGGGCCAGCAACTCGAAGTACGCGTTCCTCGGCGCGCTGCGCGCGACCGCGCAGATGGTGTCCTACGAGATCGCGATGGGCTTCGCGCTGGTCATCGTGCTGATGGTGTCGGCCAGCCTGAACATGAGCGACATCGTGCTCGGCCAGGGCCGGGGCCGCTTCGCCGACATGGGCTGGAGCTTCCTGTCGTGGAACTGGCTGCCGCTGCTGCCGGTCTTCGTCGTCTATTTCGTGTCCGGCCTGGCCGAGACCAACCGCCACCCCTTCGACGTGGTCGAGGGCGAGAGCGAGATCGTCGCCGGCCACATGATCGAGTACTCGGGCATGGCCTTCGCGATGTTCTTCCTGGCCGAGTACGCGAACATGATCCTGGTGTCGATGCTGGCGTCGATCCTGTTCCTCGGCGGCTGGCTGCCGCCCTTCGATTTCGCGCCCTTCACCTGGCTGCCCGGCTGGGGCTGGCTGATCGCCAAGACCTTCGTCGTCGTGACGATGTTCCTGTGGGTGCGCTCGACCTTCCCGCGCTACCGCTACGACCAGATCATGCGGCTGGGCTGGAAGATCTTCATCCCGGTCACGCTGGTGTGGCTGGTGCTGGTGGGGCTGTGGATCCAGTCGCCGCTGAACATCTGGAAGTGAGGAGCGGTTCGCAATGTCGAGCGTGGCGTCACTGAAGGACCTGGTGTCCAGCTTCATGCTGGTGGAGCTGTTCAAGGGTCTGCGCATCACCGGCAAGTACTTCCTGGCGCGCAAGATCACGGTGCAGTTCCCGGAGGAGAAGACGCCGCTGTCGCCGCGTTTTCGCGGGCTGCACGCGCTGCGCCGCTACGACAACGGCGAGGAGCGCTGCATCGCCTGCAAGCTGTGCGAGGCCGTGTGCCCGGCGATGGCGATCACGATCGAGTCGGCGCAGCGCGACGACGGCACGCGCCGCACCACGCGCTACGACATCGACCTGACCAAGTGCATCTTCTGCGGCTTCTGCGAGGAGAGCTGCCCGGTCGACTCGATCGTCGAGACGCACATCCTCGAATACCACGGCGAGAAGCGCGGCGACCTGTACTTCACCAAGGACATGCTGCTGGCCGTCGGCGACCGCTACGAGCAGCAGATCGCCGCCGCGAGGCAGGCCGACGCGAAGTACCGCTGAAGCGCGCGGCCTCTCACGCACCTGCACACCCACCATGTCGAGCGCGCTCTTCTACCTCTTTGCCGCCGTGCTGCTGCTGTCGGCCTTCCGCGTGGTCACCTCGCGCAGCACGGTGCACGCCGCGCTGTTCCTGGTGCTCGCCTTCGCGAACGCGTCCGGGCTGTGGCTGATGCTGCACGCGGAATTCCTGGCGATCGCGCTGGTGCTGGTCTACGTCGGCGCGGTGATGGTGCTGTTCCTGTTCGTCGTGATGATGCTCGACGTCGACGCGGCCGCGGCGCGCGAAGGCTTCTGGCGCCACTTCCCGCTGGCGGGGCTGATCGGCGCGCTGATCGCGCTCGAGATGGCGCTGGTGCTGATGGGGGGCTTCCGCATCAGCGAGCCCGCAGCCGCCGACCCGGCACTGGCCAAGCTGGGCAACAGCAAGCTGCTGGGCATCGAGATCTACACGAACTACCTGTACCCGCTGCAGGTGGCGGCGCTGCTGCTGCTGGTGGCGATCATCGCGGCGATCGGGCTGACGCTGCGCCGTCGCAAGCACACGCACTACGTGCAGGTCAGCGCCCAGCTGCGCGCGAAGAAGGCCGACCGGCTGCGCGTGGTGAAGATGCGCGCCGCGGTCGACACGCCGGCCGCGCCGGCAGACGGGGGTGCGCCATGATCCTGGGCCCGATCACGCTCGGCCACTTCTTGTCGGTGGGCGGCATGCTGTTTGCGCTGGCGGTCATCGGCATCTTCCTGAACCGCCGCAACCTGATCGTGCTGCTGATGGCGATCGAGCTGATGCTGCTGGCGGTGAACCTGAACTTCGTCGCCTTCTCGCACTACCTCGGCGACATGGCCGGGCAGGTGTTCGTGTTCTTCATCCTCACCGTCGCCGCCGCCGAAGCCGCCATCGGCCTGGCGATCCTGGTGGTGCTGTTCCGCAACCGCTCGACGATCGACGTCGGCGAGCTCGACGCGCTCAAGGGCTGAACATGGCGCCCACCCTTTCGCCCGACCTCCTGCTCGCCATCGTGCTCGCGCCGCTGGCCGGCTCGCTGATCGCCGGCCTGGCCGGGCGCCGCATCGGCCGCGCGGGCGCCCACTGGGTCACGATCATCGGCGTGACGGTCGCCTTCGTGCTGTCGGCCAAGGTGCTGGCCGACGTGGTCGACGGCGCGCGCTTCAATGCGACCGTGTACGAGTGGATGACGGTCGGCCCGCTGAAGATGGTGATCGGCTTCCTGATCGACCCGCTGACCGCGATGATGATGTGCGTGGTGACCTTCGTGTCGCTGATGGTGCACATCTACACGATCGGCTACATGGCGGACGACGACACCTCGCCCGGCGGCTACCAGCGCTTCTTCAGCTACATCTCGCTGTTCACCTTCTCGATGCTCATGCTGGTCATGAGCAACAACTTCCTGCAGCTGTTCTTCGGCTGGGAGGCGGTGGGCCTGGTGTCGTACCTGCTGATCGGCTACTACTACCGCAAGCCCAGCGCGATCTTCGCCAACTTCAAGGCCTTCATGGTCAACCGGGTCGGCGACTTCGGCTTCATCCTGGGCATCGCGCTGGTCGCCGCCTACGCCGGCACCCTCGATTACGCGCAGGCCTTCGCCAAGGCGCCCGAGCTGGCGCGGCTGACGCTGCCGGGATCCGGCTGGATGCTGATCACCGTGATCTGCCTGTGCCTGTTCGTCGGCGCGATGGGCAAGAGCGCGCAGTTCCCGCTGCACGTGTGGCTGCCCGATTCGATGGAAGGCCCGACGCCGATCTCGGCGCTGATCCACGCGGCGACGATGGTGACCGCCGGCATCTTCATGGTCGCGCGCATGTCGCCGCTGTTCGAGCTGTCGGACACCGCGCTGTCGGTCGTGATGGTGCTCGGTGCGATCACGGCGCTGTTCATGGGCTTCCTCGGCGTGGTCCAGAACGACATCAAGCGCGTGGTCGCGTACTCGACGCTGTCGCAGCTGGGCTACATGACCGTGGCGCTCGGGGCCTCGGCCTATTCGGTGGCGGTGTTCCACCTGATGACCCACGCCTTCTTCAAGGCGCTGCTGTTCCTGGCCGCGGGCAGCGTGATCATCGGCATGCACCACGACCAGGACATGCGCAACATGGGCGGCCTGCGCAAGTACATGCCGATCACCTGGATCACCTCGCTGCTCGGGACGATGGCGCTGATCGCGGTGCCTTTCTTCGCCGGCTTCTACTCGAAGGACAGCATCATCGAGGCGGTGCACTTCAGCACGCTGCCCGGTGCCGGCTTCGCCTACTTCGCGGTCACGGCCAGCGTGTTCGTCACCGCGCTGTACAGCTTCCGCCTGTACTTCCTGGTGTTCCACGGGAAGGAGCGCTTCCGCGACAAGCCCTTCCCCGGCGAGCACGACCACCCCGACGCGCACGGCCACGTGCACGTGCACGAGCCGCACGAATCGCCGGCGGTGGTGACGGTGCCGCTGGTGCTGCTGGCGATCGCGTCGGTGGGCATCGGCTACCTGATGATCCAGCCGATGCTCTACGGCGGCTTCTTCGGCGATTCGATCGTCGTGCTGAGCGCGCACCCGGCGATGGCCGAGATGGCGCGCGAGTTCCGCGGTGCGCTCGGCATGGCGCTGCATGCGGTGAGCACGCTGCCGTTCTGGCTGATGCTCGCGGGCGTGGCGACGGCCTGGGTGCTGTACCTGTGGCGCACCGAATGGCCGGCGGCGCTGCGCCGGCGCTTCGGTTTCGTCTACCAGGTGCTCGACAACAAGTACTACATGGACTGGATCAACGAGCACGTGCTCGCCGCAGCCACGCGCGGCGTCGGCACGGGGCTGTGGAAGGGCGGCGACGTCGGCGTCATCGACGGCCTGATCAACGGCTCGGCACGGGCGACGGGCGGCGCGGCCGGGGTGCTGCGCAGGGTCCAGACGGGCTTCCTGTACTGGTACGCGCTGGTGATGGTGCTCGGCGTGTTCGCGCTGCTCAGCTGGCAGCTGTGGCCGTACCTGTCGAATCTGGCCGGGCGTTGACGGCGTCCCCGGGATAACGAAGAGAACACAATGGGTCTGCTCAGTCTGGCCATCTGGGTGCCGATCGGCGCGGGTCTGCTGCTGCTCGCGCTCGGGCGCGACGAGCAGGCCGGGACGGCGCGCTGGCTCGCGCTGGCGGCATCGCTCGCGGCCTTCGCGGTCACGCTGCCGCTGATCGGCGGCTTCGACCCCGGCACGGCGGCGATGCAATTCCAGGAGAACCTGCCCTGGATCGAGCGCTTCAACATCCGCTACCACCTCGGGGTCGACGGCATCTCGATGTGGTTCGTGCCGCTGACCGCCTTCATCACGGTGATCGTCGTCATCGCCGGCTGGGAGGTGATCACCAAGCGCGTCAACCAGTACATGGGCGCGTTCCTGATGCTGTCGGGCATGATGATCGGCGTGTTCTGCGCGCTCGACGGGCTGCTGTTCTACGTGTTCTTCGAAGGCACGCTGATCCCGATGTACATCATCATCGGCGCCTGGGGCGGCCCGAACCGGGTGTACGCGGCCTTCAAGTTCTTCCTGTACACGTTCATGGGCTCGCTGCTGATGCTGGTGGCGCTGATCTACCTGTACATCGCGTCGGGCGGCAGCTTCGACATCCTCGCGTGGCACAAGCTGCCGCTGCCGCTGCATACGCAGGCGCTGCTGTTCTTCGCGTTCCTGGCCGCGTTCGCCGTCAAGGTGCCGATGTGGCCGGTGCACACCTGGCTGCCCGACGCGCACGTCGAAGCGCCCACCGGCGGCTCGATCGTGCTGGCGGCGATCATGCTCAAGCTCGGCGCCTACGGCTTCGTGCGCTTCTCGATGCCGATCGCGCCCGACGCCAGCCGCGAATACGCGTGGTTGATGGTGGCGCTGAGCCTGATCGCGATCGTCTACATCGGCCTGGTGGCGATCGTGCAGAAGGACATGAAGAAGCTGGTCGCGTACTCGTCGGTCGCGCACATGGGCTTCGTCACGCTGGGCTTCTTCATCTTCAACGACCTGGGCGTGGCCGGCGGGCTGGTGCAGATGATCAGCCACGGCTTCGTGTCGGGCGCGATGTTCCTGGCCATCGGCGTGCTCTACGACCGCGTGCACAGCCGCGAGATCGCGGCCTACGGCGGCGTGATCAACCAGATGCCGAAGTTCGCCGTCTTCGCGGTGTTCTTCTTCATGGCCAACTGCGGGTTGCCGGGCACCTCGGGATTCGTCGGCGAGTGGATGGTGATCCTCGCGACGATGCGGGTCAACTTCTGGCTCGCGCTGCTGGCCGCCACCGCGCTGATCACCGGCGCCGCGTACTCGCTGTGGATGCTCAAGCGCGTGTATTTCGGCGCGGTGGCCAACCGCAACGTGGCCGCGATGGCGGACATCAACGCGCGCGAATTCCTGGCGCTCGGGTTGCTGGCGGCGGGCACGCTGGGCATGGGCGTGTACCCGAAGCCCTTCACCGACGTGATGCAGGTCTCGGTGGCCGAGCTGCTGCGCCACGTGGCGCTGTCCAAGCTGTGACCGGCAGGGTGCCGCGATGAATGCGATGAACTGGATCGTCGTCTACCCCGAACTGCTGCTGCTGGTGATGGCCTGCGTGATCACGGTCGTCGACTTGTGGGTCACCGATCCGCAGCGCAGCCTGACGATGCTGCTGACCCAGGCGACGCTGGCCTATGCCGGCGCGATGCACCTGCTGTACTTCGACGACGGCTGGTCCCTGGTGGGCATGCAGGGGATGGTCGTGGCCGACCCGATGGGCCACCTGCTGGCCGGCTTCGCCGCGATCGCGATGATCGTCACCATCGCCTACGCGCAGCCCTATCTCGCGGCGCGCGGCATGCTCAAGGGCGAGTTCTTCACGCTGTCGCTGTTCGTGTACCTGGGCATCGCGGTGATGGTCTCGGCCAACAACTTCCTGGTCATCTACCTGGGCCTGGAACTGATGAGCCTGTCGCTGTACGCGTTGACCGCGCTGCGGCGCGAGCACGGCATTGCCACCGAGGCGGCAATGAAGTACTTCGTGCTCGGCGCGCTGGCCAGCGGCTTCCTGCTGTACGGGCTGTCGCTGATGTACGGCGCCACCGGCTCGCTGGAGCTGGGCGAGGTCTTCAAGGCGATCGGCACCGGCCGCATCAACCGCGAGGTGCTGACTTTCGGCGTCGTGTTCGTGGTCGCCGGCCTGGCTTTCAAGCTCGGCGCCGTGCCCTTCCACATGTGGCTGCCCGACGTGTATCACGGCGCGCCCACCGCGATCACGCTGCTGATCGGCGGCGCGCCCAAGCTCGCGGCCTTCGGCATCATGATGCGGCTGCTGGTCGAGGCCATGGGCGGCCTGGCGGTCGACTGGCAGCAGATGTTCATCGTGATGGCGGTCGCCTCGCTGGTCGTGGGCAACGTCGTCGGGATCGCGCAGAGCAACCTGAAGCGCATGCTCGCCTATTCGACGATCGGGCAGATGGGCTTCGTGCTGCTGGCGATGAGCGCCGGGGTGATCAACGGCAGCACCGTCCTGGCCGGCAACGCCTACAGCTCGGCGATGTTCTACGTGGTCATCTACGTGCTGACCACGCTGGGCACCTTCGGCATGATCATGTACCTGGCCGGCGAGGGCTACGAGAGCGAGGAGATCGCCGATTTCGCCGGCCTGGCGTCGCGCCACCCCTGGGCCGCCGGCGCGATGGCGGTGTTCCTGTTCTCGCTGGCCGGCGTGCCGCCGCTGGTCGGCTTCTACGCCAAGCTCGCGGTGCTGCAGGCGCTGATCGCCACCGGCCACGCCGGCTACATCGGGCTGGCCGTGATCGCGGTGCTGCTGTCGCTGGTCGGGGCGTACTACTACCTGCGGGTGGTCAAGGTGATGTACTTCGACGTGCCGACGACGCCCGCGCCGATCGTGCGCGGCTCGGGCATCGGTGCGCTGCTGGCGCTCAACGGCGCGCTCGTGTTCGGCCTCGGCCTGCTGCCCGGAGGCCTGATGGACCTGTGCCGCGACGCGATCGTCAAGGCACTGGCCAGTTGAGCGCCGCAGCGCCGCCGCCCGGCGACGCGCACCTGCGCGAGCACGGGCTGGGCGGCCGCGTGCTGGCCCACGGCAGCTTCCTCGAGGTTCGGCGCGACGACGTGCGCCTGCCCGACGGCGCCCGGGCGACGCGCGAGTTCGTCGTCCACCCGGGAGCGGTGGCGATCGTGCCGCTGCTCGACGACGGCCGCATCGTGCTCGAGCGGCAGTTCCGCTATCCGGTGGGGCGCGTGCTGCTCGAGATCCCGGCCGGCAAGATCGATCCGGGCGAAGAGCCGCTGGCCTGCGCGCGCCGCGAACTGCGCGAGGAGACCGGCTACGAAGCCTCGCAGTGGGCGCGTGCCGGCGTGGTGCACAACGCCCCAGCCTATTCCACTGAAGGCATCGAGCTGTGGTTCGCGCGCGGGCTGGTGCAGCACGGCCGGCGGCTGGACGCCGGCGAGTTCATCGATCTGCTGCCGTTGTCGGAGGCCGAGCTCGACGCGCGCGCAGCCTCGGGCGAGATCAGCGACGTCAAGACGCTGGTCGCGCTGCTGTGGCTGCAGAAGTGGCGCAACGGCGCCTGGCCCTTGCAGTGGGCCGGCACTGCCGCAGCGCAGACGGGATAATCGGCCCATGAAGGTGCTGAGCCTGCGTTGCGCCAACGGGCACGGTTTCGACGGCTGGTTCGCGTCCGACGACGAGTTCATGGCCCAGAACGGCAGTGGGCTGATCGAGTGTCCGTTGTGCGCAGACCGGATCGTCAGCCGGCTGCCGAGCGCGCCGCGGCTGAACCTGTCGGGCGCGCGCGCGCCTGACCAGGCAGCGCTGGCCGCGCCGCCTGCGGGTGCGGCCGACGCGCCCGCGCAAGCGCAGAAGGCGTGGCTGCAGGCGGTGCGCCACATGCTGGCCAACACCGACGACGTCGGCGAGCGCTTTCCCGAGGAGGCCCGCCGCATCCACTACGGCGAGATCGAATCGCGCAGCATCCGCGGCCAGGCCAGCGCCGAGGAGCGCCGGGCCTTGCTCGACGAGGGCATCGAGATCCTGTCGCTGCCGCTGCCGGCGGCGCTCGAGGGCCCGCTGCAGTAGCCGGCGCCGCGGCCGCGCGCTACAGAATCCGGCCCGGGTTGAGGCGGCCGTCCGGATCGAGCGCGGCCTTGAGCGCACGCATCAGCCGCAGCGCCACCGGCGACTTGCGCCGCGCCAGTTCGTCGCGCTTGAGTGCGCCGACGCCATGCTCGGCCGAGATCGAGCCGCCGCAGGCGCCGACCACGTCGTAGACGATGGCGTTGACCGCGTGCTCGCAGCGTTCCAAAAATTCCTGCGCGGACTGGCCCTCGGGCGCCTGGACGTTGTAGTGCAGGTTGCCGTCGCCCAGGTGGCCGAAGTTCACCAGCCGCACGCCGGGAAAGGCGTGCGCCAGCGCCGCGTCGGTGCGCTCGACGAAGCCGGCGATCGCCGATACCGGCAGCGCGATGTCGTGCTTGATGTTCAACCCCTCCTCGGCCTGCGCCAGCGGGATCGATTCGCGCAGGTGCCACAGCGACTTCGACTGCGCCAGGCTTTCGGCGATCACGGCGTCGCCGATCAGGCCCTGTTCCAGCGCGTCGCCCAGCAGTGCCTCGAAGCGCGCGCGCGCCTGCGCCTGGCCGTCGGCGTCCGACAGCTCGAGCAGCACCGTCCACGCGGCACCGGGCAGCGGCCGCGGCAGCGCCGGGAAGTGGCGCGCGACCAGCTCCAGCGAGAACTGGTTCATCGCCTCGAAGCCGGTCAGCCCGGCGTGCAGCCGCGCCTGCGCCAGGCCGAGCAGCGCCACGCACTGCGCGAGCGTGCCGCAGGCAGCCAGCGCGGTGGCCTGTGCCGCCGGCCGCGGGTACAGCTTCAGCGTGGCCGCGGTGATGATGCCGAGCGTGCCTTCGCTGCCGATGAACAGGTCGCGCAAGTCGTAGCCGGTGTTGTCCTTGCGCAGCCCCGACAGGCCGTCCCAGACCTCGCCTGCGGCCGTCACCACCTCCAGGCCCAGGCACAGCTCGCGCGCGTTGCCGAAGCGCAGCACCTGGGTGCCGCCGGCGTTGGTGGCGAGGTTGCCGCCGATCGTGCAGCTGCCTTCGGCGGCCAGGCTCAACGGGAACAGCAGCGCGGCGTCGGCCGCCGCCTGCTGCACCGCCTGCAGCACGCAGCCGGCCTCGGCGGTCAACG
This sequence comes from Pseudomonadota bacterium, assembly GCA_018240325.1. Classification (GTDB taxonomy): domain Bacteria; phylum Pseudomonadota; class Gammaproteobacteria; order Burkholderiales; family Burkholderiaceae_C; genus Rubrivivax. The sequence continues at coordinate 16,052 of JAFEFZ010000071.1, forward strand.
TCAGATTGGCCGCGTCGAGCGCGCGGATGCGGTTCAGCCGCGTCAGGCTCAGCAGCACCTGCGTGCCGCTGGCGTCGGGCACGCCGCCGCCCACCAGCCCGGTGTTGCCGCCCTGCGGCACCAGGCTCGCGCCATGCGCCGCGCAGGCCCGCACCACGGCCGCGACTTCGGCGGTGCTGCCCGGGCGCACCACCGCGCGCGCGCGGCCGCGCCAGCGGCGGCGCCAGTCGAGCTCCCAGGCGGACAGGTCGCCGCCGCACAGCACCTGTGGGTCGCCGACTGCCGTGCGCAGTGCGGCCAGCAGCGGGTCGGTCGCGGTCATCGCCGGCTCCTGCGGTTCAGGCCGCCCGCGCCGCCGGCTTGCGCAGCCGCCAGCGCACCTGCCAGGCACAGGCGCCGAAGAGCAGCAGCGCCAGCAGCACTTCCAGCGCCGCCAGCCGCGCCGCCGGCCCCTGCTCGGTAACCGCGCGTACCAAACCCTCGGCCACGTACAGCCACACCAGCAGGCTCAGCCAGCGGCAGGTGTAGAGCCGATAGCGCAGCAGCCCGGGCAAGGCCAGCAGCAGCGGCAACGCCTTGAGCGCCAGCGTGCGCCGGCCGGTGGGCGCGAGCCACAGCTCCCACGCCAGCGCCAGCGCCACCAGTGCCAGCACGCAGGCCACCGCCACCGCGCGCGTGGTGCGCACGGTCGTGTCGGCGGCGGCCGGCCGGGGCAGGGGATCCATGCTGGCATCATAGCCACCATGCAGATGCTCGAAACGCTCCGCGACCGCGGCGCGCGGCGGCTCGCGGCGCTGCTCGAGACGCTGCGCGACTGGCCCTGGACCGACACGCTGCTGACGCTGCGGCAGCGTTTCGGCGAGGACCGGCTCGGCCTGACGGCCGGCAGCCTGACCTTCACCACCACGCTGGCGCTGGTGCCGCTGGTCACGGTGATGCTGGCGCTGTTCACCGCGTTCCCGATGTTCGCCAAGTTCCAGGGCGCGCTGCAACGCTACTTCCTGCAGAGCCTGGTGCCCGAGTCCATCGCCAAGCCGGTGCTGGGCACGCTGACCCAGTTCGCGGCCCAGGCCAACCGGCTGGGCAGCGTCGGCCTGGTGTTCCTGCTGTTCAGCGCGATGGCGCTGATGCTGACGATCGACCGCGCGCTCAATGCGATCTGGCGCGTGCGCCGGCCGCGGCCGCTGGCGCAGCGGCTGCTGGTGTACTGGGCGGCGATCACCCTCGGGCCGCTGCTGCTGGGCATGAGCCTGAGCCTGACGCCGTACGCGCTGTCGGCGTCGCGCAGCGTGATCGGCGTGCTGCCGGGCGGCGTCGGCCTGCTGCTGGAACTGCTGCAGTTCGCGCTGCAGGTGCTGGCGGCGGCGGCGCTGTACCGCTACGTGCCCAACGCCGACGTGCGCTGGGCGCACGCGCTGGCCGGCGGGGTGTTCGTCGGCGCCGGCGTCGAGGCGGCCAAGCAGGGCCTGAGCTGGTACCTGTCGGCCGTGCCGGGCATCTCGGTGATCTACGGCGCCTTCGCCACCGTGCCGATCCTGCTGCTGTGGATCTACCTGATGTGGGTGATCGTGCTTTGCGGCGCGGTGGTCGCGGCCTATGCGCCGAGCCTGCAGATGCGCGTCGTGCGCCAGGACGATCGCCCGGGGCAGGCCTTTGCGCTGGCGGTGGCCCTGCTGCGCGAACTGGCGGCCGAGCGCGGCTCGCCGGCCCACGGCCTGACGCTGGAGCAGCTCGGCGGCCGGCTGCGCGCCGATCCGCTGCAGGCCGAACCGCTGCTCGAGCGGATGATGGAGCTGGGCTGGATCGGCCGGCTCGACGACATCGGCGCCAAGCGGCATGTGCTGCTGTGCGACCCGGCGGCAACGCCGGCGGCGCCGTTGGTCGATGGCCTGCTGCTGGTGCCTGCGGCGGCGCTGCAGGGGTTCCGCCGCCGCGCGGCGATCGACCGCCTGACGCTCGCCGAGCTGATCGGCGATTGAGCGCTTGCCGCAACGGCGGGGCCGCTGCACGGGCGGCACGGGGCGCCGCTGCCGCGCCGGGCCGCAGTCGCCGGGGCGCGATTTCTGCTAGTGTCGCTGGCCTTGCGCCGGCGCGGGGCTTGCAGCCGTGCGCCGCGGCGCCCGGCACCCTCGAACGGCTCCCACCTTTGCCCGCGCATGTCCATCCCGATCACCGGCATCTCGTCGATGGCCACGCGCCAGGTGCTGGCAGAACTGGCCGACGCCTACGCGCGGGCGACCGGCTGCGCGCTGCGCTTCGAGTCGGTCGGCGGCGTCGATGCGGCGCGGCGCGTGCGTGCGGGTGAGCCTTTCGACCTGGTGGTGCTGGCGCGTGATGCGATCGACGAGCTGATCGCTGCCGGCCTGGCAGTCGCAGGCAGCCGGGTGGACCTGGTGCACTCCGACGTGGCGATCGCGGTGCGCGCCGGCGCGCCGCGCCCCGACATCGGCAGCGAAGCCGCGTTGCGGCAGGCGGTGCTGGCCGCGCGCAGTGTCGGCTATTCCACGGGCCCGAGCGGCAGCGCGCTGCTGCGGCTGTTCGAGCGCTGGGGCATCGGCGGCGCCATGCGCGGCCGGCTGGTGCAGGCGCCGGCCGGCGTGCCGGTAGGGCAGCTGGTGGCGCAGGGCGAGGTCGAACTCGGATTCCAGCAGCGCAGCGAGCTGCTGCACCTGCCGGGCATTGCGCTGCTCGGCGCGATGCCGCCGGGCGCCGGTATCCGCACCACCTTCAGCGCGGCGCGCTGCAGCGCGTCGGCGCAGCCGGCCGCGGTGGATGCGCTGCTGCAGTATCTGTGCTCGCCCGCCGCCGCCGATGCCAAGCGCCGCCACGGCATGGAGCCGGCCTGAACCCGACCCGAAGGACGCCCATGATCATCGACATCCACGGCCACTACACGACGGCGCCGAAGGCGCTGGAAGCGTGGCGCAACCGGCAGATTGCCGGCATCGGCGATCCTTCGCTGAAGCCCGCGACCGCCGAGCTGCGGATCAGCGACGACGACATCCGCGAGACGATCGAGGCCAACCAGCTGCGCCTGATGAAGGAGCGCGGCTCGGACCTGACGATCTTCAGCCCGCGCGCCAGCTTCATGGCGCACCACATCGGCGGCTTCGAGGTGTCGAGCACCTGGGCCGCGATCTGCAACGAGCTGTGCTTTCGCGTCAGCCGGCTGTTCCCGGAGCACTTCATCCCGGCGGCGATGCTGCCGCAGAGCCCCGGCGTCGATCCGGCGACCTGCATCCCCGAGCTGGTCAAGTGCGTCGAGCAGTACGGCTGCGTGGCGATCAACCTGAACCCGGATCCGTCGGGCGGCCACTGGACCAGCCCGCCGCTGATCGACCGAAGCTGGTACCCGATCTACGAGAAGATGGTCGAGTACGGCATTCCGGCGATGGTGCACGTCAGCACCAGCTGCAACGCCTGCTTCCACACCACCGGCGCGCATTACATCAACGCCGACACCACCGCGGTGATGCAGCTGATCCAGGGCGACCTGTTCCGCGACTTCCCGACGCTGAAGTTGATCGTGCCGCACGGCGGCGGCGCCGCTCCCTACCACTGGGGCCGCTACCGCGGGCTGGCGCAGGAGCTGAAGAAGCCGCTGCTCGCCGAGCACCTGCTGAACAACGTGTTCTTCGACACCTGCGTGTACCACCAGGCCGGCATCGACCTGCTGACGCGCGTGATCCCGGTGGCGAACGTGCTGTTCGCCAGCGAGATGATCGGCGCGGTGCGCGGCGTCGATCCCGAGACCGGCTTCAACTTCGACGACACCCGGCGCTACATCGAAGCCGGCGCGCTGACCGCGGCCGACAAGGCGTTGATCTACGAAGGCAACGCGCGCCGCGTTTATCCTCGCCTGGATGCGGCACTGAAGGCGCAGGGCCGCTGAAGGACGCGCACCATGACCCGCTCGGCATCGTCAAGCGCGACATCCGGCGCACCGACCCGGCGGTCGACAGGCTTTCGTCGTTCGGCGTCGGGCGTGCTCGGGCCCGACCTGTACGACATGCGCCCGGCGCTCTAGAAGGCCGGGCTGAAGCAAATCGACTGACCCGCAACGCCGCACCTGCGCATGATGCCGGCCGTCTCGATCCGCCCGCTGCAGCGTGACGACTACGCGCAGTGGCGTCCGCTGTGGGACGGCTACAACGCCTTCTACGGCAGGGTCGGCGAGACGGCACTGGCCGAGGACATCACCCGCACCACCTGGGAGCGGTTCTTCGACCCTGCCGAGCCGGTGCACGCGATGGTCGCGGCACAGGGCGCTGCGGTCGTCGCCCTGGTCCACTACCTGTTCCATCGCAGCACGACCCGGCTGCACGATGTGTGCTACTTGCAGGACCTGTTCACCACACCTGCCCAACGGGGCCGCCGCATCGGCCGGCAGCTCATCGAGGCCGTCTACGCTGAGGCCCGCGGCGCAGGCAGCAGCCGCGTGTACTGGCTGACGCAGGACGCCAACGTCGCCGGTCGGGCGCTCTACGACAAGGTGGCACGGCATGCAGGCTTCATCGTGTACGCGCACGAGCTGTAGGC
>JAFEFZ010000072.1 GCA_018240325.1 Pseudomonadota bacterium
CTGTCCTGTCTCTCGGAACGTCTGCTGTTCTTCGTTGCGTTCTTGGACCGTTGAGGCAAAGCCGCCGAGGGGGTAGCCGGCTGCGTTCAGCCAAATTCTTATTCACTCCGCCGACTACCCCCTCGGCGGCTTTGCCGGCACCGCCAGCGCGCTTCTTCGGCAAACCCCCACTGCGTCGAGCAGCGCACGAACAGCGGTCTTGGCGTACCGCCACCCGGGCCGACGGCGGGGTGGCCAACGGAGTGAATAAGAATTTGGCTGAACGGAGTTGGCCACCCCGTCGGCGGCCCCGTGTGCCACGTTTTCGCGTAGGAACGGCTGCAAGTGGTGAAACGATGAACGGCCGCAACGAGCCGCCAGCCGACGGCAAAGGGCTGGTCTTCACTGTCGGGCGGCGAGCTGGGTGCTACGGCCGAACGCGAGCTCGCCGGCCACATCTACGCCCGGTGAAGGGCAGCGGCGGGCGGGGACGGTGACCGGATGCTGCCGGCTTCTCGCATTGCAACATCCTGCTTCCGTATGATGGAACGCGACGTCGCTGCGCCGCAGCATCGTCTTTCGCAATGTCCGCGAATTTTCCGTATCTTGATACGACGCGCGTAAGTCTTTGTTTTATCGATGTTCTCAATGTTGTCATCTATAAGACATAAGTCTTTCCAAGTCGATCCGGACCCGGTAGCCTTGCAGGCGTCAACGATCTTGTGACGACCACCCACCTGTACCCGCGAAGGAGCCTCCATGAGCCAAGCCACCCGTGAACAACAGATCGCCGCCCTCGAGAAGGACTGGGCCGAGAACCCGCGCTGGAAGGGCATCAAGCGCGGCTACACCGCCGCCGACGTGGTGCGCCTGCGCGGCAGCCTGCAGGTCGAGCACACGCTGGCGCGGCGCGGCGCCGAGAAGCTGTGGAACCTGGTGAACACCGAGCCCTTCGTCAACTCGCTGGGCGCGCTTACCGGCAACCAGGCGATGCAGCAGGTCAAGGCCGGCCTGAAGGCGATCTACCTGTCGGGCTGGCAGGTCGCGGGCGACGCCAACTCCACCGGCGAGATGTACCCCGACCAGTCGCTGTACGCGGTGGATTCGGTGCCCAAGGTGGTGCGCCGCATCAACAACACCTTCACCCGCGCCGACCAGATCCAGTGGAGCGAGGGCAAGAACGACGTCGACTACTTCGCGCCGATCGTCGCCGACGCCGAGGCCGGCTTCGGCGGCGTGCTCAACGCCTTCGAGCTGATGAAGGCGATGATCGACGCCGGCGCCGCGGGCGTGCACTTCGAGGACCAGCTCGCGTCGGTCAAGAAGTGCGGCCACATGGGCGGCAAGGTGCTGGTGCCCACGCGCGAGGCGGTGGCCAAGCTGGTGGCCGCGCGCCTGGCGGCCGACGTGATGGGCACGCCGACGATCCTGCTGGCGCGCACCGACGCCGAAGCGGCCGACCTGGTGACCAGCGACGTCGACGACAACGACAAGCCTTTCCTGACCGGCGAGCGCACGATCGAAGGCTTCTACCGCACCAAGAAGGGCCTGGGCCAGGCGATCAGCCGCGGCCTGGCCTACGCCGAATACGCCGACATGGTGTGGTGCGAGACCGGCACGCCCGACCTGGCTTTCGCCAAGGCCTTCGCCGACGCGATCCACGCCAAGTTCCCGGGCAAGCTGCTGGCCTACAACTGCAGCCCGTCGTTCAACTGGAAGAAGAACCTGGACGACGCGACGATCGCCAAGTTCCAGCGCGAACTCGGCGCGATGGGCTACAAGTTCCAGTTCATCACGCTGGCCGGCTTCCACGCGCTGAACTACGGCATGTTCGACCTGGCCTACGGCTACGCGCGCCGCAACATGAGCGCCTTCGTCGAACTCCAGGAGAAGGAATTCGCCGCTGCCGAGCGCGGCTTCACCGCGGTCAAGCACCAGCGCGAGGTCGGCACCGGCTACTTCGACGCGGTGACCACCACGATCGAGCGCGACGCCTCGACCGCGGCGCTCAAGGGTTCGACCGAAGACGAGCAGTTCTTCGACGCCAAGCACGGCTGACCCGATCCGGGTCCGGCCAAGCCGCCCGCAGGCCACGAGCCTGCGGGCTTTGTTCACCCCCCGCTGCGCCGCCGTGCCGGCCGCTGCCGAACATCCGCGGGCCGATTCCGATGAGCATTGCAGCCGGGCGGCTGACGCCGCGCATGGCCGGGCTGCTGGAGCGGATCCGGCGCGCGCAGCGCATGCCGCTGCACGCGATGGCGGCGGCCGACGCGCGCGCCGCCTACGAGCGCAGCGCCGAAGTGCTCGACCTGCCGCGCGCGCCGCTGCGCCGGGTGCAGGCGCTGACGATCCCCGCCGCCGACGGCACGCCGCTGGCGGCCCGTCTGTATGCCGACCCAGCGGCGGGGCGCGGCGCGCCGCTGCCCGCGCTGCTGTATCTGCACGGCGGCGGCTTCGTGATCGGCTCGCTCGAGACCCACGACAGCCTGTGCCGCCAGCTGGCACTGCGCAGCGGCGGCGCCGTGCTGGCGCTGGACTACCGCCTCGCGCCCGAGCACCGCTTCCCGGCAGCGGTCGATGATGCCTTTGCCGCATTGCGCTGGCTGCACACGGAAGCACCGGCGCTGGGGCTGGACGCCGGCCGCCTGGCGGTCGGCGGCGACAGCGCCGGCGGCACGCTGGCCGCGGTATGCGCGCTGCGCGCACGCGACGACGCGCTGCCCTTGCGCTTGCAACTGCTGGTCACGCCGGGCACGGTCGGCCGGCGCGAGACCGCTTCGCACCGGCTGTACGCCACCGGCTTCCTGCTCGACGCGACGACGATCGACTGGTTCTTCGACCAGGTGATCGACCCCGAAGACCGCGACGACTGGCGCTTCGCGCCGCTGCACGCGCCCGACCTTGATGCGGTCGCGCCGGCCTGCGTGCTGCTGGGCGAATGCGACCCGCTCGTGGACGAAGGCCTGGCCTACGCCGACCGCTTGCGTGCAGCCGGCGTGCCGGTGGCGCTCGAGCTCTATCGCGGCGTGGTCCACGACTTCATCAAGATGGGTCGGGCGCTGCCCGAGGCTGGCGCCGCGCTGCAGGCGGCCGGCGACGCGCTGCGCGCCGCCTGGGCCGGCTGAAGAAGCCGCAGGGCTTCAGGCTTCGGCCGCGGCCGGCACCGGGTAGGGCAGGGCGGCCGGGCTCAGCGTTGCAGCACCGGCATGCAGCGTGCCGCCTTCGAGCACGGCCGTCTTCACCGAAGCCAGCAGCGCATGGCGGCCGGACCACGTTGCGGCCAGCACCACCTGGCCGGCCGGCTGGCCAGGGTCGGCACTGTGGAACAGTTCGTCGCCTGCGGCCAGCGGCGCATCCGACCAGAAGGCGTGCAGCCGGCGCTTGAGCGTGCCGCGGTACTGGCTGCGCGCCACCACCTCCTGCCCGGGATAGCAGCCCTTGCGGAAATCGACACCGCCGGTCAGCTCCAGGTTGACCATCTGCGGCACGAAGGCGTCGGCCGTCGCCGCGGCGATGCGGGCGACGCCCGAGCGCACTTCCAGCCACGCCCAGGCTTGCGCATCCAGCGTGGGCAGTTCCGGGTGGCCGGCCTCGGAAGGCGTCGCCCACAGCAGCCGGGCGATGCCGCCGGCGGCATCGGGCAGCCGGATCGCGCAGCCTGCGCGGGCCGGGCTCTTGTGCCACGCCGCCGCCGGCGCCGTGCCCTGCAGCCAATCCAGTGCCGCAGCGCCGGCCAGGCCGTGCAGCGCGAACTCGGCGCTGGCGTCGCTCAGCCGGCACTTGGCGCGCAGCACGTACATCGCCAGCCGCTTCAGCGTGGCCGGCAACAGGTCGGCGCTGCAGGCCAGCAGGTACTCCTGCGCATCCGGCTGCCAGACGACGAAGGTCGCCAGCAGCCGACCTTTGGGCGAACAGTAGCCGGCCAGCCGTGCATCGGCAGGGCCGAGCTTCGCCACGTCCTGCGTCAGCTGGCTTTGCAGGAAGGCGGCGGCATCGGGGCCGGCGGCGCGGATCACGCCCCAGCGGCCGGCCAGCGCGCAGCCGCCGCCGGCGGCGAGGATCGGGTCGGGTTCGAGCTCCATCGCGGCCATTATGATCAGCCGCCATGGCTTCATCTGTGCTGGGGTCGCGCCGGCTGTGGCTGCGGCTGGCCCTGGCGGTGGGGCTGCTGCTCGGCGGCGCATGGGCCGCCGCCGAGTGGTGGCTGAATCGGCCGCTGCCGCTGGCCGGCAAGAGCGCCGAGCTGTCGATCGAGCCCGGCGACAGCCCGCGCAGCGTCGCGCAGGCGTGGGTGCGCGCCGGCGTGCAGACCGATCCCGAGCTGCTGTATCAGTGGTTCCGCTGGTCGGGGCAGGCGCGGCGGATCCGCGCCGGCAGCTACGAGATCGACGCCGGCACCTCGCCGCGCCGCTTGCTGGCCAAGATGGTGGAGGGCGACGAGACGCTGAGCAAGCTGCTGCTGGTGGAGGGCTGGACGCTGCGCCAGGTCCGCGACGCGCTCGCGGCCGCCCCGAACCTGAAGCCGGCCAGCGCCGGGCTCGACGATGCGCAGTTGCTGGCGGCGATCGGTGCGGACGGCGGCTCGGCCGAAGGGCGCTTCTTCCCCGACACCTACGCCTACAGCCGCGGCGTCAGCGATCTGACGGTGCTCAAGCGCGCGCACCAGGCGATGCAGCGCCGCCTCGACGCCGCCTGGGCACAGCGTGCAGCCGATTCGCCGCTGAAGAGCCCCGACGAACTGCTGGTGCTGGCCTCGATCGTCGAAAAGGAAACCGGCCCGAGGGACGATCCGCGCATGGTGGCGGCGGTCTTCGCCAACCGGCTGCGGCTGGGCATGCCGCTGCAGGCCGACCCGACGGTGATCTACGGCCTGGGTGCAGCCTTCGACGGCGACCTGCGCCGGCGCGACCTGCTCGCCGACGGCCCGTACAACACCTACACCCGCGCCGGGCTGCCGCCGACGCCGATCGCGATGCCGAGCCAGGCGGCGCTGGCGGCCGCTGCCCAGCCGGCACCCAGCCGGGCGCTGTACTTCGTCGCCCGCGGCGACGGCAGCAGCGTCTTCAGCGACAACCTCGCCGACCATAATCGTGCGGTGAACCAGTACCAGCGCAAGCGCCCATGAACGGCCGCTTCATCAGCTTCGAAGGCATCGACGGCGCCGGCAAGTCCACCCACATCGACGCGCTCGCTGCCTGGCTGCGCGGCCGCGGGCACGACGTCGTGCTCACGCGCGAGCCCGGCGGCAGCGAGCTGGCCGAGCAGCTGCGCCACCTGCTGCTGCACCAACCGATGGACGCGTTGACCGAGCTGCTGCTGGTCTTCGCCGCGCGCCGCGACCACTTGCAGCGCACGATCGAACCGGCGCTGGCGCGCGGCGCGATGGTGCTGTGCGACCGCTTCACCGACGCCACCTTCGCCTACCAGGGCGGCGGCCGCGGCGTCGACGAAGGCCGGCTGACGCAACTGGAGGACTGGGTGCAGCAGGGCCGCCAGCCCGACCTGACGCTGTGGTTCGACCTGCCGCCGCAGGTGGCGGCGGCGCGGCGCGGCGCGGCACGTGCCCCCGACCGTTTCGAGCGCGAGGACGCCGGCTTCTTCGAACGCGTGCGCGCCGGCTACGCGCGTCGCGCGGCGGCCGCGCCGCAGCGCTTCGTGCGCATCGATGCCCAGCAGGCGGCCGATGCGGTCTGGGTGGCGGTCGAAGCCGCCGTTGCGGCACGGCCCGGATGGTGATGGCCGAGGCGCTGCTGCCCTGGCTGCGTGCGCCGCTGACGCAGGCGTTGCAGCGCCAGCGCGGCCACGCGCTGCTGGTGCAGGGCGCGGCCGGCATCGGCACGCTCGCCTTCCTGCGCGCGCTGGCGCAGGCGTGGCTGTGCGAGGACGAAGGGCAGGGGGCCGAGCACCGGCCCTGCGGCCGATGCCCATCGTGCCGCCTGGTCGCCGGCGGCACCCATCCCGATCTGAAACTGCTGCTGCCCGAAGCGCTGCGTGCCCAGGCCGGGCTGGCGCCGGGCGATGACGGCGGCGCCGAGGCAGGGCGCGCGTCGAAGCGCAAGCCCAGCCGGCAGATCCGCATCGACGAACTGCGTGCCGCCACCGACTGGGTGGTGCAGAGCTCGTCGCGCGGCCGCGCGAAAGTGCTGCTGCTGCATCCGGCCGAAGCGATGAATCTGCAGTCGGCCAGCGCGCTGCTGAAGCGGCTCGAGGAGCCGCCCGGTCTGGCGCGCTGGCTGCTGGGCACGGCCGACGCCGCCCGCCTGTTGCCCACGGTGCGCAGCCGCTGCCAGCTGCTGCGCCTGCCGCTGCCTGCCGCCGAGGCCGCGCTGGCCTGGCTGCAGCAGCAGGGCCTGCGCGACGCGGCCGTGCTGCTTGCGGCGGCCGGCGGGCAGCCGCTCGAGGCGGCGGCGCTGGCGGCCGCAGGCATCGACGCGGCGGCTTGGCGCGCGCTGCCCGCGGCCGTGGCGCAAGGGCGCGCCGCCGTGCTGGCCGGCTGGCCGCTGGCGCGCACGATCGACGCGCTGCAAAAGCTCTGCCATGACGCCTCGGTGCTGGCGGCCGGCGGCGAGCCGCGCTTCTTCCCGCGCGATGCCTTGCCCAGCCGCGCGCGTGCCGAAGCCCTGGCGGCCTGGGCGCAGAGCCTGGCGCGTGCGGCACGCTACGACGAACACCCGTGGAACGAAGCGCTGCTGATCGAGGCGCTGGTCGCCGAAGGCAGCAGCAGTTGGCAGGAAGTCGCGGCCGCCGGCGCGAAACGCGCGCGCGCCGCCGCTACACTGGGCCAATGAACGACCGCGCCTCGCCCCGCACGGTGGCACCACCGCCCGGCGCCGCCGGTGCGCCATTGCCGCCGGGTGCGATCAGCGCGGCCCCGGCCCCGGCCGCGGCCACGGGCCGGCCGAGCGTGATCCAGCTCGTGTTCCGCGAGAAGGGCGCGCTGTACGCCGCCTACATGCCGCTGCTTGCCGACGGCGGGCTGTTCGTGCCGACCGCGCGCGAATACCGGTTGGGCGAGGACATCTACCTGCTGCTGTCGCTGCCGGACGACCCGCAGCGCTACCCGGTGGCCGGCAAGGTCGCCTGGGTCACGCCCAACAACGCGTCGGGCGGCCGTACCCAGGGCGTGGGCGTGCGCTTTCCAGCCGACGACAAGACCCGGGCGCTGAAGATCAAGATCGAAGAGATGCTCGGCACGGCGCTGCAATCGTCGAAGCCGACGCAGACGCTGTAGCCTTCGGCCTGGCGCCGCCGCTGCAGCCGGGCCGGCCGGGCCCGTAGACCATGTTCGTCGATTCCCACTGCCACCTGAGCTTTCCGGAAATGCACGGCCGGATCGCCGAGCTGCGCGCCGCGATGCATGCGGCCCGGGTCGAGCGCGCGTTGTGCATCTGCACCACGCTGGAGGAATTCGACGCCGTTCACTCACTTGCGCTCGCGCACGACGAGTTCTGGGCCACCGTCGGCGTGCATCCGGATACCGAAGGCTTGGCCGAGCCGACGGTGGACGACCTGTTGCAGCGCGCCCGCCGCCCGCGCGTGGTGGCGATCGGCGAGACCGGGCTCGACTACTACCGGCTCAATGGCCGCACCGTCGAGCAGATGGAATGGCAGCGCGACCGCTTTCGCGTGCACATCCGCGCGGCCCGCGCCGGCGGCCTGCCGCTGGTGGTGCACACCCGCGCCGCCGGCGACGACACCATCCGGCTGCTGCGCGAGGAAGGCCAGGGGCAGGTCAGCGGCGTGCTGCACTGCTTCACCGAAACCCAGGCGGTGGCCGATGCGGCGCTCGACATGGGCCTGTACATCTCGTTCTCCGGAATCCTGAGCTTCCGCAACGCGCAGGCGCTGCGCGACGTGGCCCGGCGGGTGCCGTTGGAGCGCTGCCTGATCGAGACCGACAGCCCGTACCTGGCGCCGGTGCCGCACCGCGGCAAGACCAATCAGCCGGCCTACGTGCGGCATGTGGCCGAACAACTGGCCGCCTTGAAGGATTGCAGCCCGGAAGAGATCGGCCGCGCCACCAGCCGCAACTTCGACACACTGTTCACCCGCGTGCGCGAACCCTGCGCAACCCCGACCACCACCTGACGAATACTCATGCGTTACTTCAGAATAGTCTTATATCTTATTGCTGTACTTGGTTTTTCTAACGCAAGATCAGATGCCGGCGTGGACTTCTTCCGCGCCGTGAACACCGACAACGCCAGCACCGTGCAGACCTTGCTGCAGCAGGGCTTCGACCCCAACACGCTGAATCCGGCGGGCCAGACGCCGCTGTATCTGGCGATCAAGGACGAGTCGCCGAAGGTCGTGGCGGTGCTGCTCGCCAGCCCCCAGTTGAAGCCGGATCTGGCGAACGCGGCCGGCGAAACGCCGCTGATGATGGCCGCGCTGCGCGGCCAGCTCGAATGGACGCAGCAGCTGGCAGCGCTGGGCGCGAAGCTGAACCGCGAAGGCTGGACGCCGCTGCACTACGCGGCGACCGGACCCAACCCGAAGGTGGTCGCGTTCCTGCTCGACCAAGGCGCGGCGATCAACGCGATCGCGCCCAACGGATCGTCGGCGCTGATGATGGCAGCGCGCTATGGCCCGGAAGACACGGTACGCCTGCTGCTCGCGCGCGGCGCCGACAAGCGGGTGCGCAACAGCCTGAACCAGACGGCGCTCGACCTGGCGCGCAAGGCCGACCGCGACTACCTGGTCCCGCTGCTGCAGTGAAGGCGGCTGTCGGCGGCAGCCGGCGGGCTGTCGGCGGTTTTCGGACAACGGGTCTGGCGCGCCGCCGACTTCGCTGGGGGCCGCAGCTGCCTTAGATTGGGTTCATCGCAATCGCCACCGATGGAGGCTCCCGATGTCCCAGTTGCACACCCTGAAGGCCAACCCGTTCGCGCTGCTGCTGGATCCGCAAGCGGTGTTCCGTGCGATCGAGGGTTCCGAGCGTCTGGTGCGCCTGCAAAGCCGGATCTGCCGCCCGCTGGACAAGCCGTTGCTGCCGGCGGGACAAGCCGAAGCCGCCGCGGAAGACGAGGCGCTGGCCGATGACGACGATCCGTTCCGCGATCTTCCGGGCACGCCTTGCTGATGCGGCGGCGCGCGACCGCCGCGCCCTCGTCGCCATCCATCATCATATGCGCGACGATGTATATTATGTTAACCAACAGCCAGAGACTGATGATGCAGATTGGTCGATGGCAGCTGGTTGGTGACCGGCAGCTGGTTGGTGAACGGCAGCTGGTGACCGACGGCTGGTGACCGACGGCACCTGAAGCGGCCCCGGGGCACCGGGCGCCCGAACCGCGCGGCGGGCTCGCGGGGGCCGCCTGTGCCGGCGCCGTGAGCCGCCATGCGGCGCGCGCTCGTGTTCCGGCCCCGCCTTCGCGGGTCGAGCCCGTCGGCGGCCGGCAGGCGAAAATGATGCATGGACATCACCAAGCCGTTGATCGCGCTGCTGGCCATCGTCAACCCGATCGGCGTCGTGCCCTTCTTCATCCACTTCACGCAGGGCCTGAACCCGATGCAGCGCCGGCGCACCGCGCGCGTCGCGGCCTTCAGCGCTTTCGTCACGATTGCGGTCAGCGCGCTCGCCGGGCTGAAGATCATCGGCTTCTTCGGCATCTCGCTCGCGTCCTTCGAGGTCGGCGGCGGCACCCTGCTGCTGATCTCGTCGCTGCAGATGCTCAACGCGAAGCCGGCCGAATCGCGCGGCGACACGGTGCAGGAAGGCGACGACAAGATCGACGCCGGCGACAGCATCGCGATCGTGCCGCTGACGATCCCGCTGCTCACCGGCCCGGCGGCGATCTCGACCGTCGTCATCTACGCCGAGAAAACGCGGCACTGGTGGGAGCTCGGGGTGCTCGTGGGCTACGGCGTGGTCATCGGCGTGGCGGTGTGGCTCGCGTTCAGCGCCGCCGATCGGATCGCGCGCGTGCTCGGCAGGACCGGCATCAACGTGATGACGCGGCTGATGGGGCTGATCCTCGCGGCGCTCGCGGTGGAGATCATGGCCGACGGCTTCACGAAGCTGTTTCCGGTACTGGCGGCAACCACGCTGCACTGAGTGCCGCGCCGGCCGCAGGCATCCGGCTGCGGGCTATGGCCGGCCGAAGCGGCGGCATCGCGCCGGCCAGGATCGGCTTGTCGCGCACGCCGATGTCCGCTGCTGCGGCTGCTCTGCCCGCCCCCGTTCAGCCCGCATCAGCGGGCGCCGCGCCTCGTCTTGGGGCGCAGGCCGATGACGCGCGTGGCCAGCTCGGTCAGTTCGGTCGCGAGTTCATCGGGTGACAGGCGCCCGTCGGGCCGATACCAGTTGTACAGAAAGCCGGGCAGGCTGCACGCGGCCAGTGCGGTGATCTTGGTGTTGCGGAAATCCAGATCGCCGTCGGCGCGCGCCTGTTCCAGCAGCGCGCACAGCTTGTCGTAGAAGTGGTTGGCAAGCCGCTTCTGCGCTGCCCGGTATTCGGGCCGGTACACCTGCGGCTCGCGGTAGCTGAAGAAGGCCGCCGGCTGGTGCGCAATCGTGGTGCGGATCAGTCGCCCCAGCCCGTCGACCACCTTCTCGCCGGCGCGCCTGCGGTCGTCTTCGTCGAAGTCGAGCACGGTGAAGCACGCCACCGCCGGACGCCAGGACAGCGTCTCGAAGATCTGCTGCTTGTCGCGGAAGTAGTAGTAGACGAAGGGCTTGCTGACGCCCAGATCGGCGACGATGTCGTCCATCGTCGTGCCGGCGTAGCCGCGGGCGGCGAACAGGCGCGTCGCCACGTCGAGGATGCGTTCGCGCTGCGCGGCGGCGTTGCCGGCGCGGCGCCCCGGCCGCCCTGGGCGAGAAGGCAGCGGCCCGTCGTGCCGGGGATCGGGGGTTGTCGCCAAAGTGCTACTCATCGGTAGGATTCGGCTGCATGATGCCACGCATGCATGCTGCATGGCCCGCTGCCCTGCACTGCCGGCAACCCCAGAACCCGACGCCAAGGAGGCCACCGTGACCGATCCCGCCACCCAAGCCGGCGCGCAGCGGCCGCTGCACGAGTTCCTGCGCAGCCACGCCCGTGAACGCCCCGACCACCCGGCCTTGGTCTGGTACGGCGCCACCTTCAGCTGGGCCGAGCTCGACCGCGCCAGCGACGCCTTCGCGGCGCGCCTGCAGGCGCTGGGCGTGAAGCCGGGCGAGCCGGTCGTGCTGTTCCTGGGCAACTGCCCGCAGTACCTGGTGGCGCACTACGGCATCCAGAAGGTCGGCGCCATCGTCTGCCCCAGCAGCCCGCTGAACAAGGAGCACGAGCTCGCCTATCAGGTGGGCGACCTCGAGGCGCGCATCATCGTGGCCGCCTCCGATCTGCTGCCGGTGGTGGACAAGGTGCGGCCGCAAGGCACGCTGGCGCACGTGTTCGTCGTGCACCAGGCCGACCTGCTGCCCGAGTCGCCGACGATCGAGCCGCCGCCCGAACTGCAGGCCGCGCGCGCCGCGCCGCGCGCCGTGCCGCCGGGCTGCGAGGATTTCCTGGCCGCGATGCAAAGCGGCGCCAGGCCGGCTGCGGTCGAGGTGTCGATGGACGACGTGGCGCTGATGACCTACACCAGCGGCACCACCGGCCTGCCCAAGGGCGCGATGCTCAGCTGCGGCAACGCGCTGTTCAAGACCACGGTGACGGCGCAACTGGCCGGTCTCGGCCCCGATGATGTCGTGCTGTCGGTGGCGCCGCTGTACCACATCGCCGGCATGCTGATGGCCGTGGATGTGCCGGTGCTGGTCGGCTGCACGCAGGTGCTGCTGTACCGCTTCGATGCGCTGGCGGCGCTGCAGGCCATCGACCGCTGCCGCGTCACCTACTGGTACTCGATCGCGCCGATGAACGTGGCCTGCATGCAGCTGCCGCGCGCCGAGCGCTTCGACCTGCGCAGCCTGCGGCGCAACCCGGTCACCAGTTTCGGCATCACCTTCACCGAGCCGCTGGCGCAGCAGTGGCAGGCCTTCACCCGGGGCCCCTGCATCAGCTGCGAGGCGGCCTACGGCCTGAGCGAGACGCACACCATGGACACCGGCATGCCCTTCGATGCCATCCGCTGGGGCACGCACGGCCTGCCGATGCCGGGCGTCAGCATCCGCATCGCCGATCCGGACACGGGCGCCGAGCTGCCCGCCGGCGAGATGGGCGAGATCACGTTGATGTCGGCCGGCAACTTCAAGGGCTACTGGAACAAGCCCGAAGCCACCGCCAAGACGCTGAAGGACGGCTGGGTGTGGACCGGCGACATGGGCAAGCTGGACGCCGACGGCTACCTCACTTTCATCGGCCGCTTCAAGGAGATGATCAAGGTCTCGGGCTACAGCGTGTTCCCCGAAGAGGTCGAGACCATCCTGATCAAACACCCCGCGGTGGCCCAGGCGGCGGTGATCGCCGAGCCCGACCCCGAGAAGGGCGAGGTCGTCAAGGCCTTCATCGTGCGCAAGCCCGGCGCCGCACTTGGCGCCGACGAGCTGATCGCCTGGTCGCGCGAACACATGGCCAAGTACAAGGCACCGAAAACGGTGCGCTTCATCGATGCGCTGCCGGTCACCGGCTCGGGCAAGGTGCTGCGGCGCCTGCTCGAGGAGCAGGCCTGAGTCCTCCTTCAACACCCCCTGCAACCGGAGACCCTGACATGCAGCCCGCTTCCCTTTCGCGCCGCCCTTCCCTGCCGCACACCCTCAGGCTTCACGCGGCGCTGCTGCTGCTGGGCCTGGCCGGCACTGCTGCGGTCTGGGCCCAGGCCTCGGCCAACGAGATCAAGATCGGCGTGCTGAACGACCAGTCCGGCACCTATGCCGCCGCCACCGGCGCCGGCTCTGTAATCGCCGCCAAGCTGGCGATCGAGGATGCCGGCAACGTGCTCGGGCGGCCGGTGCAGGTGCTGGCGGCCGACCACCAGTTCAAGCCCGACGTCGGCGCGGCGATCGCGCGGCGCTGGTACGACGAAGGCGTCACGGCGATCTTCGACCTCTACCACTCCGGCGTCGGCCTGGCGGTGCAGGACATCGCCAAGTCCAAGAACAAGATCGTCATGGCCGAGGTCAACAGCATGCTCTTCACCAACGAGCAGTGCTCGCCCAACGGCTTCAGCTGGGGCACCGACGGCTATTCGCTGGCGACCATCATCTCCAAGGGCGTGAGCGACGGCAAACCCACGTCCTGGTACTTCATCACCGTGGACTACACCGCCGGCCACAGCACCGAGCAGGAGGCGCGCAAGATCATCGAGGCCGGCGGCAGCAAGTTCCTCGGCAGCGTGCGCTTCCCGGCCGGCTCGGCGGACTTTTCCTCCTTCATCCTGAGCGCGCAGTCGTCGAAGGCCCAGAACATCGGCTTCATCGGCGGCGGCGCCGACACGCTGAACATCGCCAAGCAGGTGCGCGAATTCGGCCTGGCGCAGATGGGGCAGCGCTTCGTGCCCTTCGCGCTGGGCAGCATCGACGTGCCGGCGATGGGCATGGAGGTGGCGCAGGGCCTGCCCGTCGCCTTCAGCTACTACTGGGGCCTGTCGCCGCAGGCCGAGGCCTGGAAGGAGCGCTTCAAGAAGGCCTCGGGCGGCAAGCTGCCCTCCGACCAGCAGGCCGACGTCTACAGCGAGGTGTTCCACTACCTGAAGGCGGTCAAGGCCGCCGGCACCACCGACACCGTCGCCGTGCTGGCCAAGATGCGCGAGCTGCCGGTCGAAGACTTCTTCACCCATGGCGCGAAGATCCGCGCCGACGGCCGGCTGATGCGCGACATGTACTACGGCGTGGTCAAGGCGCCCTCTCGCATGAAGAACCCGGATGACCTGATGGAAGTCGTGAAGAAGTTCAGCGGCGAAGAAGCCTTCCTGCCCGCCGCGCAGAGCAAGTGCGCGCTGCTGGCGCAGAAGAAGTAGGCCCCGGGGTCGCCTTCCGCACCAACTGGAGCCATCGCCATGTTCGCCAAAGTCCTGATCGCCAACCGCGGCGAGATCGCCCTGCGCATCGTGCGCGCCCTGCAGGACCTGGGCATCCCCAGCCTGGCGGTGTACGCCGACGACGATGCGCAGGCGCCGCATGTGCAGGCGGCCGATGCGGCAGTGGCGCTGGGCGCCAGCGGGCCGGCGGCCTATCTGGACGGTGCGCGCCTGCTGGCGATTGCGCGCGCGCACGGCGCCGACGCGCTGCACCCGGGCTACGGCTTCCTGGCCGAACGCGCCGACTTCGCGCGCGACTGCGCTGCGGCGGGCGTGCGCTTCATCGGCCCGACGCCCGAGCAACTGGCGCTGTGCGGCGACAAGGCGCAGGCGCGCGCGCTGGCCGAGCGCTGCGGCGTGCCGCTGCTGCCGGGCACGCAGCACGCGGTCGCGCTGGACGAGGCGCAGGCCTTCTTCCGCCAGCACGCGCAGGCCGGCATCGTCATCAAGGCGGTGGGCGGCGGCGGCGGGCGCGGCATGCGCGCGGTCGAGGACGAAGCCGCGCTGGCCGCCGCCTATGCGCGCTGCCGCAGCGAGGCCCAGGCCGCCTTCGGCATCGCCGACGTCTACGTGGAGCGGCTGATGCGCCGCGCCCGCCACATCGAGGTGCAGGTGCTGGGCGACGGCCACGAGGTGATGGCGCTGGGCGAGCGCGAATGCACGCTGCAGCGGCGCTTCCAGAAGCTGGTGGAGATCGCCCCCAGCCCGAGCCTGCCCGAGCCGCTGCGCCGGCACATCGTCGACAGCAGCCTGCGCATGGCGCGCGAACTGCACTACGAAGGGCTGGGCACCTTCGAGTTCCTGGTCGATCCGGCGTCGGCCGAATTGCCCTGCGTCTTCATCGAAGCCAACGCGCGGCTGCAGGTGGAGCACACCATCACCGAGGCGGTCACCGGTATCGACCTGGTGCAGACCCAGCTGCGGCTGGCGGCCGGGCAGCGGCTGGCCGACGCGGGGCTGGATGCGTCGGCGCCACCGGCACCGCGCGGCCATGCGATCCAGTGGCGCATCAACGCCGAGACGCTGGCCGCCGACGGCAGCGCCACGCCGGGCAGCGGACGGCTGACCCGCTTCGAGCTGGCGCAGGGCCCCGGCGTGCGCGTGGACACGCACGGCGCCGCCGGCGCCAGCCCTTCCCCGCACTACGACAGCCTGCTGGCCAAATTGATCGTGCATGCGCCCGGCACCGACTTCGCCGACGTGCTGCGCCGCTCGCGCCGCGCGTTGGCCGAGACGCGCATCGAAGGCGTGGCCACCAACCTGGCGCTGCTGCGTGCCTTGGCCGAGCGGCCCGAGATGGCCAGCCAGGCGGTGCACACGCGCTGGCTGGAATCGGTGCTGCCCGAGCTGGTCGAGGCGGCGCGGGCGATGGCTGATCGCGCGGCGCCGCCATCTGCGGCAGCCGGCAGCGATGCGGAACGGCCGCACACCCTGCCCGCCGGCGAAGCGCCCGAGGGCGCGCTGCTGGCGCCCATGCCGGCGCGCGTGCTGCAGCTGTCGGTGGCGGTGGGCGATGCGGTGGCGGCCGGCGCCGAACTGGCCGTGCTCGAAGCCATGAAGATGGAACACGTGCTCACCGCGCCGCATGCCGGCGTGCTGCGCCAGTGTTTCGTCGAGGCCGGCGCCTACGTGGCGCAGGGCGACGTGCTGCTGGTGCTGGAAGAAGTCGCCGCCTCGGGCGCCGCGCAGTCAAGCGCCGCCGCCGCGCTGGACCCGGACCACATCCGCGCCGACCTGCAGCGCGTCATCGACCGCCACGCCTGCACGCTCGACGCGGCGCGGCCCGAGGCGATGCAAAAGCGCCACGCCCGCGGCGGGCGCAGCGTGCGCGAGAACATCGCCGAGCTGTGCGACGAAGGCAGCTTCATCGAATACGGCGCGCTGGCCGTGGCCGCGCAGACGCGCCGGCGCAGCATGGCCGACCTGATCGCCAACACGCCGGCCGACGGCATGGTCACCGGCATCGGCGGCGTCAACGGCCTGATCCATGGCGCCGAGGCCGCGCGCACCGTGGTCATGGGCTACGACGCCACCGTGCTGGCCGGCACGCAGGGCATGCGCAACCATGCCAAGACCGACCGCATGCTGGGCATCGCGCTGGACCAGTCGCTGCCGGTGGTGCTGTTTGCCGAAGGCGGCGGCGGGCGCCCGGCCGACGTCGACGTGCCGGTGGTGGCCGGGCTGCACGTCGGCACCTTCGCCGCCTATGCGGCACTGTCGGGCCGGGTGCCGGTGGTCGGCGTGGTGCACGGCTACTGCTTTGCCGGCAACGCCGCGCTGGTGGGATGCAGCGACGTCATCATCGCCACCCGCGCCAGCAACATCGGCATGGGCGGCCCGGCGATGATCGAAGGCGGCGGCCTGGGCGTGTTCAAGCCCGAACAGATCGGCCCCAGCCCGGTGCAGCACGGCAACGGCGTGATCGACCTGCTGGTCGGCGACGAGGCCGAGGCCGTGGCCGCGGCGCGGCACTACCTGTCGTACTTCCAGGGCCGGGTGAAGGACTGGATCACGCCCGACCAGCGGCTGCTGCGCGCCGTGGTGCCGGAGAACCGCCTGCGCGTGTACGACACAAGCAAGGCCATGGCCGGCCTGGTCGACCAGGGCAGCCTGCTGCTGCTGCGCACCGGCTTCGGCGCGGGCATCCACACGGCGCTCGCGCGCATCGAGGGCCGTCCGGTCGGCCTGATCGCCAACAACCCGCTGCACCTGGGCGGCGCGATCGACGCGCCCGCCGCCGACAAGGGCGCACGCTTCATGCAGCTGTGCAACGCGCACGGCCTGCCCATCGTCAGCCTGATCGACACGCCCGGCTTCATGGTCGGCCCCGAGGTCGAGACCACGGCCCAGGTGCGGCACGTCAGCCGCCTGTTCGTCACCGCCGCGGCGCTGCGCGTGCCGCTGTTCGGCGTGGTGCTGCGCAAGGGCTACGGCCTGGGCGCGATGGCCATGGCCGCGGGCGGCTTCCATGCGCCGGTGTTCACCGTGTCCTGGCCCACCGGCGAGTTCGGCGGCATGGGCCTGGAAGGCTACGTGCGCCTGGGCTTCCGCAAGGAGCTGGAGGCGGTGCCCGAGGGCGCCGAGCGCGACGCGCTGTTCGCGCGCCTGCTGGACGAGCGCTACGAGCACGGCGCGGCGCTGAACATGGCCACGACGCTCGAGATCGACGCCGTCATCGACCCGGCCGAAACGCGCGCCTGGCTGGCGCGCGGGCTGGCTTCAGCGCAGGTGCGGCCGGCGTCGGGGGCGCGCTTCGTCGATACCTGGTAGCGCTGCGCGGCGCAGCGCGCCCAGGCGTCGGCCGCTTGCCTTCGTGCAACAGGTCTTCCCGGGCGGCGCCCGGCGGGGCCGATGGATCGGTTGCCCCTTTGCATCGGCAGCTTGGCCGCGGCACGCTCGTACCCGCCGCTGCCCGGGGCCGGATAATCGGCGGCCTGCACGAGGACGGGGTCATGATCGAAGTCAACTGGATTCTGTTCGTCGTTGCGTCGCTGGTGCTGATCGCGACGCCGGGCCAGGACATGGTGCTGGTGATGTCGCGCTCGGTCGCACAGGGGTCGGCGGCCGGCGTCGTGACTGCGGCCGGCGTGAGCGTCGGGCTGATCGGCCACACCCTCCTCGCCACACTCGGGCTGGGCGCGGTGCTGCGCGCGTCGGAGCTGCTGTTCGTGCTGCTCAAGCTGGTGGGCGCCGCCTATCTGATCTACGTCGGCCTTCAGCTGCTGCGCATCCGCCCGGCCGAGCTGGCGCTGTCGGGCGGTGCACCGAAGTCGCTGCGCCGTCTGTTCATCGACGGGGCGCTGTCGAACGTGTCGAATCCGAAGATCGCGGTGTTCTATCTCGCCTTCCTGCCGCAGTTCGTTCACGGCAGGGCCGAACACCCGACGCTGTCGATCTTCGCGCTCGGCCTGGCCTTCGCGGCGCTGACCTTCCTGGTCAAAGCGCCGGTAGGCTACGGCGCCGGCAGGCTCTCGTACTGGCTGCGCACCCGCACCCGGGTGCTGGCCTGGGTGTATCGGGCCAGCGGCATGGTGCTGGTCGCGCTGGGCCTGAAGCTCGCATTCGAGCGCCGCGCCTGAATCACGCCGCGCGCTCGAGGAAACGCCGGGCCGCCCCAAGTTTCCTCGACCCCCTCGGGGGGGGCGGGCTGGGCGCAGCCCGGCCCTGGGGGCGCTCTCAAGGCGCGATCTTGCGCTTGAGCGCCTGGGCCACGGGCTGCGGCAGGCTGGGCAGCGAGCGCAACAGCCAGGGCAGGACCTTGCGCTTGGCGCCGGCGAGCGACTCGGGGACCATCGCTTCGATCAGGTGCGGGCCCGGGTGCGCGAGCGCGTATTCCAGCGCCTGGCAGAAGCCCTCCGCGGTGCCGGCGCGTACCGCGTGCACGCCCATGCCCTGGGCCAGCTGGGAGAAGTTCAGCACCGGCGCCTTCAGTTCGAACTGCGCCTGTGCCTTCGGAGTCGCCGCGCCGGCACCCACGCGCTCGAGCTCGACGTTCAGCACCGAGTAGCTGGCGTTGTTGAAGATGATCGACACCACGTGCAGCTGCTCGCGCGCCATCGTCCACAGCGCCTGGATCGTGTACATCGCGGTGCCGTCGCCGACGAGCGCGATCACCGGCCGCCGCGGGCAGGCGATGGCCGCGCCCACGGCGTTGGGCAGGCCCTGGCCGATGGCGCCGCCGGTGAGCGTGAGCAGGTCGTGGCGTGGTGCGCCCGCCGTCATCGTGCCCAGCATCAGGCCGGAAGTGATGGCTTCGTCGATGACGATGGCGTTGTCGGGCAGCAGGTGGCCGACGGCCTTGCACACCTTGGGCGCCGTCAGCGGCCCGCGCGGCCGGCCCGGCCGCTGCGCGGGAGCCAGCGGCGGCTCGATGCTGCCCGCGCCGAGCGCCGCCGCGAGCTTGTCCAGGCTGGCCGCGGCGTCCTGCGCGGGGCTGCTCAGGGTGTGCACGGTGCAGCCCTCGGGCACCAGATCGCCGGGTTTGCCCGGGTAGGCAAAGAACGAGACCGGGGACTTGGCATCGACCAGCACCAGATGCTGCACCCCGGCCAGTTGCACGCCCGCCAGCTCGGCGAGGTAGGCGACGCGCTCCACCGCCGGCAGGCCCGCGCCGCGCTCCATGCGGGTGGGAAAGACCTCGGCCAGCAGCTGCACGCCGCTGTGCGCCGCGATGCGTGCAGCCGAGCGCAGCGCGCCCTCGCGCAGCGCCTGGCCGCCCAGCAGCAGCACGGTCTTGCCGCCGGTGCGGATCGCCTGTGCGACGGCCTGCACCGCGGCGTCCTCGGCGGCTGCCGGCGCCGGCAGCGGCGGCGGCGGACACGGCTGGCCGCCTTCGCCCCAGGACACATCGGCCGGTAGGATCAGCGTCGCCACCTGCCCCGGCAGGCCGCGCGCGGCGGTGATCGCATCGACCGCGTCCTGGCCGAGTGCGGCGGTGCCGGCGCTGGTGCGCACGAAGCCGGGCGAGACGTTGCGCGCGACGGTTTCGATGTCGGACTGCAACTGCGCGTCGTAGCGCGTGTGGGTGGTGGCGTGGTCGCCGACGATGTTGATCACCGGTACCCTGCCCTTGCGCGCGTTGTGCAGGTTGGCCAGGCCGTTGCCCAGGCCGCAGCCCAGGTGCAGCAGCGTCGCCGCGGGCTTGCCGGCCATGCGCGCGTAGCCGTCGGCGGCGCCGGTGGCGACGCCCTCGAACAGCGCGAGCACGGCGCGCATGCGCGGCTCGGTGTCGAGCGCGGCGACGAAGTGCATCTCGCTGGTGCCGGGGTTGGTGAAACAGACTTCGACGCCGGCGTCGGCCAGAGTCTGCAACAGGGCTTGGGCGCCGTTCATGCGCATCTCCTCGTTCGAAGCGTTCTCGTTCAGCGGTTGCGCCAGAGCATGAAGTCGAGCATCTTGCTCGCCAGCCCGGCGTAGGGCGGCATCAGGAAGTCGACCGTGCGCAGCGGCCCCTGGCGGAACACCGGGCGCAGCTTGGAGAAGGTCAGGAAGCCTTCGCGGCCGTGGTAGTGGCCCATGCCGCTGGCGCCGACGCCGCCGAAAGGCAGGTGGTGCTGGCCGGCGTGCAGCAGCGTGTCGTTGAGCGTCACGCCGCCGGACAGGGTTTGATGCAGGTACTGCTCCTGCAGGCCGCGATCGTGGCTGAACAGGTACAGCGCCAGCGGGTTCGGGCGATCGTTGATGTAGGCCAGCACGTCCTCATGGCTGCGGTAGCCGAGGATCGGCAGCAGCGGGCCGAAGATCTCGCGCTGCATCACCTGCATGCCGTCGTGCACGTTCAGCAGCGCCACCGGCGGCATGAGGCGCCGCGCCGGATCACCCGCCTGGCCGGGGTGGAGCGGCACGGCCGTCGCGCCCTGCGCGACGGCATCGGCCAGCATCGCCTGCAGGCGCTCGTGCTGGCGCTGGTCGATGATCGCGGTGTAGTCGCCGCCGGTGAGGCTGGGGTAGCGCTGCGCGACGATGCGCTGCGCGTGCGCGACGAACGCCTGCTCGCTGCCTTCGGGGACGAACAGGTAGTCGACGTTGGTGCAGATCTGCCCGGCGTTGAGCATCTTGACCCACAGGATGCGCTCGGCCGCCTTGGCGAGCGGGTAGTCGGGCGCGACGATCGCGGGCGACTTGCCGCCCAGTTCGAGCGTCACCGGCGTCAGGTTCGCGGCGCAGTTGGCCATCACCGCGCGGCCGGTCTGCGGGGAGCCGGTGAAGAACAGGTGGTTGAAGGGCAGCTGCGTGAAGAGGGGCCCGAGCGACTGCCCGGGAGCCGCGTCGGCATCGGCGAAGACGCTCACCTTGTCGGCGCCGAAGTAGCGCGGCAGCAGGCCCTGCAGCAGCCGCGCCAGATGCGCCGAGTTCTCCGACATCTTGACCATCACGCGGTTGCCCGCGGCGAGCGCGCCGATCATCGGCTGCACCGCCATCGCGATGGGGAAGTTCCACGGCACGACGATGCCGACCACGCCCAGCGGCTGCGGCATCACGAAGGCGCCGGCCAGCGGGTACTGCGTGATGTCGAGCGGACGGCGCTGCCGCTTCATCCAGCGCGGCAGTTGGCGGATGGCGTCGAGCGCCGCCTCCTGCCCTTGCAGCAGCTCGGTCATCAGCGTCTCGAAGCGGCTGCGGCAGCCGAAGTCGCGGTTGACCGCGTCGACCAGCGCGTCGCGGTTGTCGACCAGCAGGCGGTGCAGCGCGCGCAGGTCGGCGCGGCGCTCGGCGAGGCCGGGGTTGCGGTTCTTGGCGAAGGCGGCGCGCTGCGCGGCGAAACACTCGCGCAGCGCAGCGGGAAGCTGCGCCGCCAGGTCGACTGCAGGGGGCATGGTGCTCATGGCGGGGCTGTCCGGGTTGGTGGGGTGACGGCGCACATCGCGCGGGCGGGTATCAGGTCGCGCGTCCAGCGGCTGCCGGTGATGACTGCCGTGCGCGGCGCGCCGCACTTCCAGCGATAGGTGCTGCGCAAGCTCATCGCCAGTCCTCGCGCAGCATCGCCGCGCCCTTCTCGCCCACCATGGTGGCCGGCGCGGTGGTGTTGCCGCCGGGGATGGTCGGGAAGATCGAGCTGTCGATCACGCGCAGGCCCTGCAGGCCGTGCACGCGCAGCCGCGCATCGACGACGCTGTCGGCAGCGCTTTGCCCCATGCGGCAGCTGCTGGTGGGGTGGTAGTTGGTGCCGGCGACGTTGCGGCAGAACTGGGCGAGATCTTCGTCGCTGCGGCAGTGCGCGGTGCGCAGGTCGGCCGCAACAAGGCGGCGCAGCGTCGGCGTGTCGTACACCTCGAGCACGCGGCGCACGCCGGCCACCATCGTCGCCAGGTCGTCGGGGTGCGAGAAGTAGCCAAAGTCGATCGCCGGGTCGTCCTGCCAGCGCGGGCTGGCGAGCCGCACGCTGCCGCGGCTCTTGGGGTGCAGCAGCAGCACGTGGGTGGACAGGCCGTGCTTGGCGTAGATGTCGCGCCCGTGGTTCATCGCCAGCGCGACGACGAACTCGTACTGGATTTCGGGCATCGGCGAGTCCGGCGCCAAGCGCATGAAGCCGGTCACTTCGGCGAAGTTGGTCGTCGCCATGCCGCGGCGCTCGCGGCGCCAGCGGCGCATCGCGCGCCACAGGCCGCGTGCGCCGGTGGGCGAGATGCCGATCAGATCCGGGTCTGCGGGCACGTGGTGGCCGAGGATCACGTCGACGTGGTCCTGCAGGTGCTCGCCGACCGCGGGCAGGTGCGCGACGACCGGGATGGCGAGCCGCTGCAATGCCGCGCCATCGCCCACGCCCGAGAGCTGCAGCAGCTTGGCCGAGAGCAGGCCGCCGCTGGCGACGATGACTTCCTTGCGCGCGCGGATCTGGCGCTTCTGGCCGCCCTGCACGACCTCGACACCGACGGCGCGCCGGCCGTCGAAGACGATGCGCGCCACCGGGCTGTCGCACTGCAGTTGCAGGTTGGTTCGCGTGCCCAGGTGCGGCAGGATCCAGGCCTGGCCGGCGTGGTGGCGCTCGCCGCCCTTCATCATCACCTGCGTAGGGCGGAAGCCGTCCTGCGTCGCGCCGTTCAGGTCGGGGTTGTAGGGCCAGCCGGCTTCCTCGCAGGCCTGGCGCAGCGTCGCGTGCCAGGGGTTGTCGGTGCGCAACTCTTCCACCCACACCGGGCCACGGTTGCCGTGGTACGGGTCATCGTCGGCGGCGAAGGTCTGGTTGTTCTCGCTCTTCTTGAAGTAGGGCAGCACCTCGCTCCAGCTCCAGCCGGGGTTGCCCGCCGCCGCCCAGCCGTCGTAGTCCAGCGGGTTGCCGCGCATGTACATCAGCGTGTTGATCGAAGTGCCGCCGCCCAGGCCGCGGCCCAGCGGGTTGTACGAGCGGCGGCCGTTCAGCCCCGCGTCGGGCCGGCTGTCGAAGCCCCAGTTGTAGGCGCTGCGCCGCGGGCCGTAGGCGAGCGCGCCGAGCGCGGCGTTGCTGCCCAGGAGGCCCTTGCGCTGGCCCGGCCCGGCTTCGAGCAGCAGCACGGCGTGGCGCGGGTCTTCCGACAGGCGCGAGGCCACGGCGCAACCGGCCGGGCCGGAGCCGACGACGATGAAGTCATGGCCTTCCTGTTCCATCGCTCATCCCCCCGTGCCGATGTGCCGCGCCGCGGCGCGCGCGGTGAGGATGCAGCCGGGCAAGAAGGTGCCTTCGAGCGAACGCTTGCCGCTGGCGCCGCCGCCGCCGAAGCCGGCCGCCTCGCCGACGCCGTACAGGCCGTCGATCGGCTGGCCGCCCGCATCGAGCACGCGGCTTTGCAGATCGGTCTGCAGCCCGCCCAGGCTCTTGCGCGTGATGAGTTGCATCTGGATCGCGATGAAGGGGCCTGCGCCCTTCATCTGCAGCGGCGCCGGCTTGCAGGTGCGTAAGCGGTCCGGCCCCCACTGGCGCGCGTGCAGGATGCGGCGGATCTGGTCGTCGTTCTCCAGCTTGCTGCCGTTGGCGAAGTTGGCGTCGAAGGCGTCGGCGGTGGCCTGCAGCCGCGCCGGATCGACGTCGTGCGACGCGCTCAGCGCGTTCATCTTCGCCGCCAGCTCGGCCAGCGTGTCGGCGACGAGGAAGTGCGGGCTCTGCTGCTGCATCTGCCGCACCAGGCGGTGGTTGCCGAGCAGCGTCTCCTTCAGGAAAGCGGGGAACTGCCGGTCGCGGATGCGCTGGTTGTGCTCGGCGCCGGAGATCGCGAACTCCTTGGCGGCGATGCGCCAGTTCAGCAAATGCCAGGTCCAGGGCTTGGCCTGCGCCGCCACCTGCTGGCACAGCCAATGGGTGTCGAAGCCCGTCACCAAGGGCTGGGGGCCGATGCGCTCGCCGCGGTGGTTCAGCCACAGCGCCGACTTGCAGGGAATCGTCGACAGGCCGTGGCCGGCGAAGTGCGGGTAGGGATGCGGGAAGCCGGCCGCGTAGTTCCACATCTCGCCGGCGTGGGTGATCTGCGCGCCGAAGTCCGCGGCGGCGGCGCGGTGCAGCCGTCCATCGGCGAACGGGTGCGCGCCGTTGAGCATGTTCTTGGGCATGGGCCGGTCCGCGGGCCAGTTGCGCCGCGTCTCCTCGTGGCCGCCGTTGATGCCGCCCATCGCGAGCACGACCGTCGGCGCCTGCATGCGCACTTGCGCGCCGCTGGCCTCGTCGACCGCGACGGCGCCGGCGATGCGCCCGCCCGCGTGGTCGAGCTGCGTCACCCGGTGGCCGTGCAGCAGCGTCAGCTTGCCGCCGCTGCCGGCCGCGCGCAGCTGCTCGATCAGCCGCAGCGTCATGAAGCGCGACGTGCCCCAGACGACGTGGTAGCGCGGCAAGCTGTTGCCGTCGCCGTTCAGGCCGCGCTCGACCCAGTTGACGGCGGGCATGAACTTCACGCCCTCTTGCCGCAGCCAGTCGTACACGCCGCTGCGCGAATGTTCGACGTAGTGCTTGGCCCAGGCCTGCGGCCAATGGTCGTCGGCGGCGAGCTCACCGAAGCGTTGCCAGTCGGCCAGCGCGCGCTCGGGCGTGTCGGGAATCTTCATCTTCGCCTGCAGCGGCGTGCCCACCAGCGCCATGCCGCCGAAGGCCCACAGCGCCAGGCCGCCGAAGCGTTCAGGCGTGTCGCGATCGACGA
>JAFEFZ010000073.1 GCA_018240325.1 Pseudomonadota bacterium
CGTGAACCGATTCAATGTCCGCAAGGCTGCCGTGCTCGGCGCCGGCGTGATGGGCGCGCAGATCGCCGCCCACCTGGTGAACTGCCGGGTGCCGGTGGTGCTGTTCGACCTGCCGGCCAAGGAAGGGCCGAAGAGCGCGATCGCGATCAAGGCGATCGACCACCTGAAGAAGCTCAAGCCCGCGCCGCTGGGCGTGGCCGACGAGGCGGCGCTGATCCAGCCGGCCAACTACGACGAGCACCTCGACCAGCTCGCCGGCTGCGACCTGGTGATCGAGGCGATCGCCGAGCGCATGGACTGGAAGCTGGCGCTGTACCAGAAGATCGCGCCGCACGTGGCGCCGCACGCGATCCTGGCGAGCAACACCTCGGGGCTGTCGATCACCCAGCTGAGCGACGCGATCCCGGCCGAGATGCGCGCGCGCTTCTGCGGCATCCACTTCTTCAACCCGCCGCGCTACATGGCGCTGGTGGAGCTGATCCCGACCGCGGCCACGCAGCCCGAAGTGCTCGACCAGCTCGAAGCCTTCGTCACCAGCGGCCTGGGCAAGAACGTGGTGCGCGCCAAGGACACGCCCAACTTCATCGCCAACCGCGTCGGCATCGCCGGCATGCTGGCGACGATGGTCGAGGCGAAGAAGGCGGGCCTCGCCTACGACGTGGTCGACGACCTCACCGGCAAGAAGCTCGGGCGCGCGTCCAGCGGCACCTTCCGCACCGCCGACGTGGTGGGGCTGGACACGATGGCGCACGTGATCAAGACGCTGCAGGACACGCTGTCGGCCGACACCGACCCGTTCTACGCCAGCTTCGCGACGCCTGACGATCTGACGAAGCTGCTCGCAGCCGGCGCGCTCGGCCAGAAGACCGGCGCCGGCTTCTACAAGAAGGCGGGCAAGGAGATCCAGCGCTTCGACGCTGCCAGCGGTGCCTACACCGCCGCCGGCGGCAAGGCCGACCCGCTGGTCGAGCGCATCCTGAAGAAGCCCGCCGCCGAGCGGCTGAAGCTGCTGCGCGAATCGAGCAACCCGCAGGCGCAGTTCCTGTGGGCGCTGCTGCGCAACGGCTTCCACTACGCGGCGGTGCACCTGGGCACGATCGCCGACACCGCGCGCGATGTCGACTTCGCGCTGCGCTGGGGCTTCGGCATGAAGCAAGGGCCCTTCGAGCTGTGGCAGGAAGCCGGCTGGCAGCAGGTGGCGCAATGGGTCAAGGACGACATCGACGCCGGCAAGGCCTTGTCGTCGGCGCCGCTGCCCGCCTGGGTGTTCGACGGGCGCACGGGGGTGCACAGCGCCGAAGGCTCGTGGAGCCCGGCCAAGGGCGCCTACGTGCCGCTGTCGCAGCTGCCGGTGTATGCGCGCCAGCATTTCCGCGAGAACGTGCTCGGCGCGGTCGCGGTGCCGGCGGCCAAGGCCGGCACCACGCTGCACGAGGACGATTCGATGCGGCTGTGGACGCTGGACGGCGAGGTGGTGATCGCCGGCATCAAGACCAAGGTGCACGCGATCGACGCCGGCGTGATCGAGGGCCTGAAGCGGGGCATCGCGCTCGCCGAAGCCGGCTTCAAGGGCCTGGTGATCTGGTCGCCCGACGACCCGTTCAGCTACGGTGCCGACCTGCAGTCGATGCTGCCTGAATTCATGAAAGGCGGCGCCAAGGCGATCGAGCCGGCGATCAAGCTGCTGCAGGACACGCTGCTCGACATGCGCTACGCCGCGGTGCCCACCGTGGCCGCGGTGCGCGGCATGGCGCTGGGCGGCGGCTGCGAGATCACGCTGCACTGCGCGAAGCGGGTGGCGGCGATGGAGAGCTACATCGGCCTGGTCGAGGTCGGCGTCGGCCTGATCCCGGGCGGCGGCGGGCTGACCTACATCGCGCGCCGCGCGGCCGAGATGGCGGCGGCCGGCGGCGCCAATGCCGACCCGTTCGCGTTCCTGCGCGAGGCCTTCACCGCGGCGGCGATGGCCAAGGTCGGCACCAGCGCGCTCGAGAGCCGCAAGCTCGGCTACCTGCTCGACGGCGACGTGATCGTGCCGCACAAGGACGAGTTGCTGTTTGTCGCGATCGAGCAGGTCAAGGCGATGCACGCCAGCGGCTGGCGTGCGCCGGTGCGCAAGCCGTTCCCGGCGGCCGGCCGCTCGGCCAAGGCGACGATACAGGGCCAGCTGGTCAACATGCGCGACGGCGGCTTCATCAGCGCGCACGACTTCCACGTCTCGTCGCTGATCGCCGACGTGATCTGCGGCGGCGACGTCGATGCCGGCACGCCGGTCAGCGAGGAATACCTGATGACGCTCGAGCGCCGGCACTTCTGCTCGCTGCTCGAACACCCGAAGACGCAGGAGCGGATCATGGGGATGCTGTCCACCGGCAAGCCTGTGCGGAACTGACCCCCTCCCCACGGCCTGCGGCCGCCCCCTCGAGGGGCGGCAGCCCGCGGCCCGGCACAACCGGTTCCGCGGCGGCCGCTCGACAAGGACAACGGAGCGCAAACTGATGAGCATCAAGCAAGTTCAAGACGCCTACATCGTCGCCGCCACGCGCACGCCGATCGGGCGCTCGCACCGCGGTTACTTCCGCCACACCCGCCCCGACGACCTGCTGGTCGCGGTGATGCGCAGCGCATTGAAGCAGGCGCCCGGCCTCGACCCGAAGGCGATCGAGGACGCGGTGATCGGCTGCTCGTTCCCCGAGGCCGAGCAGGGCATGAACGTCGCGCGCGTCGCCGCCGTGCTGGCCGGGCTGCCGAACACGGTGGCCGGCGTCACCGTCAACCGCTTTTGCGCGTCGGGGTTGACCGCGCTGCAGATGGCGGCCGACCGCATCCGCGTCGGCGAGGCCGAGGTCATGATCGCCGGCGGGGTCGAGAGCATGAGCCTGGTGCCGATGGGCGGAACGAAGCCCTCGTACAACCCGGCGATGTTCGCCAGCGACGAGAACGTCGGCATCGCCTACGGCATGGGCCTGACCGCCGAGAAGGTGGCCGCGCAGTGGAAAGTCGGCCGCGAGGCGCAGGACGAGTTCGCGCTGCAGTCGCACCAAAAGGCGCTGGCCGCGATCAAGGCCGGCGAGTTCGCCGACGAGATCACGCCGATCGACGTGGTCGAGCGCACGCCCGACCTCGCCACCGGCGAGGTCAAGACCCGCACGCGCACGGTGAACATCGACGAGGGCCCGCGCGCCGACACTTCGGCCGAAGGCCTGGCGAAGCTCAAGCCGGTGTTCGCGGCCAAGGGCAGCGTCACCGCCGGCAACAGCAGCCAGACCAGCGACGGCGCCGGCTGCCTGATCGTGGCGAGCGAGGCCGCGGTCAAGCGCTTCGACCTGAAGCCGCTGGCGCGCTTCGTCAGCTTCGCGGTGCGCGGCGTGCCGCCCGAGATCATGGGCATCGGTCCGATCGAGGCGATCCCCGCGGCGCTGAAGCTCGCCGGCCTGAAGAGCGCCGACCTCGGCTGGGTCGAGTTGAACGAGGCTTTCGCCGCGCAGTCGCTGGCGGTGCTGAACTCGATCGACCTGGACCGCGCGGCGGTCAATCCGATGGGCGGCGCGATCGCGCTCGGCCATCCGCTGGGCGCCACCGGCGCGATCCGCTCGGCCACCGTCGTGCACGCGCTGCGCCGCCGCAACCTCAAGTACGGCATGGTCACGATGTGCGTCGGGATGGGGCAGGGCGCGGCCGGCATCCTCGAGCGCG
Source organism: Pseudomonadota bacterium (assembly GCA_018240325.1). Taxonomy (GTDB): domain Bacteria; phylum Pseudomonadota; class Gammaproteobacteria; order Burkholderiales; family Burkholderiaceae_C; genus Rubrivivax. Next base: position 3,697 of record JAFEFZ010000073.1, read on the forward strand.
TCTGACCACTGGAGGAGCACGCATGAGCATCCGCACCGCCACCCTGAACGGCGTCGCGACGATCGAGATCGCGCGCCCCGAGAAGAAGAACGCGCTGACGATCGCGATGTACCAGGCGATGGCCGATGCGCTCGCCGCGGC
>JAFEFZ010000074.1 GCA_018240325.1 Pseudomonadota bacterium
GATCTGCGGCAAACCGCTGACCCTTTGGCACTCGCCTTCAAACGCCCACGCTTATCGGCTGTGTGTTGTTAAAGAGCTTCTGCGTTCACCCTGTCTTTGGGTGTCAGCAGCAAAGAAACGAGACTATAGCAGCGATTTCGCGGGTCTGTCAACACCCGCGAGCGCAGCACTTGAGTGCGCACTCTAATCGGCTGCGGCCGTCCCTGCGGCGGCAGCCTCAGCGCGACCCAGGCCGGCCGAACAGCGCAGTGGCGGCTTCTTGCGGGTTTTCTGCTGCCAGAACGTCGGCCAGGACCGCCTTCAGGCGCCGCGTGTCCGCGCGCAGGATGCGTTGCTTGATCGCGGCGATCTGCGCGGGCTGCATCGAGAAGCTGCGCAAGCCCATCGCCAGCAGCAGTTCGGTGAAGTTCGGATCCCCTGCCATTTCGCCACAGACGCTCACCCCCCGGCTGGCGGCGTTCGCTTGCTCGATCACTGCGGCAATCAGCGTCAGTACCGCCGGATGCCAAGGGTCATAGAGGTTCGAAACTGCGTCATCGGCCCTGTCGATCGCCAAGGTGTACTGGATCAGGTCATTGGTCCCGATCGAGACAAAGTCGAAGTGCTGCAGGAATGGCTGCAGCCGCAGCGCCGCCGCGGGGACCTCGATCATCGCCCCGACCTCGACCGGCGCATGGGTCTTCCCCGCATCGTCGAGCTGGCGGCGTGCTCGCGCGATCGCGTCGAAGGTGGCTCGGATCTCGCTCAGGTGGGCAATCATCGGAACCAGGATGCGCACCTTGCCGTAGGCGCTCGCGCGCAGGATGGCCCGCAGTTGCTGGCGGAACATGCCCGGCTCGGACAGACTCCAGCGGATCGCGCGCAGGCCGAGCGCCGGGTTCAGCACGTGTTCGTGGCGCAGTTCCTGAACGGTCATGCGCTCCAGCGGCTTGTCGGCGCCGACGTCGACCGTGCGGATCGTCACGGGCAGGCCCTGCATCGCGTGCACGGCCGCCCGATAGGCCTCGAACTGCTCGTCCTCGCCCGGCAGGTCGCTGCCTCGGTTCAGGAACAGGAACTCGCTGCGGTACAGGCCCACGCCCACTGCGCCGGCCTGCAGCGCAGCGTCCGCATCCTGCGGCCGTTCGATGTTGGCGAGCAGTTCGACCGTTTCGCCGTCGAGCGTGACCGACGGCGTGTGCCGCAGCCGATCCAGGCGGGCGCGCTCGAGCTCGCTCTGGCGCTGCCGGAAGCGGTATTCCTCGAGCATGATCGGCGACGGATCGACGATCACCACCCCGGCATCGGCGTCGATCACCACCCAGTCGTCGGACCGGATCAGGCGGCTGGCCTCGCGCGCACCGATCACCGCCGGGATGTCCATGCTGCGCGCGACGATCGCCGTGTGCGAGGTGCGCCCACCGACGTCGGTGATGAAGCCGGTGAACACGCTGTGCTTGAACTGGAGCATGTCGGCGGGCGCGACGTCGCTGGCCACCAGCACCAGCGGATCCTCGCCGCCGAAATCGCGCAAACCAGGCGGGTGCAGCGGCGGTGCCGGCTCGCCGGGCTCGCGCGCCAGCGCATCCAGCAGGCGCTCGACCACCTGCTCCAGGTCGGCCTTGCGCTCGCGCAGGTACTCGTCCTCCATCTCGTCGAACTGGCGCGCCAGCACCTCGAGCTGCGCCGACAGCGCCCATTCGGCGTTGTAGTGCCGCTCGACGATCCACTGCCGGGTCGCCCCGATCAGCGCCTCGTCATGCAGCAGCATCAGGTGCACGTCGAGCAGCGCCGGCAACTCGGGTGGCGCGTCGCCGGGCAGATCGCGCTTGAGCGCGTCGAACTCCCCGGCCACCGTGTCGCGCGCCTGCCGCAGCCGCTCGATTTCGGCGCCGATGCGCTCCGGCGGAACGAAGTAATGCGCCACATCGACCCGGCTCGACGCCACCAGCACTGCCCGGCCGATCGCCACGCCCCGCGACACCGGCATGCCGAAGAGCTGGATGCTCACGGTGTCACTGGCCCTCGCCGAACTTGTCGTTGACCAGCGCCGCGATCGCATCCTGCGCGGCCTGCTCGTCGGCGCCGTCGGTTTCCAACTCGACCTCGCTGCCCAGGCCGGCGGCCAGCATCATCACGCCCATGATGCTCTTCGCATTCACGCGGCGTCCGTTGCGCGTCAGGAACACCTCGCAGCCGAAGCTGCCGGCCAGCTTCGTCAGCTTGGCCGACGCGCGCGCGTGCAGACCGAGTTTGTTGCTGATCGTGAGGGTCTGCTTGATCATTTCCGGGGGGGCGCGCAGCCAGGTTCGGCGCAGGGTTGCGGCGGGCGCGCCGCGGTGACCTGCATCACGCCCTGGGCGGCACCGGCCAGTGCCCGTGCGACCAGCGCGTCCAGCGGATCCTTGGCCGCATAGCACAAGGTACGCCACAGCATCGGCACGTTGACGCCGGCGACGACACGGACCTGCGGGTCGTCGAGCAACTCGATCGCGGCGTTGCAAGGCGTCGCGCCATAGGCATCGGTGAGCACCAGCACCGACTCGCCAGGCTGCAGTGCCAGCAGCGCGCGCGCCTGCTGCACCACCTGCTCCGGCGAGCTGTCGGCGGCGACATCCTGTGCCTGCAGTTGCGCGGCGCAATCGGGGAACGCATGCTGCGCCACCGCCCGCAGCGCCGACGCGAGTGGGGCATGGGCCAGGATCAGCAAGGTGGTCATCGATGCAATGCCTCGCCGGCCATTATCGGCATTCGCCAGGATCCGCCGCGAAAGGCGTGGGCCGGACGCCAGCGCGGCGGGCTCATGGCGTCAGCCGCAGGCTGCCGAAGAAGGTCCCGGCGGCTTCAGCGTCGATGTGTTCGCCGAGCACCGTCGCCTGATACACGCGCAGCCCCTTCGCAAACAGACCGACCCGCTCGCCCAGGGCTCGGCCGTCGGGGGCCCGCCCTTGCAGGGCGATCCGGACGCTCGACGGATTCGGTGTCGCCCCCGGTACGCGCAGCGCTTCGCCGGCATCCATCGGCGCCCCGAGGTTGGCCGCGGCCGCGGTTCGCAACTCGTCCAGCGCCGGGCCCACCCGCGACGGATCGTCGAGGTCGGCGAATGCCAGCGCCCAGGTCGCGCCGCCTGCGGTGCAGGCGTGCAGCTCCAGCCGCACCGTGCGTTGGGCGAGCTGCACCAGGCGCGCCTGGCCGGCAGGCTTGCAAGGAAACATCGCCGCCACGCCGCTGCCCGCAGGCCGAACCTCGCGCCAGTCCAGCGCCGGCGCGCAACCGCCGGCGGCCAGCACGACCGCCAGAAGCGACGGCCCGAGCGGCCGAATGCGCGTGCGGGCCCGAACTGCGGCGGCTTCCATCGGGCACGATTATCGGGTGGGGTACGGCGCGGCGCGGGCGCCGCGCGCCGGCCGCACGAGCCGGCTCCAGGGCAGCGTCGGCAGCGCCGACCGCCGCCGCAGCGATAGCGAGGCGGCAGGCATGCGGCGCGGCTGCGGCCAAGAGTCTCGCGCCGCAACACGTTGTCGCCCCGACCCCCTGCCGTTGCAGCGTCGGCAGAACCGAGTGCCTTCGGGGCCGGCCGGATGCGCGATGCTTCCGTCCGCCCGTCCGCCCGTCCGTCAGCCCGCCACGCCGGCCGCCTGTGCCTGTCGGTCGGCGTGGTAGCTCGAGCGCACCAGCGGCCCGACCGCTGCGTGGCTGAACCCCATCTTCGCGGCCTCGGCTTCGTACATCCTGAAGGTATCGGGATGCACGTAGCGCAGCACCGGCAGGTGGTGGCCGCTGGGCGCCAGGTACTGGCCGATGGTCAGCATGTCGATGCCGTGCGCGCGCATGTCGCGCATCACCTGCAGGATCTCGTCGTCGGTCTCGCCCAGGCCCACCATCAGCCCGCTCTTGGTGGGCACGCCCGGAACCTCCTGCTTGAAGCGCTGCAGCAGGCCCAGGCTGAACGCGTAGTCCGACCCCGGGCGCGCCTGCTTGTACAGCCGCGGCACCGTTTCCAGGTTGTGGTTCATCACGTCCGGCGGCGCCGCCTTCAGGATGTCGAGCGCGCGGTCCAGGCGGCCGCGGAAGTCGGGTGTCAGGATCTCGATGCGCGTGGCCGGCGCGAGCTCGCGCACCCGGCCGATGCAGTCGGCGAAGTGCGCGGCGCCGCCGTCGCGCAGGTCGTCGCGGTCGACGCTGGTGATCACCACGTACTTCAGCTTCATCGCGGCGATCGCGCGCGCCAGGTTCAGCGGCTCGTCCGCATCGAGCGGATCCGGCCGGCCGTGGCCCACGTCGCAGAACGGGCAACGGCGCGTGCACTTGTCGCCCATGATCATGAAGGTGGCGGTGCCGTGGCCGAAGCACTCGCCGATGTTCGGGCAGCTCGCCTCCTCGCACACCGTGTGCAGCCGGTGCTCGCGCAGGGTCTGCTTGATTTCGTTGAAGCGCGTGCCCGTGCCGCCGGCCTTGACCCGGATCCACTCGGGCTTCGGCAGCGCCGGCGCGGCGACGACCTTGATCGGAATGCGCGAGGTCTTGGCCTGCGCCTTCTGCTTGGCAGCGGCGTCGTACGCGGCCGGCGGCGAATCGGGTGTGGACATGGCGGGCAGACGCCGGCAGCAGCGGCGTTCAGGGAGTCAGACGGGCCGCAAGCCGGCGCCCGAGCCGCTCGGCGGCATCAGCCCATTCGGCCTGCACGCCCAGTGTAGCGAGGTCGATCGTCTGCAGCCCCGCATAGCCGCAAGGGTCGATGCCGCCGAAGGGGCTCAGGTCCATCGCCACGTTGAGCGCCACGCCGTGGTAGCTGCAGTGGTTGCTGACCTTGATGCCCAGCGCCGCGATCTTGCCCAGGCCTCGGAAGCGCTCGCGCGCATCGGCCGGCCCGGCCAGCGCCGCATGGCCGAAGGGATCATCCAGGCGCACGTACACGCCGGGCGCGCCGGCGACGCGGTGGCCGGTGACGCCGTAGTCGGCCAGCGTGCGCAGCACCGCTTCCTCGAGCCGGAACACGTATTCCTTGACGTAGATGCGCAGCCGGCGCAGGTCGACCAGCGGGTACGCCACCACCTGCCCGGGCCCGTGATAGGTGACCTGGCCGCCGCGGTCGCTGGCCACCACCGCGATCGTGCCCGGGTCGAGCAGGTGCTCGGCGCGGCCGGCCTGCCCTTGCGTATAGACCGGGTCGTGCTCGACCAGCCAGATCTCGTCGGGCGTGGCCGCATCGCGCGCCGCGGTGAACGCGCGCATCCGCGCCAGCGTGTCGCGATAGTCCTGCCGGCCGAGCACGCGCAGCCGCGGCCCGGGCGCAGCGGCCTCCACTACAGCACCACCTTCACCAGCGGATGGCCGGTGAGCGCACGGTACAGCGCGTCGAGCTGCTCGCGCGAGGTCGCGGTCACGGTCAGCGTCAGGCCCACGTAGGTGCCGCTGCGGCTGGGCCGCCGCTCGAGCGTGGCCGCGTCGAAGCCCGGGTCGTGCTCGAGCGCGATCGCCACCATCGCCGGCTCGAAAGCCGGGTCGGCCGCGCCCATCACCTTGATCGGGAACAGGCTCGGGTAGTCGATCAGCGATTCGCGTTCGGCCGCCACGGCAGCGCCCCCTCCTGATCGGCCTTCAGATCGACTGCCGCGACTTGGCGCGCTGGTAGGCCTCGTACAGCCGCGCATACACCGGCCCGGGCTTGCCGCGCAGCGCGCCGTGGCCGACGGCCTCGCCGTCGAGCCGGGTGACCGCGAGCACCTCCTTCGTCGCCGAGCTCAGCAGCAGCTCGTCGGCACTGCGCACGTCGGCCTCGGGGATCGGCCGCAGGTTGTAGGCGATACCCACCTCCTCGCACAGCTCGCGCAGCAGCTCGACGCGGATGCCTTCGAGCAGCCGCTCGCTCTTCGGCGGGCCTAGCAGCGCACCTTCGTGCACCACCCAGACGTTGCTCGAAGATGCCTCGGTCAGGAAGCCGTCGCGCAACAGGATCGTCTCGGCCGCGCCATGGTCGGCCGACAACTGGCGCGCGAGCACGTTGCCCAGCAGCGACGTGCTCTTGATGTCGGCGCGCTCCCAGCGAAAATCGCGCGCGCTGACGCAGGCCACGCCGTGGTGGCGCTGCTCGGCGGTCGGCGGCCTCATCGGGTTGACCATCATGAACACGGTCGGCACCGCGTCGGGCGGCATCGCGTGGTCGCGCGGCGCGACACCGCGCGTGACCTGGATGTAGACCACCTGGTCCTCGGCACCGGTCTGTGCCGCGAGCCGCTGCACCAGCTCGCGGCACAGCCGCAGCCACTGCTCGCGCGGGTGCGGGTCGGGGATGCGCACCTTGGCCAGGTTGCGCGCCAGCCGCGCCAGGTGTTCGTCGAAGCGGAACAGCCGCCGGCCGTAGACCGGCACCACCTCGTAGATGCCGTCGCCGAACAGGAAGCCGCGGTCGAGCACCGACACCTTCGCGTCGCACACGCGGCTGAACTCGCCGTTCAGGCAGCACGGCACGTCGGGCAGCGGGGTGGGCATGACGATCGATCCTCTCGAGAAACGCCGGGCCGCCCCGAGTTTCCTTGACCCCCACGGGGGGCGGGCCGGGCGCAGCCCGGCCCTTGGGGCGCTCTGAAGTCGGCGAGCGAGCTTACTTGATCCACAGCCGGAAGGCGTCCCAGGTGCGGCTGAACACGCCGGCCAGCGGCACGGCGTCGGTCACGAGCAGCGGCACGCTGCGCACCGGCGCGCCGCCGGCGGTGCTGATCTTCACGGTGCCGACCTGCTGGCCCTGGGTCAGCGGCGCGATCAACGGATCGGTGCGCTCGACCTGGGTCTTGAGCTTGTCGCCTTCGCCCTTGGGCACGGTGACGAACAATGCGCCCGACACGCCGAGCTTGACCTGCGGCACGGTGCCCTTCCACACCGGCACCGTGGCCACCGGCTGGCCGTCGTCGAACAGGCGCACCGCGTCCCACGCCGAGAAGCCCCAGTTCAGCAGTTTCTGGCTTTCGGCCGCGCGCGCTTCGCGCGACGCCGTGCCCAGCACCACGCTGAGCAGCCGGCGCTTGCCGTTGGGCATGTCGCGGATCGCACTGGCCACCAGGCAGTAGCCGGCGCCGTCGGTGTAGCCGGTCTTCATGCCGTCGACGGTCGGGTCGCGGCCGAGCAGCAGGTTGCGGTTGTCCTGCTTGATGCGGTTGTAGGTGTACTGGCGGATCGAGTAGAGCTTATAGAACTCGGGGAAGTCGGTGATGATCCGTGCGGCCACGGTCGCGACGTCGCGTGCCGACGAATAGTGGCCGGGCTCGGTCAGCCCGGTGACGTTGCGGAACTGCGTGTTCTTCAGCCCCCAGGCCTGCGCCTGCTTGTTCATCATCGCGACGAAGCCGTCGAGCGTGCCGCCCACGGCCTCGGCGAGCACCACCGAGGCGTCGTTGCCGCTCTGCACGATCACGCCCCGGAGCAGTTCGTCGACCCGCGGCGTCATCGTGGTGTCGATGAACATCAGCGAGCCGCCGCCCTTGCGCTCGGCCCAGGCACGCGTCGATACCGGCAGCGACTGCTCCAGGCTGAGCTTGCCGTCGCGGATCGCGGCGAACACCAGGTAGGCGGTCATCAGCTTGGTCAGCGACGCCGGGTCGGCGCGCGCGTCGGCCTCGCGTTCGGCCAGCACCTGCTGGCTCGTCAGGTCGACCAGCACGAAGCTGCGTGCCGCCACCTCGGGCGGCTGCGGAATCTGGGCCAGGGCACCGGCAGCAAACAGCGCGGCGGACAAGAAGGCAATCAGTCGGTTCATCGGATCCGGGTGAAGTGGGAACGAGGTACGGTCGGCGTCGGGCCCGCCGCGCGCGGTGCGGCCTCAGCAGGGCCCTGCACCGACCACCAGGCTCTTGAGCAGCGCGAGCTGCCCGTGGAAGAAGTGGCCGGCGCCCGGCACCACCGTGACCGGCAGTGCCTGCGGGCGCGCCCAGTCGAGCACGTCGGCGAGCGCGACCACGTCGTCGGCCTCGCCGTGGATCAGCTGCGTGCGCTGCGCCGGCACCGGCGCGGCCGGGAAGCGGCTGACCGCCGGCGCCACCAGCACCAGCCGCTCGCAGGCCAATGGCGGCGCCGCGGCGGCCAGCGCGGCGGCGGCCTGCGTCGCGACATAGCCGCCGAAGGAGAAGCCGGCCAGCACCAGCGGCTCGTCCGGCGCGCGAAAGGCGTGGATCACCGCGAGCGCATCCTCGACCTCGCCCGGGCCTTCGGCCCAGGCACCGGCCGAGCCGCCGACGCCGCGGAAGTTGAAGCGCACGCTGCGGCAGCCGAGCTGCACGAAGGCGCGCGCCAGCGTCTGCACCACCTTGTTCGTCATCGTGCCGCCGTGCAGCGGGTGCGGGTGGCACACCACCGCCAGCGCGCGCGCGGCGCCGGCGGGTGCGTCGATCGCGCACTCGATCGCGCCGGCCGGCCCGGCGATCGTGCGCCGCTGGGTCTGCGCGTTCATCGACGGTACGGACCCGCTCAGCGCCCGATCTCGGGGGCCAGCAGCAGCCGATCGACGACGCGGCCTTCCTTCAGGTGCGACTCGACGATCTCGTCGATGTCGTCCGGGTCCACGTAGGTGTACCAGGTGCCTTCCGGGTAGACCACCGCCACCGGCGCGCCGGCACAGCGGTCCATGCAGCCCGCCTTGTTGACCCGCACGCCGCCGGGGCCGGCCAGGCCCAGTGCCTTGACCCTGGACTTGCAGTGCTGCAGCGCGGCCTCGGCATCGTGCTGCGCGCAGCAGGCTTCGCCGTTGTCGCGCGCGTTCACGCAGAAGAAGATGTGGTGTCGGTAGTAGCTCAAGCGCTCGCCTCTCGCGACGCAGGCAGCGTGCCGGCATCGCCCAGGCGGCGATTGTAGGCAGCCGGGCGCTCCCCGCCGCCGCGAGGGCTCAATCGCCGCGCTGCGTCAGGCGGGTCAGCAGCCAGGCCATCGCGCCCAGCGGCCACAGCCAGCCGATCCACTGCGCCAGCCCATTGAAGCGGATGAAGCGGCCCTGCTCCCACTGCTGCAGGTTGGCGGCGTAGTACGGGTCCACGGGCGCCTGTGCCACCAACCCCACCAGGACGCCGAGCACCATGAGCCCCAGCGCGGCGGCGGCGCGGCCGCCGAGCAAGGTGCAGGGCAGCGCCAGCAGCGCGCCCGCCGCGATCGCCGGCAGCACGACCGGCGTCGCCCAGGCCAGCGCATGCGCCGGCGCGAAGGCCAGTGCGGTCGACAAGGTGCTCATGCCGATGCCCAGCAGCAGCGCGCCCGCCACCAGCAGCAGGCGCCGCCAGCCCGGGCGCGCCAGGCTGATGGCCAGCAGGCAGGGCGCGAGCATGCCCAGCAGCGGGATCAACGCCTCGGCCAGCGGCGGCAGCGGCGCCTGCGGGCCGGCCGCCTCGAGCCGCACCGCCAGCGCTTCGGCCCAGCTCACGTCCTGCACCAGCGCCAGCAGCGCGCCGCGCAGCGGCCCGAGCTCCGGCCCCAATCCCAGCGGCACCGGCACCGGCCACAGCAGTGCCGCCGGCCACAGCGCCAGCAGCGCCAGGCCGCCGGCACTGTCGGTGACGAACCAGCGGTCGCGCGTGGCCTGCCAGCGGTGCAGCAGCCCGAACACGTCGAGCAGCAGCACCAGGCTCGCGCCCGCGCTGGCGCCGGCGACGTTGAGCACCCAGTCTACGCGCGACGGCACGCGGCCCGCGACGAACAGCTGGGTCACTTCGAGCCCGTACGACAGCAGCGTCGGCACCGCCACCGCCGCCAGCCAGGCGGCGGCCCGCCCGCGGCCGCTGCGCCGCCAGCCGATGCACAGCAGCGCACCCAGCGGCAGGTAGCCGAGCACGTTGGCCGTGACGTCGAAGGGGTCGCGCCAAGGCGGCCACGGCAGCCGCAGCGCGCTGGCCAGATCCACGCCCGGCGGCCAGCGCCAGGGGCCGAAGGGGTACAGGCTCGCATAGACCACCAGCAGCCCGTAGGCCAGCGCCAGCACGAAGGCCGAGCTGCGCGGGCGCCGCGGTGCCACGGCTGCTCAGAAAGGCTTGACCACGACCAGCACCACGGTCGCGGCGAACAGCAGCACGCTCGATTCGTTGAACACGCGGTACCAGCGGTCGCTGCGCCGGTTCTCCAGCTGCTCGAAGCGTCGCAGCAGCCGGGCGCAGCCGGCGTGATAGGCCAGCGTCAGCAGCACCAGCGCCAGCTTCAGGTGCAGCCAGCCGCTGCCCGCGCCGATGCCCCAGCCCAGCCACAGCGCCAGGCCGAGCCCCAGCGCCGGCAGCGCCAGCAGCGTCGCGAAGCGCAGCAGCTTGCGCGCCATCAGCAGCAACCGCTCGCGCTCGGCATGGCTGTCGGCCGGCACCGTCGCCAGGTTCACGAACAGCCGCGGCAGGTAGAACAGGCCGGCGAACCAGGCCGCGACGAAGACGATGTGGAAAGCCTTGACCCACAGATAGCCGACACCCATCGGGGCATTATCGGCCGCAGCCCGGGGCGCCGAGGCCGCGCGCGCGGCCCAGACAAAGAGGCCCCGGCACGAGACCGGGGCCTGCAAAGCCTTATCGCTGTCAACACGCTAAGGCACCTGCTCAGGGAGGAAAAGCAGGGAACGACCGCCTTGCGGCTATCATTCATCGACCACTCTAGCAGGCGCTGCGCCATCCCTGGCACCGCAGTTTCCCTCGGTCCGGGCGCCCCCGGCGCCGAGGCGGCCGCCGCAGCGCCAGGATGCCGCCGCCGTGCAGACACCCCCGCCCTTTCCCGCGAGCCGGCCGCGCCGGCTGCGCCGTGACGCCTTCACCCGCGACCTGGTGCGCGAGCACCGGCTGGCGCCGCAGGATCTGATCCTGCCGGTGTTCCTGCTCGACGGCCGCAACCAGACCCAGGACGTGGCGAGCATGCCGGGCGTGCAGCGGCGCAGCATCGACCGGCTGTTCGACACCGCCGAGCAATGCGTCGCCCTCGGCGTGCCCGTGATGGCGCTGTTCCCCGTGATCGAGCCCGCGCTGAAGACGCCCGACGGCCGCGAGGCGGCGAACCCCGACGGCCTGGTGCCGCGCGCACTGCGCGAACTGAAGGCGCGCTTTCCGCAGCTGGGGCTGCTGACCGACGTCGCGCTCGACCCCTACACCAGCCACGGCCAGGACGGGCTGCTCGACGACACCGGCTACATCGTCAACGACGCCACCGTGCAGGTGCTGGTCGAGCAGGCCAAGGTACAGGCCGAGGCCGGCGTGGACATCGTCGCGCCCAGCGACATGATGGACGGCAGGATCGGCGCGATCCGCCAGGCGCTCGAATCCTGCGGCGCGATCCACACGCGGATCATGGCCTACAGCGCCAAGTACGCGAGCGCCTTCTACGGCCCGTTCCGCGACGCCGTGGGCTCGGCCGGCAACCTGGGCAAGGCCGACAAGAAGGTCTACCAGATGGACCCGGGCAACGCCGACGAGGCGCTGCGCGAGGTGGCGCTGGACATCGCCGAGGGCGCCGACATGGTGATGGTCAAGCCCGGCATGCCGTACCTGGACATCGTGCGCCGCGTGAAGGACCAGTTCCGCATGCCGACCTTCGCCTACCAGGTCAGCGGCGAGTACAGCATGCTCAAGGCCGCGGCCGCCAACGGCTGGCTCGACCACGACGCGGTGATGATGGAGTCGCTGCTGGCCTTCAGGCGCGCCGGCGCCGACGGCGTGCTCAGCTACTTCGCGCTCGACGCGGCGCGGCGGCTGCGCGGCGCCGGCGCGTAGGGATCGGCGAAGCCCAGCGCCGCCAGCAGCGCGCGCTCGCGCGCCTCCATCCGGCGCGCGTCGGCGGCCGACGTTTCATGATCCCAGCCCTGCGCGTGCAGCGCGCCGTGCACCAGCAGGTGCGCGTAGTGCGCATCGAGCGGCCGTCCGGCGGCATGCGCCTCGCGCTCGACCACCGGCGCGCACAGCACCAGGTCGGCCTGCACCAGCGGCGCGCGCGCGTAGTCGAAGGTCAGCACGTTGGTCGCGTAGTCGCGGCCGCGGAAGTCGCGGTTCAGCGCGCGGCCTTCGGCCTCGCCGACGATGCGCACCGTCAGTTCGGCCGGCGCCTCCAGCGCGGCGCGCAGCCAGCGCGCCACCCGCCGGCGCGGCAGCCAGGCGCGGTGGCGCGCGTCGGGCTGCTGCAGCGACAACTGCAGCGCCGGCCGCGGCGGCGCAACCGGCTCCGTGCGCGCGGCCATCAGTCGGCGCCGCCTGCGGCCGGGCTGCGCGCGGCGTCGTACGCGGCGACGATGCGCGCGATCAGCGGGTGGCGCACCACGTCGCCCGCATCGAACTCGGTGAAGGCCACGCCCTCGACGCCGGCGAGCACGCTGCGCGCCTCGACCAGCCCGCTGGCGCGGCCCTTGGGCAGGTCGATCTGGCTGACGTCGCCGGTGACCACGCAGCGCGAGCCGAAGCCGATGCGCGTGAGGAACATCTTCATCTGCTCCGACGTGGTGTTCTGCGCCTCGTCGAGGATCACGAACGCATGGTTCAGCGTGCGCCCGCGCATGAAGGCCAGCGGCGCCACTTCCAGCAGGCCCTTGTCGAAGGCGCGCGTCACCCGCTCCAGGCCCATCAGGTCGTAGAGCGCGTCGTACAGCGGGCGCAGGTACGGGTCGACCTTCTGCGCCATGTCGCCGGGCAGGAAGCCCAGCCGCTCGCCCGCCTCGACCGCGGGCCGCGTCAGCACGATGCGCTGCACCGTGCTGCGCTCGAGCGCATCGACCGCGCAGGCCACCGCCAGGAAGGTCTTGCCGGTGCCGGCCGGGCCGATGCCGAAGCTCAGGTCGTGGCTCAGGATCTGCTGCAGGTAGCGCGCCTGGTTGGGCGTGCGCGGCGCCAGATCGGTGCGGCGCGTATGCAGCACCACCCTCTGCCCCGGCCCTGCCGGCCCTGCCGGCCCGGCATCCGCGGCAGCGCCCACCAGCGCCAGCTGCAGCGACTCGGCGGCGATCGGCTGCGCGGCCTGCTCGTACAGCGTGCCCAGCAGGCGCAGCGCGGCTTCGGCGGCGTCGCGCCGGCCCTCGACGCGAAAGGCCTCCTGCCGGCGGCTGATCGCCACGCCGAGCGCGCGCTCGATCGTGCGCAGGTGTTCGTCCAAGGGCCCGCACAGGTGCGCGAGGCGCGCGTTGTCGAGCGGCGTGAAGGCGTGGCGAAGGATCACGGCAAAGGGCGACGCGCAACGCCGCGGGCGGCACAAGCGCACATTGTCGCCGCCGCGGGGGCGGCAGCGCCTCGCGCACAATCCCCGTCGCCATGCGAAGCCCCGCTGTCGCGCCCTGCACGCCCGGCCGCCGCAGCGCCGGCCGCCCGGTGCAGGCGCAGGCCGCGCGCCGGATGCCGAGCCCGCTGCACCTGCTGCGGCTGCTGCGGCTGCTGCGCCTGCTGCCGATCCTGCTGCTGTGGGCCGCGGCGCCGACGGTGCACGCGCAAGGGGTCACGATCACCACCGCGCAGGCGGTCGAGAGCGACAGCGAACGCTTCCCCGCCGGCGCGCCGGCGCGCACGGTCGAGCTGCCCGACACCTGGTCGCGCAGCCGCCCCGGCTACAGCGGCACCGTCTGGTACCGTGCGGCCTTCAACGGATCGGATGTGCGCGCCGACGGCGGGCTGCTGGCGCTGTACATCGAGCGCGCCTGCACCAATGTCGAGGTCTTCCTCAACGGCCGGCTGGTGCACAGCGGCGGCCGGATGAGCGAGCCGGTCACGCGCAACTGCCACCAGCCGCAGCTCGTCAACCTGCCGGCGGCGCTGATCGAGCCCGGCATCAACACGCTGGACTTGAAGGTGGTCGGCCAGGCACTGGCGCGGGTCGCGTCGGCGCGCCGGGCCGGCAGCCTGGCGGCGCTGCAGATCGGCCCGCAGGCGCTGCTCGAGCCGCGCTATGCGCGGCAGATGGTGCTCGACGTTACGCTGCCGCTGGCGATCAGCGCCACGCTGGTGCTGCTGGGCGGCTTCATGTTCGTGCTCGGCTGGATCAACCGGCGCGACAGCCATCTCGCCTACTTCGGCGCGCTCGCGATCGGCTGGGCGATCGTCGAGGCACGCCGCTGGCTGCGCAACCTGCCCTTCGAGGGCGCGGTCGCCGAATTCCTGCTCGCCGCGATGCTGCCGCTGCTGACGCTGGCGGCCGTGCAGTTCCTGCTGCGCTACGCGCGCTGGCGCAGCCGCCTCGTCGACCGCGCGCTGTCGCTGCAATGCGTGCTGATGCCGCTGAGCCTGATGCTCGCGGGGCCGCAGCGGCTGTACGCGGCGGCGAGCGCGTGGTATTTGCTGCTCGCGCTGCAGGTGGTGGCCGCGGCGGTGTTCTACCTGCGCCGCCAGTACCGCGACCGCAGCCGCTCGTTCTGGCCGATGGCCGCGCTGCTGGGGCTGGCGGGGGTCGCGCTCGCGGTCGAGTTCGCCGGCCAGGCGTTCGGCCTGCGCGTGCCGATGCTGCAGTACGCGCAGCTCGCGGCGCCGCTGGCGATGGTGCCGGCGGGCCTGCGGCTGCTGCAGCAGCACGGGCGCGCGCGCCACGACGCCGAGGCCGCGCGCGCCGAGCTCGAGGCGCGCATCAGCGACGCCACCGCCGAGATCGAGCGCAACTTCACGCAGCTGGCCGAGCTGCGCGTCGAGCGGGTCACCGAGCGCGAGCGCAAGCGCATCGCCGCCGACCTGCACGACGACCTCGGCGCCAAGCTGCTGACGATCGTGCACACCAGCGAATCCGAGCGCATCTCGCAGCTGGCGCGCGAGGCGCTCGAGGAGATGCGGCTGTCGGTGCGCGGCCTCACCGGCAAGCCGGTGCAGCTGATCGACGCGCTCGGCGACTGGCGCGCCGAGTTCGTGCGCCGGCTGCAGCAGGCCGGCATCGAGGCCGACTGGGCGCCGCCGGCCGACGAGCCGGCGCAGACGCTGTCGGCACGCGCCTTCGTGCAGACCACGCGCATCCTGCGCGAGGCGGTGAGCAACGTGATCAAGCACAGCGGCGCCAACCGCTGCTCGATGCAATGCGGCTTCGCCGACGGCGACCTGCAGCTGGTGATCCACGACGACGGCCACGGCATCCCGCTGGAGCTCGACGGCCGGCTCGACCGCGGCCACGGCATGGCCAGCATGAAGCACCGCGCGCGCCAGCTGTCGGGCCAGTGCCTGGTCGAAAGCGGCCCGGGCTTCGGGACCGTGATCCGCCTCACGCTTCCGCTGGAGAGCGCCGTCGAGCCGCACTGAGCCGCTGCTAGGATCGCCGCGCTCCGCTTCCGGGAACTGCGTGCCGGCCGTCATGACCAACATCCTGCTGCTCGAAGACCTGCCCGAGATCCGCGCCTGGCTCGGCAGCCTGGTGCTGCAGGTGTTCCCCGACGCCCATATCGCCGAGGCCGCGCGCGTGCACGACGCGGTCGGGCTGGTGTCGGCGATCAAGTTCGACCTGGCGCTGATCGACCTCGGCCTGCCCGACGGATCGGGCGTCGACGTGGTCGCCGCGCTGCGCGAGCACCAGCCCGAGACGCAGAGCGTGATCGTCACGATCCACGACGACGACGAGCACCTGTTCCCCGCGCTGCAGGCCGGCGCCTTCGGCTACATCCTGAAGGAGCAGGCGCGCGAGTTGATCATCGAGCAGCTGCAGCGCATCACCCAGGGCGAGCCGCCGCTGTCGCCGTCGATCGCGCGCCGCGTGATGGCCTATTTCACCGCCAAGAGCAAGCCGCAGCCCTCGTCGCACAGCCTGCCGCACGTGGCGCTGACCGAGCGCGAGACCGAAGTGCTGCTGCGCGTGGCCAAGGGCTTCACGCTGCCCGAGATCGGCGTGCAGCTGTCGCTGTCGCGGCACACGATCGCCGACTACGTGAAGCAGATCTACCGCAAGCTCAACGTCAGCTCGCGCGCCGAAGCGGCGCTCGAGGCGCAGCGCATGGGCCTGTTCGGCCGCTGAAGGCGCGGCGGCCCGGCCCGTTGCGGCCGCCCATAATCGCCGCATGATCGGACGCCTGAGCGGCCTGCTCGTCGAGAAGACGCCGCCGCAACTGCTGCTCGAAGTCGGCGGCGTCGGCTACGAGCTCGACGTGCCGATGAGCACCTTCTACAACCTGCCCGCCGCCGGCGAGCGGGTGACGCTGCTGACCCACTTCGTCGTGCGCGAGGACGCGCAGGCGCTGTACGGCTTCCTCACGCAGGCCGAGCGCGCCGCCTTCCGCGAGCTGGTGCGCATCAGCGGCGTCGGCCCGCGCACCGCGCTGGCGATCCTGTCGGGGCTGTCGGTGGACGACCTGGCGGCGGCGGTGAGCCGGCAGGAAAGCGCCCGGCTGGTCAAGGTGCCGGGCATCGGCAAGAAGACCGCCGAGCGGCTGCTGCTGGAGCTGCGCGGCAAGCTCGCGCCCGAGCTGGCGCCGCCGGCAGCGGCACCGGCCGACGCGGCGCAGGCCGACATCGTGCAGGCGCTGCTGGCGCTGGGCTACAACGAGCGCGAAGCCGGCCAGGCGCTGAAGGGCCTGCCGGCCGGCGTCGGCGTCAGCGAAGGCATCAAGCTCGCGCTCAAGGCGCTGAGCCGCTGAGGCCCGCGCTGCCGGCCGCTGAACCTGCGTGCCGGACGACGCGCCGCGCGCCGGCGCGCCTGCAGGTCAGTGCTGCTTGTGCTCGCTGCCGAGCGCCTTGACCGGCGCCTTGACCTCGACGGTTTCACGCTTGCCGTCGGCGCCCTCGACCGTCAGCGTCACCGGCACCGTGTCGCCGGCCTTGAGCGGCTGCTTCAGATCCATCAGCATCACGTGGTAGCCGCCCGGCTCGAGCTTGACCACCTTGCCGGCGGGCAGCTCGACGAAGGGCACCGCGCGCATCTTCATCGTGCTGCCGTCCATCGCCATCTCGTGGATCTCGACGATGCCGGCCACCGGCGACGCCGCCGCCACCAGCTTGCCGCCGCCGGCCGACGACAACTGGCCGAACATCCCGGTGGCCTTCTGGCCGGCAACGGTGCCGCGCACCCAGGGCTCCTTGACGGTGACCTGGGCCTGTGCCGCCAGCGCCAGGCCGGCGAGCGCGGCTGCCGCCGCGATACGAAGAGTCTTCATCTGAAAATAATTGCTGCGGGTGAAACGCCGCAGCACCCCGCCGCAGCGCGGCGCGAGTGTAGCCGCCGGCGATCGCGGCGCCCGGGCCGGCGCGCGCACGGGCGCGAAGGGCCCAGGCGGCGCGCGCCGGGATAATGCGCCATGGCGATCCAGACCGACGATTTCGCCCCGGCGCGCCGCGTGGTCAGCGCCGCGCCGGCATCGCCCGGCGAAGAGGCGATCGAGCGCGCGCTGCGGCCCAAGGGCCTGGCCGACTACGTGGGCCAGGCCAAGGCGCGCGAGCAGCTCGAGATCTTCATCGGCGCGGCCAAGAAGCGCGCCGAGGCGATGGACCACGTGCTGCTGTTCGGCCCGCCCGGCCTGGGCAAGACCACGCTCAGCCACATCATCGCGCACGAGCTCGGCGTGCACCTGCGCAGCACCTCGGGCCCGGTGCTCGAGAAGCCGAAGGACCTGGCCGCGATCCTGACCGGCCTGGAGCGCCACGACGTGCTGTTCATCGACGAGATCCACCGGCTGAGCCCGGTGATCGAAGAGATCCTGTACCCGGCGCTCGAGGACTACCAGATCGACATCCTGATCGGCGAAGGCCCGGCGGCGCGCTCGATCAAGCTCGAGCTGCAGCCCTTCACGCTGGTGGGCGCCACCACCCGCGCCGGCATGCTGACCAACCCGCTGCGCGACCGCTTCGGCATCGTCGCGCGGCTCGAGTTCTACAGCGCCGAGGAGCTGGCGAGCATCGTGCGCCGCTCGGCCGGGCTGCTGAAGGTAGCCGCCGACGACGAAGGCGCGTTCGAGATCGCGCGCCGCTCGCGCGGCACGCCGCGCATCGCCAACCGGCTGCTGCGCCGCGTGCGCGACTACGCCGAGGTCAAGGGCGACGGCCGCATCGGCCGCGCGGCGGCGCAGGCGGCGCTGGCGATGCTCGACGTCGACGCCCTCGGCCTGGACCTGATGGACCGCAAGCTGCTGGAAGCCGTGATCCACCGCTTCGACGGCGGCCCGGTGGGGCTGGACAACGTGGCCGCGGCGATCGGCGAAGAGCCGGGCACGATCGAAGACGTGATCGAGCCCTACCTGATCCAGCAGGGCTACCTGCAGCGCACGCCGCGCGGCCGCGTGGCCACGCAGGCCGCGTACCGGCACCTGGGGCTGCTGCCGCCGGCTGCGGGCGGATCGTTGTTCGACGCGGGCTGAAGCGCCCGGCGCTGCTCAGCGCGAGGGCTTCGATGCCGCCTGCTGCGGCATCGCGCGCGCCTTCTCGGAAGCCGGCGCGTCCGCACTGGTGCCTTTGACCGGCGCTGCGGCGGCCGGCGCCGGCGCCGGCCGCGCCGTAGACACCGGCGCTTTCGACGCGAATTCGCTCGTCGTCACGGCCTGTGCGGCACAGGCCATCGACAGCAACACCGTCGCCGACACCCAACGCGCTGGATTCATCTCGTGCTCTCCCGCCGCTTCCCATGCAGCGCGGCGCGAAGTGTGCCGCCGACGCACGGGAGGCGTCGTCGTCGCCGGCGCTGCGCCTGGCGGCGGCGTGACGCCGGTCACGGCCGCCACCGGCCGTTACACATCGGTCTTCGCAGGCGGCCATTGTTGGCGGGGCTCAACTCGTCGCCGCGGCGGTCGATATCCAGAATGTCGGCGTTGGGATCCGGCAGCAACGGCCGGGCACAGGCGCATCGGCGTCGGCGCCGGCCGTCACGGAACAAATCGAATGCAAGCACGGGTATCGGGTGTGGCACGCGGCTTCACGCTGATCGAGTTGATGATCGGCCTGGTCGTGCTCGCCGTGGTGATAGCGATCGGCCTGCCCGGAATGCAGGGGCTGATCAACAGCGGCCGCCTCAGTGCAGCCGCCAACGAACTGAGCGCAGCGCTGCAGCTCACGCGGGTCGAAGCGCTGCGCCGCAACCGCAGCGTAGTGTTGTGCCGCAGCGAAACCCTCGCCGGCTGCGCGGCCGGCGACACCTGGCCCGGCTGGCTGGTGTTCGTCGATGTCAACAACAACGGCGTCGTCGACACCGGCGAGGAAATCATCAAGACCGGCACGATCGCCGCACCGCTGGTGCTGCGCGCCAGC
>JAFEFZ010000075.1 GCA_018240325.1 Pseudomonadota bacterium
ACCGCCAAGGCACCTGCCAGCACCCCATCGGGCGCCGCCACGGCCCAGGAGCCGGCCGGCGAGCCGGCGCTGGCCCTGACCATCGACCAGGTGGCGGTGCGCGGCGGTGCGGTGAACTGGCACGACGAAAGCACGGCCAGCGACGATGCCCCGGCCGCCGACCTGCGCGTGAGCCGGCTGGCGCTGAACGCCAAGTCCATCGCCTGGCCCCTGCAAAAGCCCTTTGCCTTCGACGGCACGCTCGCGCTGGCCGGCGCTGATGTGCCGACCCCGGCTCGGACCGCGCCGGCCGCATCCGCCGCGCCGCCGGCGCGCGGTGGCGCCAAGGGCCAAGCCAGGGATTCGCGCAAGCCCCAGGCCAAGGCCGAGGCCGAGGCGGTGGCGCCGGCCACGCCCGCCGGCCCGGCCACCCTGGCCTTCGACGGCCAGGCCAGCGACCGGCAGGCCGAGCTGACGCTGCGCGCCGCCCAAGTGCCGCTGGGCCTGGCCCAGCCGTATCTGGCGGCTTACCTGGTGCCCAGGCTGACCGGCCGCGTGCAGGCCGAGGCCAGCCTGAGCTGGGCCGCGCCCCAGGGCCGGGGCGCCGCGCCCGACTGGAGCGCAAAGGCCAGGCAGGTGGTGCTGGAGCAGCTGCTGCTCCGCGGCGAGCCGATGGTGGCGACCAAGCGCGATGAAGCGCGCGAGTTGCCCGCGGAGGCGTCGTCCAGCGGCCCGCGTGAATCCCGCCCGGCGCGCGCGGCCCGTGCGCCGCGCAAGGCGGCGACCATCACCCGGGCGCGCCGCGCGGACGACCCGCGCGCGCCGGACGAGCTGGCCAGCATCGAGCGCGTGGAGCTGACCGACGCGCAGGTTGATGGCAAGAGCCACGCCGTGACCGTTGCGCGCCTGCAGGTGCAGGGCCCGCGCGTGGACGTGGAGCGCGACGCCCAGCAGCACTGGATGGCCGAGCGCTGGCTGCGCACGCCCCAGGGCGCGGCCGAGCCGGGTGCGCAAGCCGGCGGCAAGCCCACCGGTGCCGCCGACACGCCCTGGTCCGTGCGACTGGACGAGCTGGCCCTCACCGGCGGCATCGTGGGCTGGCGCGACGAAGGCATGCGCCGCGTGGCGCGCGCCGAGCTGAGCGACTTGCAGATCGCGGCGCGCAAGCTCACGCTGGACGGCAAGCAGCCCATGGAGATCGAGCTCAAGACCGGGGTGGGCACCGGCCGGCGCTCGGGCGGCGAGCCCGGGCGGCTGGCCTGGCGCGGCCAGGTGGGGCTGGAGCCGCTGTCCGCGCAAGGCACGCTGGAGGCCGCGCGCCTGCCCGTGCAGGCCTTCGAGCCCTACTTTGGCGACTTACTCAACGTGGACCTGCTGCGTGCCGACGCCGGCTTCAAGGGCCGCGTGGCCTTCACGCAAACCGCCCACGGCCCGCGCCTGCGCGTGGAGGGCGACGCGCGGGTCGAGGAATTGCGCACCTTCAGCCGCCCCGGCACGGCGGTCAGTGGCGACGCGCCGGTGCCTGCGGCGGGCGCTTCGGCACCGGCCAATGCGACGCGGGCCGAAGTGAAATCCCAGGCCGCGCTGGCGCCCACCGCCGCGCGCTCTGCCACCGGCCTGGGCAGCGAGCGGCTCCGACGGAAGCAGCTGCGCCTAGACGCGCCGGACCCGCGGCTGGAGCCCGGCCAG